>DATHIT010000268.1:0-7513 GCA_035489915.1 Pseudonocardia sp. | reverse complement strand
TCGGGCATCGGTGGGCAGTAGGTGTCGAGAGTCAGGTCTCGGGATGCCGGCTGGCCGGCCAGGACCTTCCGCATCCGGTTCTGCAACCGGCGCGGGGTGTCTTCCAGGGCGAGGTAGAGCACCGGGCCGGCCTCGACCGGGATCAACCCGAGCGCAGGGGTCCCGGCCGCCAAGGACACTCCGAGGTTGAGCGCCAGCCAGGACTTGCCGACCTTGGGCGGGCCAACCAGCAGGGTGACCCCTTCGGCGATCAACCCGGGAACCGCCCAGTTCGGGGCCGGAAATTCGACGGCCATGAGGTCGTCCGCCCGGTAGGCAGTGACGGGGCGGTCGGGAACGACCCGCAGCGGTCGATCTGGCGCCACGCTCACGCCGCCACCTGCCTCGGCCGGTTGGCCCCTGCGCGGATACCGGAGGCGATGGTTTGGTGTGCCTGACGTTCGCTGTAGGCGCCGAGAGCGATATGTCTGGCCGCCGCCGAGACCAGCGCGGCGACCACGTCGGCCTCGGACAGGGCGCCCCCGGCGACCAGCTGGCCGAGGGCGAGCGCGGCGGTGTAGAGCGCGGCGTTGCGCTGGCTGACCGCTGCGTTGTGGACCTTCTCGCACTCGCCGTGTACCGCCGCGCTCAGGTAGCGGTCGCGCTGGTCGCGGTCGGGCCGGATCGGAACAGCCGGTGCGGCCGGCAGCGGATCCGGGGTGAGCCGATCGAGCAACCAGTCCGGCAGCGGCGCCGGGTCGCGCTCGGCCAGCACCCGGTAGGCCCGGGCGCCCACGATCGAACCGGCGGTAACAACCTGGCCCCCGTGCGCCCGGGTGTCGATCTTCCAGCCCAAGCCGCGCCAGCTCTATCGCCGAACGAAGGCAGCTGTTACCGCTGGGCCCGAAGAGACTAGTGGGTGAGTCAGTTAGTTCCTCCGGGGTTGATCAGGCCGGGGCCGGGTGTGGCGCGTCAGGTTCGTGGCGGCTGATCCGGGCGAGGAGTTGGTTGAGGTCGGTGCGGTTGAAGGTCCAGTCGAACGGTTGGGCTGTGCGGTTGTAGTGGTCTTGGAAGGCCATGAGCCGCCCGGCGACCGCGTCAAGGTTTGGGAAATCGTCCGGAGTCAGCGCTTTGCGTTGGAGGACCGAGAAATAGATCTCTACCTGGTTCAACCACGATGCGTGGACCGGTAGATGGACCATGTGGGCGTTGGGGTAGGCGTCATTCATTCGTGCGGCCGCGGCCCAGTTGCGGTGGGATGCGCCGTTATCCACGACCCAGAACACCCGGCGCGCACTGGCGTAAGGCTCGGTTGTCATCACTTGGTTCACCAGGCGAGAAAACGGGGCGATTCCGGTGGTTGGCTCGCAGCGGCCGATCACGTGCGCGCGGTGCACATCGTAGGCCGCGAAATAAGCGAGTGTGCCACCGCGAGCGTATTCGGCTTCCACCCGCATCGGCTGCTGGGGACCCGGCGGTAAGCTCGCGCGAATCCGCCGCCGCGCTTGGACACCAGGTTTCTCGTCGGCGGAGAGAACGAAGTCATTCTCGTCGAGAGGCTCGCCCTCCCACACGCGGGCATAGAGATCCAGCGCCCGGGCGGCTTTGAGCGCGAAGTAAGGATCGCGGGGGAAAATCCAGGACCGATGCTGCCATGGCTTCAGCGCGTCCGCGGTCAGCCATCGGCGCACCGTGGACGCCGAGACCTGCTCGACGATCCCCCGCAGGCGGGCTTGTTCAGCCAGCTCCGGGCAGCTCCAGCGGGCCAGTGGCACCCCGGTGCGGGCGGGCAACTCGCAGGCCAACGCCTTCACCTCCGCCACCGCCGTGGCCGGAAAGATTCGCGGCCGGCCACTGCGTGGCTGATCAACCAGTCCACCGATCCCGTGCACACAAAACCGTTTACGCCACACACGCACGGTGTCCACACAGACCATCAAGCGACGGGCGATGCTGGCATTGGACTCACCATCCGCCGCGGCGAGCACAATCCGCGCCCGCACCACCTCCCGATAAGGCATCCTGACCCGACGTGACAAATTTTCCAACTCACTCCGCTGCTCGACGGTCAGGCTCACAACGAACGGACTACGCATCGGCACGATATCGAGTTCCTCGACGACGATCGAACAGGTCACCGAAACCCTGCCCGACACGCCAGTGCGCTAATACCTCCGACACACCCATCCGGGATAATAAGCACCGTGGCTACCGCACCGGACTCAACCAAAGCCTCGCTCGGACAACGCATCCAAGCCCGAGCGCGGGAACGTTGGCCCCAACTCGCCAACGTACACATCCGCCACCGAGGAGCATTCACTTACGTAACCGGCGAGCTACTTGACGGCACCACACTGCCGCTATTCCGGCTGCGATACAACGGATCCGCAACCACCTGGGGATTCGCCATCTACCGCGCAAGCCACGACGACTACGACCCCTCAGTTCTGCCCAGCGGCTACCCCGCGGGTACACCACAAGAAGCTCTCGACTGCGCCTGCGGGCTCTACCTCAACGACCCCACAGCCTGGCAACCCCCGACGAACTAACGGGTTCACCCACTAGTGTCGAGTCTCGGTAGCTCCCTCTGGCGCAGATCACGACCTGCACCCGGCACGAAGACCTCGAACGGAGGTGAAGATCACCAACGACAAGTGCCGCTATCGACCAGGCCATCCGATGAAAGATCAAGGCCGACGCGCAGCACTGCGACAATCGGCTGATCCATCTTGTGGAGACCCTCGGAGACGGCCGACGCTGTCAGCAAATCAACCTGCGAGTCTAGGATCGACCCGATCCGACCGAAGACGAAGCGGAGATGGCCGTCATGGGTCCTGTGGCCGACGCCGAGGATTACTGGGCCAGAGCAGCCGAACTCGTGAGATTGGCCAACAATAGATTGGCACCCGGCGTCCACCTCTACGAGCATATCAACTTCGAAGGTCAGGTTCTTCACATCACAAGCGATGTCCCCGACCTGTCGGTGCACGGCTTCGACGAAACCGTCTCGTCGTGGCAAGTCGTGGGGGATTTCAGCGCGACCGGCTTCGAGCATGTGGCATTCGGCGGTGGGCGGACCCACCTGCCCGCCGACAGCGCTTGCCGCGACATGGAGCCGTGGGCCAGCGGCCCGTTCGGGGTACGAGGTTGCCGCGGCGACATCCGAAACGACATGATGTCAAGCGTCGGCGTCGGAACGGCCGCTCTGAACATCTACAAGAGTCCCCTATACTGGCCCAAGAAAGATTGGATATATTCGACCGGATCCGCTGGCGCGACCTACGGGTTCCACTTCTTCCCGGACAACACCTACCGGTTGAACGAACTCGGCGCCATTGCTTCAGCTACAACAAGAGGCACGTGGTTTACATTCGATCGTCTCTCTGGCGTGGGGCAACCAACTATTGGGACGCGGAACAATACGACCGTCACGACCGCGAGCCCACTACCAGTGCCGGCGCCGGATGTCGACTATCGCTACCAGTTTCAGCCGGGCGGTCAGGCCGTCGACATCCTTTTCAGAGGGTCATGGCTGACGTTCTCATAGACTACTTGATTCCATACTCGCCCTCCACTACTCATATGTCGCATCGCGTCCTCATTGGTCGCCATCTTTTTTCGGCCTCAGCGACCCAGTCGTCGCCCCAAGCTCACGCACGGTTGCCCGGGGGAACGTCGGATGCAACGTGACGCCGCTGTCCGAAGCAGATCCGGAGCACGCGCCCTGACACCGCCCATCAGATCTGGTTCGTGAACCTGATCATGGAAGAGCTCACCGAGAATTCGTCATGGAGCCG
Organism: Pseudonocardia sp.; assembly: GCA_035489915.1. Taxonomy (GTDB): domain Bacteria; phylum Actinomycetota; class Actinomycetes; order Mycobacteriales; family Pseudonocardiaceae; genus Pseudonocardia. The sequence continues at coordinate 3,737 of DATHIT010000268.1, read as the reverse complement.
CGCCGCACCCAGCCCCAAGCACGGATCCTCGGCCGCCTTCGAGTCGCCGGCCGCACCGGACGGCTGCCCCCCGCAGCGCGACGCGAGATCGCGGCGGTACTCAATGCTGCCGGCGAGCAGCACCCCTGGCCGCCGACCATCCCGTCGAGCCGGTTCGGGCAACGACCGAGCGAACCCATCACATACACACAGGTCCTGCCGACCAACATCGCGGAGCTTGATCGCTTCTGTCCCCGGGAATCGCCACTTTCCGGCGGTGACCGGGGCCCAGCTGTCCGCCGTCATCACGTCCGTCATCGTGGCGCTCGCCGGATCACCCTGCTCCCAGCCTAGGGACGAGGACCGGCCGTTGTCGCACGTCCTGATGGGGGTGGCGACCGTCGAGCCAGAACCGGGTCCACTAAATTCCCGCCTATGGACTACGAGGCCGCCGTCGCCACGTTCTTCAGTACCGCACCCGAAGGCACCATGTGCCCGCCCATCGTCACCGACGGTGGGCCGGCCCGGCAGCTACGGGACGCGCTGGAGCCGTTGGCCATGCACGCGGTGTGGGCGCAGGAGGTCTACCAGGCTCTGTCCGTGCACGGGCTGGACTTCATGTCCGCCTACGTGTGCGGGCGGGGGTCGTCGCTGGGTGACGTGCCGTCCTCCGTGGTGGCCGCCGCGTTCGCGGTGTTCCCGCTGGAGGCGATCGACCGGCTGTGGACCGACGGCCTGGGCAAGCTGGAGCGCACCGAGCTCATCGCGCTGCGCGACCGGGGCGTCGGGGCCAGCCTGCGCCGGGTGCTGGGCGACGTGACCACCGAGGCCGAGGTGCTCGAGGTGGCCGAGACGCTGGAGCTCGCGGCGGCGGCCGCCGACGGCGCCGGCCGCCCGCTGTTCTCCGCGCTGCGGGCCGCGCCGATCCTGGACGACCCGTACGCGCGACTGTGGCGGGCCGCCGACGTGGTGCGCGAGCACCGGGGCGACGGGCACGTGGCCACCTGCGTCGGTGCCGGGCTGGACGGCTGCGAGATGAACATCCTGACCGAGCTGTGGCTGGGCTACCCGCTGGGCGAGTACAGCCACACCCGGGGCTGGTCGCAGGAGGCCACGGCACCCGCGATCGCCCGCCTCACCGTGTCAGGGCTGATCGCCGACTGGCAGCTCACCAAGGACGGCTGGCGGTTCCGCACCCGGGTGGAGGACCACACCGACGCCAGCCAGCGCACCCTGATCCGCGCCCTGGGCCACCAGCTCACCCCGGTGCTGGAGAAGGTGTCCGCGTGGTCGGACCGGTGCATCGGGGCCGGCGCGTTCCCGTCCGACCCGCGCAAGCGCGCCGCCGGCTGAACCGGCCGCCGGGGGGTGTGCGGTGCTCGCCGGGTCGTGGTCCGCTCCGGCGGTGGCGGCGGGACCGCCAGGTACAGCCCGCGTTTGTCCTTGAAGTGATAGAAGAGCAGGCCGTGCGCGACACCGGCTGCCTCGGCGATCTCGCTGATGTAGACCTCGTCGTAGGGCTTGCCGGCGAACAGTTCGGCGGCGGGGAGTTCGGCGGCGGGGGATCGTGCGGTGGCGGCGCTATCTGCCAAGTCAGGGTGTTCGGGTTCCAGACGAGCGGCGGCTGCGGTGGCAGGTCGTCCGGCGCGGTGGCCGGCGGGGGCAGGGTGTCGGTCATGGTCAGTTGCCCTTCGCGGCACTGGCGGCGAAACCGATCCACATCAGAAGGAAGAACATCGTCCACCCGGCGGTGCCCAAAGCCCCGAAGATGAGCCCGACCATGCCTGCGGCGTGCATCTTCAACCCGACCTTTTTGGCCTGGTCGTGGGAGTGCCAGCCCAACACGAGGGCGGCAATGGAGAGTCCGAAGAACGCGGTGATGCACGCCATCAGGTCTTGCCAGGTCATCTCGGCGTGGGTCCTGGGCGGCTGTGGGGCCCAGCCGTAGGGTTGGTAGTAGGGCGGGGGGACCGGAGGCATCTGCTCGGTCATGAGGTAGATTCCGTTTTCTCTTGGTGTGACTGCTGAGAGGGTCGCCAGTGTTGTGACTGGCGTTACAGCTGATTCTGGTTTGGTCGCGACTAATCCGGGACGAGCGCTGTTTTTCGTCCGAACGGCCTAGCCCAGGGTTAACGGCAGGTCTGGCTGAGTCAGTCCAGGTACTTCCAGCCCCCAGGATCTCGAACAGCCGCCTGGTGAGCCAGCCGCCGCGAGGCGACCATCGCCCGACCCGAACCCCTCACCATGGCGAAGACGCTCCGCCGAGGCAGACCATTTGGCACCAACCGTTTCGAGCCGTGGAGTGACAGTTGGGGTACGTCCGAACTGTCACAGCTGTCACTCTGTCACCCCGAGGCTCTGACCAGCGGAAACGTGAGTGACAGTCGAGTGACAGGGCACTGAGAGGGATCCGTTTTCAAGATCACCCTCTCTCTTTTACTGTCACAGCGTCACAAGCGGCTGAAACAGTAGGAGTGGGTCTCCCCCAGCTGTTTCAGCCGCTTGACCCGCCTCGGCCACATCACCGAGGCATGCTTGACGAACTGCTTGACAACCGACACCGATTCCGGTGGATACGGATGGACGAGTACGGACGCCACGGGCCCGCTGACCTGCATCTACCGTGAGGCAGCGGCGACGCGATGATTGCTTGACACGGAAGAGGTCACTGGTTCAATCCCAGTATCGCCCACCAACATACGGCCTGGTCAGCGCCCCACATCGGGGACAGTGACCAGGCCGAGTTGGTTTCTACGGGGCTGCTAGGCAGCGAAAAGGCAGCAGACCCTCCCCCTCGCTCACGTCCGGGCCAGCACACCCGCCGCGCCGCCGTCCTCGTCGTCGTCATCGGTGAGCGCGTCGAGGATCCGGGCGCTGTTGTCGGTACGGCGCGTGTAGAGGTCCAGCGTTGTCGACGACTTCTCGTGACCGAGCACGCGCTGCACCATGTTCACCGGCACGCCGTCGTCTGCGAGCCAGGTGGCGTACGAGTGGCGTAGGTCATGGAAGTGCATCCCGCCGGCCTGTCTCCGCGAGACTTCCTTGACGGCCGCCGGCCCGGTCCGGAACTCGGCCCGATGCTTCTCGCACCGACCAGCCCAAACAGCATCCAGAGGTACTGGTCAGCACTCGGAATCCGCCTTCTGGACCAAAGGCCCCTCGATGCCCACGGGCACATCGCGCGCACAGCCCCTTAGGTGTTACCGCGCGGGCCGGCCGTGGCTCTGGGCTGCCCGGCCCGCGCGACCGCACGGTTAGGTCCAGGTCCGGGGGAACTCGCCGCCGTCGATAACGAAGTCCTGCCCGGTGATCCAGGACGCCCGGTCGGAGACGAGGAAGGCGACCAGCTCCGCGACGTCGGTGGGCACGCCGCCCCGGCCGAGTGGCGCGCTAGACAAGATGGCCGTCGGGTCCACCCCGAGTCCCTTGGCGAGGGACTCGCGCGCCACGTCGGCACCCGGTGTGGCGACGTTGCCGGGGCTGACGGTGTTGACCCGCACGCCGTGGGGGGCCTGCTCGAGAGCCAGACCGCGACTGTACGCAGCCAGGGCGGCCTTCGCCGAGGCGTAGTGCAGGAGCGGCAATATCGGGGAAAGGGTCATCGCGGAGGACACGTGGATGATCGAGCCGTCCCGCTCGCGCAGGTGCGGCAGCAGCGCGGCGTCGAGTCGCACGGCGGCCAGGAAGTTGATGTCGAGCGCGTCCTGCCACTCGCCGTCCGGAATGGTGCCCGTGCCTTCGGTGTACACCCGGGAGAA
>DATHIT010000267.1:0-8512 GCA_035489915.1 Pseudonocardia sp. | reverse complement strand
CTGCACGAGGAGCCACTGCGCGTCTCGTGCGTCCAGAGCGGGATCTTTGCCGGTCCGCTGGGCAGCACGGTCGGCCAGCAGCCGTTCCGGGACGGGCTGCGGGTCCGCGAGGAGCAGCCGACGATGTGGGGCTACACCCCGCGCTACGGGCACGTCGAGGTGCGGATGCGCGGCGTTTTGAGCGCGCGCTCGATGTTCGCGTTCTGGATGTCGGGCATCGAGGACCGCCCCGAGCGCGCCGGCGAGATCTGCGTCGCGGAGATCTTCGGCGACACGGTCCGGGACGAATCCGCCGACGTCGGCATCGGGGTGAAAAAGCTCGGCGACCCCACCTTGACCCAGGAGTTCTCCGCCGACCCGCTCGGCATCGATATCACCGAATTCCACACCTACGGCGTGGACTGGCGGCCGGGATCGCTGGCGTTCAGCGTCGACGGTGAGGTGGTCCGCCGCCTCGACCAGGCGCCCGACTACCCGATGCAGCTCATGATCGGCGTCTTCGACTTTCCGGCCAAGGCCACCACCGACACCGGGGCGGCGCCGGTGCCCGAGCTGGTGGTCTCCCACGTCCGAGGACACCCACTCAGCCCGGGCTAGTCCCGCTCAGAATCCGGGATCGTCGGACGGTGCGTCGCCGGTCGGCGCTGGGGTGTCCCGGTGGCCGTTGGTCTGGCCCGTCGGGCCCGGTCCGGGCCGGACGGGGTGCCGGGGCACCGCCCGGTGCTGGACGGCGAGCTGAGTTTCCGCGAGCAGGGTGCTCAGCTGCTGCTCGCGCAGCCTGGACAGCACCGCCATGGTGACTCCGTGCCCCAAGGCGGTGAGCAGCAGCAGGATTCCGACCCGGGCCAGCACCGGCTGGATGTCCGCATCCGGCTCAAGGTTGATCGAGGCGACCAGCGCGACGCAGCCGAGCATGACCAGGTGGAACAGCACGGTGGCCAGCTTGGCGACCTGGCGGGCATGCGCGGGCTGGTAGACCTCGGCCAGGTAGCCGATGCTGCCGCGGAACAGCACCTGGCCGTCGATCGCCACGATCAGCGCACCCAGGATCAGGATCAGTAGTGGCTCCGAAGTGCCCATCGCCGCACTGCCCATCGCCCCGCTCCTCCCGAGCGTCGCCAGGGAGCGCCTGTGCCCGGCTACCTCAGGGTGCCGAACCGGCGCCGGGCGATGACCCGACCCGTAGGGACGATCCCGGGAGCTCGGTCCAGCCCCGCCGGGCCGAGGCGTCCGACCGCGCTGACCGGGACCGTCGTGCCCATGGCCTCTCGCGCAGCCCGCACAGCCGCTGAACTCTCGATCCCAGTTCCGCGAGGGAGTACGCCGGCCGGCGACGGCATCGCCCTGGGAGTGGGGCCAGTGGAGATCGACGCGTACATCGACTTCCAGTGCCCGTTCTGCAAGCAGTTCGAGCTGATGGCCGGGCCCACCCTGGAGAAGCTGGTGGCCGATCGACTCAGCACGCTGATTTATCACCCGATGAACTTCCTGGACGCGGTCTCGACCACCGGCTACTCGACCCGCTCCGCGGCGGCCTCTGGGGCGGCCGCGGACTATGACAGGTTCCCCGAGTACGCCTACGCGCTGTTCGCCAACCAGCCCCCGGAGGGCGGCCCCGGTCTCACCGACGGCCAGCTGGTGGAGTTGGGCGAGGCCGTCGGGATCACCGACCCCGGGTTCGCCGAGGCGATTCGCCGAGGCCGCTACCTGCTTTGGCCGCCCTATGTGACTGAGCGCGCGGTGGAGCGCGGCGTCGCCGGCACCCCGAGCGTGTTCGTCCAGAACATCCCGATCGCGGCCCGCCCTGGCCCGATTCTGGCCGCCGTCCAAGTCGCCCTGGCTTGACCCGGCGGGGCCGGGACACCGGCGGCCCCGGCGCGGATCACCGGAAGGAGGCAACGGTGCGGAAGTACATCAACGGGTTGAAGACCGCGGTGTTGCTGGGCGCGATGAGTGCACTCGTGGTGCTGGTCGGCTCCTTCTTCGGCCGCACCGGGTTGATCATCGCCCTGCTGCTGGCGTTGGGCATGAACGGCTACGCCTACTTCAACTCGGACAAGTTGGCGCTGCGGGCGATGCGGGCCCAGCCGGTGACCGAGTACGAGCAGCCGGTGCTCTACCGGATCGTCCACGAGCTCGCCGAAGAGGCGCACCAGCCGATGCCCAGGGTCTACCTCAGCCCCACTGAGGCGCCCAACGCATTCGCCACCGGCCGCAACCCTCGGCACGCCGCCGTCTGTGTCACGGTCGGCCTGCTGCGGATCCTGGACGAGCGGGAGCTGCGCGCCGTCCTGGGCCATGAGTTGAGCCATGTGTACAACCGGGACATCCTCATCGCCAGCGTCGCCGGCGCGTTGGCCAGCGCGGTCACCTTCCTGGCTCACCTGGCGGCGTTCGCCGGGCCCTTCGGCAGCCCGGACGGCGAAGACCGCAACCCGATCGGGTTGCTGTTGATCGCGCTCCTTGGCCCGATCGCGGCGGCCATCGTGCAGCTGGCGGTCAGCCGGTCCCGGGAGTATCAGGCCGACGCCGGTGGCGCGGAGCTGACCGGGGACCCGCTGGCGCTGGCCTCGGCGTTGCGCAAGCTGGAGCGAGGGACCCGCGCGCTGCCGCTGCCGCCGGACCCGGGTTTGGTCTCCCAGGCCCACCTCATGATCGCCAACCCGTTCGGCGCAGGCGGCGGGCTGGCCACGCTGTTCTCCACCCACCCGCCGATCGCCGAGCGCATCCGTCGCCTCGAGGAGATGGCCGGACACCGCCGCGGTCCGACAAGCCGCCGCTGACCAGCCGCGGTTCCTCGGTCACCGCGGGGCGCGCCCGCCGAGTTCAGCATGCCGCGGGAATCGGGACCTGACCCGGCCACCGAAGCAGGAGGTCCGGGAGCTCACCGTTCTTCTCCCGGGTGACCGCTGTCTCGCTCACCGTCACCACGGCGCTGGACCGCCGCCGTCCACGACCGCATGCTCACCATGCTGGTTGACGCGCTGAACACGGGCGAGGAGAACATCCCATGACGACCCTGCCGACCGCGGAGCTGCACCTGCACCTGGAGGGAACCCTGGAGCCGGAGACGATCCTGCGCCTGGCCGAGCGCAACGCGGTGCCGCTGCCCTACCACGACGTGGACGACCTCGCCGCCCGCTACGACTTCGCCGACCTGCAGTCCTTCCTCGACCTCTACTACGCCAACATGGCAACGCTGCGTACCGCACAGGACTTCGCCGACATGACCGACGCCTACCTCAGCAGGGCCGCCGCGGCCGGTGTGGTGCACGCGGAGGTCTTCCTCGACCCGCAGGCCCACACCGCGCACGGAGTACCGATCGAGGAGGTGCTCGACGGCGTGTGTGCCGCGCTCGGCACGGCGCCGGCCCGACACGGGATCAGCACCGGCCTGATCGTGACCATGCTGCGCGACCACAGCGCCGCCGACGCGATGCGGACGCTCACCGACGTGCTCCGCACCGGCGCCCCGATCATCGGGATCGGCCTGGACTCCGCGGAGGTGGGGAATCCGCCGTCCAAGTTCGTCGAGGTGTTCGCCCGGGCCAGGGCCGAGGGCCTGCACGCCGTCGCGCACGCGGGCGAGGAGGGCCCACCCAGCTACGTCTGGGAGGCGCTCGACCTGCTCGGCGTCGAGCGGATCGACCATGGCGTGCGCAGCATGGAGGATGAGCGGCTGGTCGCCCGACTCACCGAGGACCAGGTCCCGCTCACGGTGTGCCCGCTGTCGAACCTGCGGCTGAAGGTGGTGCCCGACCTCGCCTCGCACCCGCTGCCGGAGATGCTGCGTCGAGGCCTGATGGTGACCGTCAACTCCGACGATCCGGCCTACTTCGGCGGCTACCTGGACGCCAACCTGGCCGCCGTCGCCAGCCTCCACGGCGTCGACGGGGACGGGATGCGGCGGCTGGCCCGCAACTCGATCAACGCGTCGTTCCTCGACGACGTGCGCAAGCGCGAGCTGCTCGCCCGCATCGACGCCGCCGTGGCCGCCACGAACGCTTCGGCCTGACCGACGACGGCATCAGCGGGCGGCGCCCTCGGCGTTCGGGCTCCGGAGTTCGGCGTTCGGCGTTCGGCGTTCGGCACCATCCTGAGCGTGCGCCGCGCCGCGGAACGCTGCGCGAACGGAGCCCTCCTAGCGTTCTAGGCGACCTCGCGGTTGCCGCGCGAGCCAGGAGGTGGCCTGATGAACACGCTGATCGAGATGACTCGACTGAGCATGGGCCGCCCTGGCGGGCACGCCACGGATGAGATCGTCGCCGCCTGGTATGTGGCCAAGGGCCGGTTGCTGCGTCAGCTCGCCGCCGAATGCCAGCCTGGCGCCGCGAGAGCAGCGGAGCAGGCGGCCGTCGCGTTCGCACACGCGCGGCGCCTGCAGCGGAGTGAGCACTGAGTCTGGGCCGCAACTCCGGGCTGGGCTCAAACGTCACCCAGTAGGACTTCGAGGACAGCTACGCACAGCGCGTCGTGCGCTCACACAGCCTCGCTGGCCGCTCACACAGCTCGCGGCGTGCTCACACAGCCCGTCGACAGGCTGTGTCGAGCCCGGCAGGCTGTGTGAGCACGACCCACCCGGCTCGCGGGACCAGGTCACGCGTCGCGGCCTACCGGGCGCGAAAGACCGGGTAGCACTCCAACTGAAACGCTACGCGGTCACGACCCCAGGATATGGGCGGCGACGGCATCGAGCTGGCGGGCGCGGGAACCGAGGAGCTGGCGGCGGGCGCGGGCGCGTTTGAGCAGCACGTGCGACGGGTGCTCCCAGGTGAAGCCGATGCCCCCGTGCGCCTGCAGCGCGTCGCCGGTGGCGGCATCGGCGGCGTCGGACGCGGCGACCAGCGCGGTTCGGGCGGCCAGCTCGGTCCGCGCGGCCAACTCGGTTCGGGCGGCCAGCTTGGCGGCCGGTCCGCTTCCCGGATCCGCGGCGGCGGTGTGCACCAGCAGCCGGGCCGCGTCCAGCTGCACGTACCGGTCGGCGAGCATGTGCTTGATCGCCTGGAAGGAGCCGATGGGCCGACCGAACTGGCGCCGCTCCCTGGCATAGGACACCGCCCCGTCCAGCGCCCGCTGCCCGGTGCCGATCAGCTCGGCGGCCAGCACGGTGAGAATCTCCGCCACCGGGAAGCCGCCGGCCTCCGCCGGTGACCAGGGCGCCACGGTGCATGGCGCGGCGGTCAGCACCACCGACGCGAGCGGCTCCATGACGTCCAGCGACGGCACCGAATCCCGGCGGACCCCCGGCCCGGTCAGCCGCACCAGCACCACGGCGCCACCGGGTTCAATGGCCAGCAGCCGGTCGGCGTTCATCCCGAAGGGCACCGCGCCGAGCGTCCCGGTCACCGTCGAACCAGACACGACCAGCGCCGAGCCACGCCGCCCGGGCACCACCGCCGCCGGGAACGTCTCCCACGCCGGCGCCACCACCGCCGCCCCGGACACCACGTCGCCGAGCACCGCGGCCACCTCCGCCCCGGCGCACCGGCTGAGCACCGCGGTCACCGTGGCGGTCGGCGCGAACGGCACCGCCGGCACCGCGGCGCCCACCCGCTCGGCCAGCAGGCACTGCTCGAGCAGCCCGGCCCCGCCGCCGCCCAGCGACTCCGGCACGGCCAGCCCGAGCAGCCCCAGCTCCGCCAGGGTGTCCCACAGCGGGCGGTTCAACCCCAGTGGCAGCGCGGCAAACTCCGGCGGCAGTGGATCCTTGCGGGCGGCGTCGGCGAGCACCCGCGCGGCGGTCTGACTGAGCTCCAGCTGCTCGGCCGTCAAACCAACCACCGCGGCGGACTCGGGCCCGGCGGACCCAACTCCGATCGCCCCGGCGGACCCGGACCCCGACCCGGTCGCCGCACCCTGCCGGTCCGCCATCCGGTCCTCCTCACGCCATCCTCAGCACCTGCGCAACGAACTCTCCCCAGAGCATTGACTAGTGAGTCTATCTACGCAACTGTTCTGTTCAGAGCGTATTCAGGAGGTACCAGGTGGATAGTTTCCGGGCGGCGGTGCAGCAGTTCGTGGCCGAGCTGACGCCACCGGGCTGGCAGGGCATCGGGGCGCTCGAGGAGCACGAGCACGCCGAGTTCCGGGCCAGGGCCCGCGCCGGGCTGGCCGAGCGCGGCTGGGTGGCACCGGCGTGGCCGGCCGAGTACGGCGGAGCCGGGCTGGGCGCCCGAGAGCTGGTGGTGCTGGTCGAGGAGCTGACCGGGGCGGGGGTTCCATTCGGCTCGGACAACGACGCGTTCGGCATCAGCATGTTGGGCAACACCATGCTCCGGGTGTCCTCCGCCGAGCTGTGCGCCCGCTTCCTGCCGAAGATCGTCTCCGGGGAGTACGTGTTCGCCCAGGGTTTCTCCGAGCCGGGCGCCGGGTCCGACCTGGCCGGCCTCGCCCTGCGCGCCCAGGCGGACGGGGACCGCTGGGTACTCAACGGGCAGAAGCTCTGGTCATCCGGAGCGCACCGGGCCAACTGGATGTTCGTGCTGGCCAGGACCAACCCACAGGCCGCCCCGCACCGGGGCATCAGCATGCTGCTGGTCCCGCTCGACCAGCCGGGCGTGACGGTACGGCCGATCCGCAACATCACCGGCGACGCCGACTTCAACGAGGTGTTCTTCGACGACGCGCTCACCGAGCGCGAGCTGGTGGTCGGGGAGGTGGACCGCGGCTGGGCAGTGGCGATGACCCTGCTCGGGTTCGAGCGCGGGGAGAGCGCGCTGCACTCCCCGATCCGGTTCCGCAACGAGTTGAACCGGCTGGTCGAGCTGGTCAGGGAGCGCGAACTGACCGAGGACCCGGACATCCGTCGCCGGGTCGCCTGGTGTCACGTGCAGGTCGAGCAGCTGCGCGCGCATGGGGCACGGACCGCCGCCAAGCTGATCGCCGGCGAGGAACCCGGCCCCGAAGCGGCCTCGTTCAAGCTGCTCTGGAGCGAGTACCACCGGCACTCGACCGAGCTCGCGCTGGACGTGCTCGGCCTGGACGCGCTCACCCCGTCCGGTCGCCCCTCGCCGAACTGGTACCACACCGACGACCCCGGGGCGCCGAACTCCTCGGCGTCCTGGACCAGCGTGTACCTCAACGCGCGGGCCGGCACCATCTACGCCGGCTCCTCGCAGGTGCAGCGCGGCATCATCGGCGAGTTGCTGCTGGGGCTACCCAAGGAACCCAAGCCGGTCGCCGCCGGAGAGGCGGCCCGGGCATGACGATCATCCGAAGCCCGTACCCGGACATCGTGGTCCCGCACACCAGCCTGCCGGAGTTCCTGTTCGGCTCGCTCAGCCCGCAAGACGCCGCCCGCCCGGCTGTCGTCGCGGCGGCCGCCGAGCGCGGATACACGTTCGGCGAGCTGGCCGACGCGGTCGGGAAGGTGGCCGGCGCGCTCGCCGGACGCGGACTGGGCCGGGGCGCGGTGGCCGCACTGTTCGCGCCGAACAGCCCGGACTACCCGGTGATCTTCCACGGGGTGCTCGCCTCGGGCGCGGCCGTGTCACCGGCCAACGCGCTCTACACCCCCGCCGAGCTGGCCCACCAGCTGCGCGACGCCGGCGCGAGCATCCTGTTCACCGACGCCGACGGGCTGGACCGGGCCCGGCTCGCGGCGGCCGAGGACGGCGTCGCGGTGACCGAAATCGTCATCCTCGACCACCAGCCACCCACCCCAAACTTCCCGCGAGTCGGGGATCTCAGCACACTGAGTCGGGACTCTCAGCACACTCCCGCGCGGTCGGCGCACCCAGGAAACACCGGGATCACCGAGACCGGATTCGCCGAGTTCCTCGCCGAAGCCGGCCCCCCACCGCAGCCGAGGATCGACCCCGAGGACCTGGCCGCGCTGCCCTACTCCTCCGGCACCACCGGCCGCTCCAAGGGAGTGATACTGACCCACCGCAACCTGGTGGCCAACCTGCTGCAACTGCGCCCGCTCGGCCGGATCGACGCCGACTCGCGACTGCTGGCCGCGTTGCCGCTGTTCCACATCTACGGGCTGACCGGGATCATGAACCAGGGCCTGCACCACCGGGCGCTGGTGGTCACCATGCCCCGGTTCGACCTGGCCGGCTTCCTCGCCGCCATTGCCAAGCACCGGATCGACCACCTCTACATCGCCCCGCCGATCGCGCTCGCGCTGGCCAAGAGCCCACTGGTGGACGACTACGACCTGAGCAGCGTGCGGATCCTGGTCTCCGCCGCCGCCTCGCTGGACGCCACGCTGGCCAAGGCCGTCGCCGACCGGCTGGGCGCCACCGTGCTGCAGGGCTACGGGCTCACCGAGTCCAGCCCCGGGACGCACGGAATCCCGCACGACCGGCCGGACATCGACCTCGGCTCGATCGGGGTTCCGATGCCGAGTGTGGAGGCTCGGGTGGTCGACCCGGCGACCGGTCTGGACGTCGCGGCGGGTGAGCGCGGCGAGCTGGGGTGCCGGGGCCCGAACATCATGCGCGGCTACCTGAACAATCCGACCGCCACGGCGGCCACCATCGACCAGGACGGCTTCCTGCACACCGGC
>DATHIT010000266.1:0-5807 GCA_035489915.1 Pseudonocardia sp. | reverse complement strand
CCACCAGCTCGCCCGCACCGGCTTCCTGTTCGGCGGCTCCACCGGCACCGTGGTCAGCGGCGCCAAGGCCTGGCTCGACCAGCACGACATGGGCACCATCACCGCCGCCGCCCTCGCCCCCGACCTCGGCGAGCGCTACCTCGACACCGTCTACCAAACCAACTGGGTCCAGGACCTCTACGGCGACGACGTGGTCAGCTCCGCGGAGCTGACCACCAGGTCCCAGGCAGCCTGACCAGTGTCCAAGAACCGTGGGCGAGGGGCGAGCCGAAGACCTACCGCCGATTCATCGCTCAGCCCCCCGAGGTCCGAGGGGTGAAGCTCACCGGCAGCCGCTTGATGCCGTTGATGAAGTTCCCGGCCAGGTACTCCGGTTCGCCGACCCGCAGGTCCGGCAGCCGGAACAACAGTTCTCGGAACAGCGCCTTGAGCTGCATGCGGGCCAGGTGGCTACCCAGGCAGAAGTGCGGGCCGCCGCCGCCGAAGCCGACGTGGTTGTTCGGCTTTCGGGCGATGTCGAAGCGCCGTGGGGTGTCGAAGACCGACTCGTCCTGATTGCCGGAGCGGTAGAACATCACGATCTTCTCGCCGGCGGCGATCGGCTGGCCGTCGATCTCGGTGTCGATGCGCGCGGTGCGCCGGAAGGTCATCACCGGGCTGGCCCAGCGGACGAACTCCTCCACCGCCGTGCCGACGAGCCCGTCATAGTCCGCCAGCAGGGCGGCCCGCTGTTCGGGGAAGTCCTGCAGCGCCTTGATGGTGTGGCTCGAGGTCTGGCGGGTGGTGTCGTTGCCGGCCACGCAGAGCAGCACGAAGAACGCGGCGATCTCGCCGTCGGTGAGCCGCTCGCCGTCCAGCTCCGCCTGGGCCAGCGCGGTCATCAGGTCGTCGGCGGGTTCGGCCCGCCGCTGCGCGACCAGCTCGGACGCCGCCGCGTGCAGGGTCATCAACGCGTTGAACAGCACGCCGATCGGCTCGCCGTCGCCGATGAAGTCCGGGTCGTTCCAGCTGACCATCGCGCCGGCCGCGGCGGCCACCCGGTCCCGATCCGCCTCGGGGATACCGATCATCTCCGAGATCGTCCACATGGGCAGCCGGGCCGCGACCTGCTCCACGAAGTCGATCTCACCCAGTGGGGCTACCGCGTCCACGACCAGCCTGGCCTGGTTGCGGATCTGGTCCTCGATCCGGGCCACCCGGCGCGGGGTGAACACCGAGCTGATCAGCTTGCGCTGCTTGACATGGCGGGGCGCGTCCATGGCGAGGATGGAGTGCGCCGCCTCCAGCACCTCGGCCGGCACGTCCTCCAACATCACCCCGCCGAACTCCTGCCCGGAGGCGAACACCTCGGCGTTGCGGCTGGCCGCCACGATGTCCGCGTGCCGGGTCAGCGCCCAGAACCCGGGGTCCGCGGAGTTGGGCATCAGGTCGGTCTCGGCGGGGCGGTGCCAGGACACCGGGCGCTCGGTGCGCAGCCGGGCGAACACCTCGTCCCGCGCCGCCGGGGGCTGGGCCCAGAACGCGTGCGATGAGATGTCCAACGGGTCGAAGGTTCGCGTGGTGGGCACGGGCCTGCCTCCTCAGCTCCTGCGTTGCAACCTGATTCAGACCATAACAGAGACTATGTTATAGTCAATTGGCGCAGGTTGAGGCGATATGTTGAGCCTGTCACAGCGAAGGAGGGCGGCCGATGCCGAGAGAGCCACGTCATCTCAAGGTCACCCAGGACCAGTACTTCGCCGCCGCGCTGACCCAGCTCGCGGCCCAGGGGGTCGAGGGGCTGACGATCAGCTGGCTCTGTCGCGCGCTCGGGGTGACGAGTGGGTCCTTCTACCACTACTTCGGCGGTTGGGCCGGCTTCGTCGAGGCGTTGCTCACGCACTGGGAGGCCGAGCAGACCCAGCGGATCGTGGAGTTGGCCCGCGCGGCGGCGAGCCCCGAGCAGCGGCTGGATGTGCTGCGGCGACAGGCGACCGCCCTGCCGCACGACGCCGAGGCCGCCATCCGCGCGTGGGGTCGCGGCGAGGCGCGGGTCGGCCAGGCTCAACAGCGCGTGGACGCACGGCGGCACGCGGCGTTGCGGGCGATCGTCAGTGACATGGGCGTGGGGCCCCAGGACGCGGAACGGCTGGCCACCACCGGGATGGCCCTGCTGGTGGGCATGCAGCAGCTGCAGCGCCCGGTCGACATCGCCATGCTGGGCGCGGTCTTCGACGAGCTCGAGCGAACCATCCGGGACTACGCCGGCAGAGCGGCGTCCACTCGACGTTAGCTAGGAGCTAGTGCTCGGTCGCGGCGACGCTGACCCGGACGATTTCCTCGATCAGCTCCTCGCGGTCCAGCGGGATGCGGCCGGAGAGCCAGCTGGTGACCGCGTGGGTGATGCCGGCGACGAGGATCAGCGCGGCCAGCTCGGTGCGCGGGTCGTCCCGACCGAGCCGCAGGACCTCGTCGGCGAGCAGCCGGGTGTAGCTGTGGATGGCCTGTTCGCGACGGCCCTGGAGCGCGGGGTGGCCGGGGGCCTCGAGGTATAGCCGGGCAACGCGGGGGTCGTCCATGGTGGCGATCAGTAGTCGGACCGTCGCGCGGGCCCGGTCCGGCGGAGCCTCACCTGCTGTGTGCAGCGCCGCAAGGATGTCGCCGCGCAGGGTGGTGAACATCCCGTCCAGCGCCTCGACCAACACGGCGTCCCGGTCGGCGAAGCTTTCGTAGAAGTAGCGCCTGGTCAGCCCGGCCCGCTCGGCGACCGCTTGCGCGGTCACCGTGGTCACACCGCCCTCGCCGACCAGGTCGAGGCACGCGGCGACCAGGCGCTGGCGCCGTTCGGTCCGGCGTTCGTCGGCGCTCACGCCGCGGTAGGGCCGTACGACACCCGTCACAGTTCCCCATCTTGACACACGTGTGTATCTACTTCTACGGTCCAGTCTTGATACATGAGTGTGTCAACTTTACCGGGAGGGATCGACATGGCGTGCTGTCTCGCGGTCGCGCTGGTGATCGCGGTGGTGCGGGCCGCCTGGTTCCGGCTGTTCCCCGCGCGCCGACCGGCCCGGGCCGGCTTCGCGCCGCCGGCTCGTCGGCCGGCTCCTGGTCTCGTCCCGTCGGGTGCGGTGGCGGCCGCCCCGGTCGAGCTGGGGGTGGGCGGTGCGGGGCCGACCTGGCCCGCCTCGGCCGGGTTCCTGCTGGTCGGTGGCCTGTTGGGGGTCGCTGGTTACGCCGCGACGGCTGAGGTGGCCATCGGTGCCCGGCTGGCGCAGGCGCCGCCGCTGGAGCGATTGGTGGTCGTGGTCACGCTGCTCGCCGTCGCGGCCGTGCTGGTGGCGAGACAACGGAGGCGGGGGCGGGGCAAGCCGGTCACCGGTCGGGCGGACCGGGCTCGGCCGCAGCGACGGCGGGGTTCCGGCCTGATTGTCGCGGGTGCCGGTTGGTCGGTGGCGAGCGTGATCGACATGCACCTGCTCGGCCTTGTGCCCCTCGACGCCGGCCACCAGCCCGGGATGTCGCACGGGATGTCGGCCTCGGCCGGGCACGGGTTCGGCCCGGCCGAGCTGCTGCTGCACGGTCCAGGGCTGGTGGCCGTCGCCCTGGGCTGCCTGCTCGCCCTCGGTGCCGGGCCGCGCCGGCCCTCCCACAGCCCCCTGTCCCCGCGCCCCCTGCGCGCCACGTGAGGAACGAGATGACCACCGAAATCGCACCCCAGCCCGCCCAGGGCCGCACCGTCCGCCACGCGACCGTGCTGCTGCCCGAACCCCGCGGCGTCGTCCCCCCGGTGACCGCGCGCCGGATGCGCCGGGCGTTGCTGGGCTACGCGGTGGCCTGGCTGCTGGGGCTGCTGCCAGCGCTGCTGGGCGCCGGCCCGTCCCTGGTCGCGCTGGGCCTCGGCGTGGTGCTGCCGGGCGGCGGGCTGCTCGCCACCGGCCACCCGCTGTGGGCGCTGGCCGCCGCCGTGGTGTTCGTGCTGTCGCTGGTGGTCTGGTGGTTCGCCGCGCCGGTGGTGCTGCCGCCGCTGGTGTGGCTGGCCGGGGCCGTGCTCGCGGCGTACACGGCCGGCGCCCAGCCCGTCCCGGGGTGGCGGGTAGCGGCCGTCGCCGCCGTGGCCCCGGTGCTGCTCGTCGCCGCCCACCTGGTGCACCGGGTGCGCCACGCGGCCCAGGTCCGCACCGGCCGCGCGCTCAACGCCCGGCTGGCGCGGGTCCAGTTCGCGGTCACCGGCCCGCCCGCGCTGGCTACCGACCTGCCCGTGGCGGAGAGCAGCCCCGAAGACCTGGCCCGGCTGCGGTACGCGCTTGACCTGGCGCTGCAGCCGCTCGAGGAGTTCGACGGCTTCACCCACCTCGACCAGTACCGCGAGGCCGCACTGCGCTACCAGCTCAACGCCCTGAGCTACGGCGTGGCGATGTCGCAGTTCACCCGCACCCCGGCGTTCACCGGGTACCTCGCTGAGGCCCAGGCCAACGCCATCACCAAGATGCTCCAGCGCCGGGTGTGGGGCTACTGGGCACGGGAGAACGCCTGGGGCAACCTGTCGCCGCGCCGCGACCCGGTGGCCAACCGGGAGAACATCATGCTCACCGGCTTTCACGGCCTCATGGTGGGCATGTTCGAGACGCTCAACGACGACCGCTTCTCCCGGCCCGGCGGACTCACCTACCGCTGGTCGGACACCGAGGCCTACGCCCACGACTTCGGCGCGCTCGCCGGGTCGATCCACCGCAACATGGCAGGCTCGGACTACACGCTGTTCCCGTGCGAGCCCAACTGGGTCTACAGCATCTGCAACACCTACGGGCTGAACACCCTGATCAGCCACGACCGGCTGCACGGCACCAGGTACGTCCCGGACATCATCGGCCGGCTGCACGATTCCTACGAGACCGAGTTCCTGCGGCCCGACGGGCGGATCGTCGGCATCCGCGCCCGCCACCTCGGCCTGTCCTGGAACTTCTGGGCCAGCGCGTCCATCCAGCTCAACACCGCGTACTGGCTGCACGCCGGGCTTCCGGAGATCGCCCATCGCACCTGGTGGCTGCTGCGGGAGAACCAGCTGACCTTGGACGGCGGGCGGCTCGCCCTGCCGTTCTCGACCAGCAACCGGCTGGACCCCGGCGACTACACGCTGGGGCGCGACACGTTCGGCCTGGTCGCGGTCACCATGGCGGCCCGGGAGATCGGCGACGAGGAGTACGCGGCCGCCGCCCAGGCCACCCTGGACGAACGCGGGCCGGTCGCCTCGGCACACGGGGCGCTCCGGTACGGCGAGGCCTCCGCGCTGACCAACCTCTACAGCGTGCTCGGCCGCTTCGGCCGTCCCAGCGGCCTACGCGACCTGCTCGCCCACGGCGCCCCGGACGCCTGGCGCACCGGCCCCCGCCTCGCTGGCGCGGCCTACCCGGAGGTGCTCGTCGCCCGCGCGGTCACCGACGGCCGCGCCCTCGACCTCACCCTGTTGCCCGGCGGCGAGCCGGTGCGCACCACGCTCGCGCTGGACCGCCTCACCCCGCACCGCACCTACACGACCAGCGGCGCCCGGGCCGCGACCGTCAAGGCCGACGCGGACGGGCATGCGCTGGTGGAGGTCGACCTCGGCGGCCGACTGGAGATCCGGGTGCACTGACAGACAGCACGGCGGCGTCCACCCGCCGCGCACTCACTTGATCACTTACCCGGCCGCGCGCAGGCTCACCGACGGTAGCTCGCCGAAGGCGGCCTGGTAGTCCGATGCGAAGCGGCCGAGGTGACCGAAGCCCCAGCGGAATGCGATCGACCGGACGGTGTCCTGGTAGGGGTTCGCCGTCTTGAGCGATGCG
>DATHIT010000265.1:0-11473 GCA_035489915.1 Pseudonocardia sp. | reverse complement strand
GAGGTGATGACCAGCCTGGTGCGGCACCTGCACGGGTTCGCCCGCGACGTGCGGCTGACCCACACCGAGTGGGAGACCGCGATCGACTTCCTCACCCGGACCGGGCAGAAGTGCGACGACCGCCGCCAGGAGTTCATTCTGCTGTCTGACGTGCTCGGGCTGTCCATGCTCACCGTCGGCATCAACGCGCCGGCGTCCGCCGGGGCCACCGAGTCCACCGTGTTCGGCCCGTTTTTCGTCGACGACGCCCCCGAGGTGCCGCTCGGCGGCGACCTCGCGCATGGCGCCAAGGGCACCCCGTGCTGGGTCTCCGGGCAGGTGCGCTCCACCGACGAAACTCCGCTGGCCGGGGCGCGGGTCGACGCCTGGGAGGCCGACGAGGACGGCCTCTACGACACCCAGTACGAGGGCAACCGCACCGCCGGGCGCGGCTGGCAGATCACCGGGCAGAACGGCGAGTACCGCTTCTGGTCGGTGCAACCCGTGCACTCGTCCCGAACGACGGCCCGGTGAGCGAGATGCTCGCCGCCGCCGGCCGACGGCCGATGCGCCCGGCCCACCTGCACTTCAAAGTCACCGCGCCCGGCCACCACACCCTGATCACCCACGTATTCGTGGCCGGCGACCCATACCTCGCCCAGGACGCGGTGTTCGGCGTGAAGGACAGCCTGATTGCCGAGTTCGCCGAACACACCGGCGGCCGGGCACCGGATGGCAGCGTCCGCGACGGCCGCTGGGCCCAGGTGGAATTCGACCTGATCCTGGCGCGGGAGGATCAGAAGCCTGTCGGTTCGGTCAGATGAAGGTCGGGCTGGGCACCATCTGGGAGTCGATCGCCGATGTGATGGCGGACGAGATCGGCGTCGTTGAGCCGGGTAGGCGGTTCACCATCGGGGAGCATGAGCGGCGCGCCGCCCGGCTCGCCGCCGGGCTCGCGGCGATGGGGGTGGGACCGGGTGATCGGGTGGCCCTGTATCTGCCCAACTCCGCGACATATCTCGAAGCCCTGTTCGCCGCGTTCAAGCTCGGCGCGATTCCGGTCAATGTCAACTACCGGTACGGGGCCACCGAGTTGATCGCGCTGCTGCACAACTGCGAAGCGACCGCGCTCGTCTACCCGCTGGAGCTGGAGGAATACGCCGCGCTGGCGCTTGCTTCAGTCCGCTCGTTGCGGGTCGGCGTCCGGGTCGGCGGACCCTCGGCGAACTCGCTGCCTGCTCAGCCAGTTGTCGACGCCGAGCAGTTGATCGGCGCGTATGAGCCTCGGGCCCGCCAGCCGCGGCCGGGCACCGATCGGCTGTTCGTCTATACCGGCGGGACTACCGGGCTGCCCAAAGGCGTCGTGTGGCAGCACCAGGACCTCATCCACGTCCTGACTGTGCCGCTGTATGGCTATCTGGGGCTGCCGATGCCGAGGACACTCGAGGAGGCTGTTGCCGCGGCGGTCTCATCCCGCGAGCAGGGGCGGGCCCGCGCGACGATGGCCGTCGTCCCGCTCATGCACGCCACGGGTCTGTTCTTCACGATCGGAACGATGCTGCTGGGCGGCAAATCGGTTCTGACCACAGGAAAGCTTGACCCGCATGCGGTGTGGCGCGGCGTTGCGGCGGAGCAGGTCGACACGCTTGTCCTGGCCGGTAACGCTGTGGCGGCACCGCTGGTGGAAGCGCTGGAAGAGGCGGAGCGGGCCGGACAGCCCTACGAGCTGAGCTCGGTGGATCGGGCGGTCAGCTCGGGTGCGGTGTTGTCGGATCCGGTCAAGGCCGGCCTGCACGAGCGGGCTTCGCTCACGATCATCGACACGCTGGGGGCCAGCGAGGGCGGTCCGTTCGCCTTTGCCGTCAGTTCGTCGGTCGGGGACCTGCCGTCGCGGTTTGTCCCGGCGGCGGGCACGTCGGTGTTGCGCGAGGACGGCGCCGCGATCGAGCAGGGCGGCGTCGGGGTGGGCGTGCTGGCGTACACCGGCGCGATCCCGCTGGGCTACCACGATGATCCGGAGAGGAGCGCCAAGACCTTCCCGACCCTGAACGGCGTGCGGTACACGGTCCCCGGTGACCTCGCGGAACTGCTTGCGGACGGGTCGATCCGGTTGCTCGGCCGGCAGTCGGGGGTGATCAACAGCGGTGGGGAGAAGGTCCATCCTCAGGAGGTCGAGGACGTTCTGCTGACCCATCCCTCGGTACGCGACGTGATCGTCGTGGGGGTGCCCGATCCGCGCTGGGGTGAGCAGGTGGGCGCGGTGGTGAGCGCGGAGCGAGGGCACACGCTCGATGCCAAGGTGGTCAGCGCCCAGGTTCGCGCACATCTCGCCGGCTACAAGGTCCCGCGAGTAGTCGCGGTCGTGCCCGAGGTGCGACGCACCAACACCGGCAAGCCCGAGCTTGCCTGGGCCCGCACAACCCTCGAGGCGGCGAAAGCCGCTTACGGCCCGGACAAGGAGAACTGATCGCCCGCCGGTGCGACTTGGCCACGAGGGCCTGCCCGGAAGCGAGCCGCTCGGTATTGTTCCTGCCGGGAGCACGGTGCCCCGACTTGTCGGCAGGAGACTCCAGGGTGACCGTTCCACGTCCGCAGACCATCGCCTACCCCTCGCCCGGCGCCCGGCCCTCCCGCCGAGGGATAGAGCCTCTGGCGCCGCACGTGATCGTGCTGTTCGGGGCCACCGGCGACCTGGCCAAGCGCAAGCTGCTACCCGGCCTGGCGTACCTGGAGACCTCGGCGTTGGCCCCGGACCTCCGGGTGGTCGGCACCGCGATGGACGACCTCAGCACCGAGGAGTTCCGTGAGCTGGCCCGCTCGGCCGCGCAGAACTTCGGCGCCCACCGGATGGACGACGAGACCTGGGCGCGGTTCGCCGAGGGGCTGACCTACGTGCCCCAGGGCGCCGGCCCGGAGGGGCTGACCGCGGCGGTGAAGGACGCGGAGGGTCTGCTCGGCCCGGAGGCCCGCCGGCTGCACTACATGTCCGTGCCGCCCCATGCGGCCCGCGCGGTCATCGCCATGCTGCGCGACGCAGGGCTGGCGGAGAACTCCCGGGTGGTCATGGAGAAGCCGTTCGGGGACGATTTGGCCAGCGCGGTCGAGCTCAACGACTTCGTGCACGAGGTGTTCGACGAGTCGCAGATCTTCCGGATCGACCACTTCCTGGGCAAGGAGGCCGCCCAGAACATCCTGGCCTTCCGGTTCGCGAACGGCCTGTTCGAGCCGATTTGGAACCGCAACTTCATCTCCCACGTCCAGATTGACATCCCCGAAACGCTTGGTTTGGACCAGCGGGCCAACTTCTACGAGGCCACCGGCGCGTACAAGGACATGGTGGTCACCCACCTGATGCAGGTGCTGGCCTTCGTGGCGATGGAGCCGCCAACCGCGCTGGAGCCCCGGGCGATCAGCGAGGAGAAGAACAAGGTCTTCCGCTCGCTGTTGCCCATTCGCCCCAATGATGTGGTGCGCGGCCAGTTCGGCGGCTACCGGGACGAACCCGGGGTGGCCCACGACTCCGAGACGGAGACCTTCATCGCGCTCAGAGTCGGGCTGGACAACTGGCGATGGGCCGGCGTCCCGTTCTACCTGCGCACCGGCAAGCGCATGGCCGAGGGCATGCGGATCATTTCCATCGCGTTCAGGGAGGCGCCCCGGACTATGTTCCCGGCCGGCTCCGGTGTCGGAACCCAGGGGCCGGACCACCTCACGTTCGACCTGGCGGACAACTCGAAGGTGTCGCTGTCGTACTACGGCAAGGCTCCTGGGCCAGGCATGCGGCTGGAGAAGCTGTCCATGCAGTTCTCCACCCAGGAGACCGACCGGGCCGGGGATGTGTTGGAGGCCTACGAGCGGCTGATGCTGGACGCCATGCTCGGCGATCACACGCTGTTCACCACGGCCGACGGCATCGAGTCGTTGTGGGAGCGCTCCATTCCGCTGCTGGACGACCCGCCGCCGGTCAAGCACTACCCGCCGGGGTCCTGGGGACCCAATGCCGTCCATCAGCTGATCGCGCCCAACGCGTGGCGGCTGCCGTTCGAACGGGGCTGGCGGGAGAAGAAGGGCTGAGGCCCCACTGCAGCCGAGACCTACTCCGTCAGGCGGACCGGCAGTGCGCTCAGGCCGCGCATCAACGTGCTGACCCGGTAGCGAGGCGCGGGGGCCGCCGCGTCCAGGGTGAGCGCGGGGAACCGACGCAGCAGCTGGCCGAGCGCGATCTCGCCTTCCAACCGGGCCAACGGGGCACCGAGGCAGTAGTGAATGCCGTGGCCGAACGCCAGGTGCGGGTTGGCCTCCCGATGCACGTCCAGTCGGTCTGGGTCAGCGAACCGGTCATCGTCGTGGTTGGCGGCGAGTAGGGAGACCAGCACGATCTGGTTTGCCGGGATGGTCACCTCTCCCACGGTGACCGGTTCGACGGTGTATCGGTTGGTGGCCATGTTCAGCGGGCTGTCGAAGCGCAGTAGCTCCTCTATCGCGACAGGTAGCAGCGTGGGGTTGGCCCGCAGTTCGGCCACTCGAGCCGGGTCGCGCAGGAGGGCGAGAACGCCATTGCCGATGAGGTTCACCGTGGTCTCGTAACCGGCGATGATCAAAAGGAAGATCATGTTGATCAGCTCGGTCTCTGACAGCTGATCGCCCTGGTCGGAAGCCCCGACCAGTGCGGAGATCAGGTCGTCGCCCGAATGGGCCCGCTTGTCGGCGACCAGGCCACCCAGGTAGGCGGCCAGCTCGACCTGCGCTCGGGCGATCTCGTCCGGCTCGGCCTCGGTCAGCAGTGGGTTTGCCCAGTCCCGCAGTCGGTTGCGGTCGTGCTCGGGCACCCCGAGCAACGCGCCGATGACCCCGATCGGCAGCGGCAGGGCGAACGACTCGATCAGGTCCACCGTCTCGGCGCCCGCGATCGCCTCGAGCAGCTCCTCGGTGAGCTGCTCGATCTTCGGCCGCAACGCGACCACGGTTCGTGCGGTAAACGCTCTGCTGACCAGCTGGCGCAGGCGCGTGTGATCCGGCGGGTCAGCATGCAGCATGTGCGCGGACATCGGCGTGGCATGCGCGCCCGCGAGCTCCGGCGGAAAGAGTTCGAGGATGCGTTGGTAATCCTTGCCGAGGCGGGGATCGTTGAGCAGCTGGCGCGCCTCGCCGTAGCGGGTGACCAGCCAGGCCCGGACCCCGCCCCACGCGAGCACCTCGCTGACCGGCCCCGTCGTGCGCAGCCGCCGGTACAGCTCATGCGGGTCCTGGATGAAACCGCGGCCCAGCCAAGCAGGTTCGCTCACACCTGCCATTGAAGTACCGACCTGTCAACAACGGATCAACGCAAAGAGGGATCAGCACCGCCGGGGACAGTGGCCGCGCGCCCAGCCAAGTCGGCAGAAACAGTGAAGCCAGATCCGGTGACCACGACGAGGGGGCCGGATCACTCGACGAGGGCTCGGCTGCCCGAGACTCTGGACAAGTGCCAAAGCTCGGCCCGTGGCCGAGCGTGATCCTGGTCGATCGGTCCCAGGTGGGAACGCTCGCTGCGCAGGGTGTCGCGGGGGTTGACGCCGTAGGCGCGCCGGTAGCGAGCGCCAAAGCGGCTGTAGTTGTAGAAGCCCCAGCGGGTGGCGATGTCGGTGACGGTGGTGCCGCTGCCCGGGTCGGTGGCGAGTAGTTCGCGGTGGACGCGGTCGAGTCGGACGGTGCGCAGGTGTTGCATGGGTGTGGTGTCGAGGTGGCGGCGGAAGGCGAACTGGACGGCGCGGATGCTGACGTTGGCGGCGGCGGCGATGTCGGCGACGCAGATGTCGGCGTCGGGGTGTTGATCGATGAAGGCGATGGCCCGGCGCACGGTGGCGCTGGTGGCGTCGCGTCGGTCCTGCGCGGTGGGGTCGGTGATAGCGGTGTTGGGGAAGGTGCCCAGCGCGGTCGCGGCCAGCAACCTGGCGGCTGATCCCTGGATCAGTTGCTGGGCGGCGGGTTCGGGGTGGGCCAGCAGCTCGGCGAGGTAGTTGACGGAGTTCTTCCAGTGCGCGGCGGCGACGCGGGAGATGGGCTGGAAGCGGGTGAAGCGGATCGGGCCGGGTTTCCGGGTGGGGGAGGTGGCGGCCACCTGAGCGAGTACCGACAGGTCGAGCATGATCGTCTGAAGTTGGGTCTCGAACATCCGCAAGATTGCGGGCAGGACGGGATCGGCATCGATGAAGACGTCACCGCCGACGAAGCGTTCGTCGATCCCGGCACACTCGCGCTCGAACCTGCCCGCGTGCAGGTTGACGATGACCAGCGAGTTGAACGGATCCAGTGCCACCCCCGTACGCAGGGGTAGCCGTACGTCGTCGATGGCGAACAGGCCCGCGTCAAGGCGGCTGTGCGCGTACGTCTGGCCGTCTCGTACCCCGCTGAATTTCATGTTCGTGCGATAGGCGTTCTGGAAGTAGTCGATAGCCACGCCGGAGTCGGTAGTGGTGAAGTCGATCCGTCCCGGAGCGCCGGCGTCCGATACCTCCGCGGCCATCCGTGTGTCGCTCCTTTGCTGACACAACCTCACGCACAAATGCACGAGCTGATCCCCACACCAGGCGGATCGTCCTGGCAGCCGTCCGGAACCAGGCGCGGTGCGGCGAGCCTAGGCCGCCGGCAACCGTGAGCCCACAGGTGCAAAGCCCCACCACCCCATCAGACCAGCTAGCTTCGCCCCTGTGCCGCCGGCAGGTGTGGCGCGTCATGGCGGTGCGAGCGCCGACGAACGGCTCGCCGCGGATACCGGCTTGATCGACTGTGTCGGTCGGCGCGCGGGCGGTCGGCGCGCGGGGTCGATAGCGAAGCCGTTGAGCAGGAGGTCAGCAACCTGGGCTCCGACGCTGGCGCCGTCGACGCCGTGGCTCCGGGCGGCAGGGTTCGCCACGCGGAGCGTTCCCACGATGGCTTGCGCCAGTAGGTCGGCGGAAAGGTCGGCCCGGAATAGCCCAGCAGCTCGGCCTTGCCTGATCACTGCAAGGATTTCCTGGTGGAAGGCGGCGGCGATGGACTGGGACGTGGGGTAAGCCGCACCTGCACACAGCGATTGGAGGTCTGTGCTGATACCCAGCAGCGGGTAGCGTCGCGAAATCGTGGCCATCTTGACGATAATGAGACGCAATGCCTCGACGGGATCAACCTCTGAGTGCCTTATCTCGGTGAGACTGTGGTGCGTGTCGATAGCGGCGGCCTCGAAGATTGCCCGGACCAGCGCGTCGCGAGTGGGGAAGTGGCGGTAGACGGTGAGCCGAACGACGCCGGCCTTATGGGCAATATGCTGGATGGTGGCCTTGGGATCCTCTGACAGCACGCGGGCGGCGGTGTGCAGGATTCGGTCGTGGTTGACTGCGACGTCGCTACGATTTCCTCGGCGAGGCGCTTGCCCATTGGCGGCAGGGGAATCGTCTTTCTCGGTCACGTGAACCCTTTCGATTGACAGGTGCGCGGACCGGGGCCCACCGGGCAATTGGGGCGCCTCATAACGCGGACAGTCTTCGCCGGGTTCCATTCGAGGCCGGCAGCGGATCGCTTGCTGGCGGACTGCTCGGGGGCGCGGTTCGTGGTGCCGGCGGCTGGGGAGGTTTCTTGAGCATCAGCACCAGGAGGCAGCCAATGACCGCGAGCCCGGCCGTGAGGAGGAACGCGTTGGCGTCGGCCATGGCTTGGATGTGTCCTTGAGTCTGTTTGTACAGGCCCGCCAGCGTTTCCTGGTCGGCGTCGCGGAACTGGGGTAGCGATCTGGCCGTCTGCAGTGCGCTCGTGTCGGCGGTGAGCTGTGCGCTGGATCGGCTGACGATCACCCCGACGACGGCCACGCCGAGCGCTGACGCCGCGCGCTGCATGACGTTGTTCATCGCGCCGCCGTAGCCCACCAGGTGCGGTGGCAGCCAGCTGAGCCCGTTGGTCATGATCGGCATCATGCCGAGCGCGCCACCCAGCATGGCGATCATGACCCAGACAGCGGCCTCCGCCCGACTCATGCCCACGTTGATCCCGGACATGAGACTGAGACCGACGACCGACCCGATCATCCCGACCAGAGCGGGCCATCGGGGGCCGATCCGGTCGTAGAGTTTGCCCGCGACCGGCACCGCCACCACCATCAACAGCCCCATCGGCAGCAGCACGAGGCCGGTGTGTCTGGCGTCGAAGCCTTGCACGTTCTGCAGGAACTGCGGCACGTAGTACGCCACCCCGAACAGCATGATCAGCAAGACGCCGATCAGTAGCAGCGAGTTGACGAACGGCCAGCATCGAAAGATCCGCAGATCGATCAACGGGTTGTCGACCTCGTTCTCGATGACCGCGAACAACGCCAGCGACAGCACCGCACTGACCGTCAAGATCAGCACCAGGTAGGAGTCCCAGTGCCACTTCTGCCCCTTGGCTGACACGATGATGATCGCGGACAGCCCGTAGGCGAACGTCAGGTAGCCCCACCAGTCGAACTTCCCGACCTTCGGGTTCCCCTCCATCTTCGGGATCAGGAACAGGCCCGCGATGACGGTGACCACGCCGATCGGTTCCTTGAACAGGAAGATCCACCGCCAGCTCAGGTCCTGCACGATCAGCCCACCGAGGGTGGGGCCAAGGCTGGGCGCGACGATGACCCCCAGGCCGTAGAGCCCCATCGCGGTGCCGATGCTCTCCCTGGGGACGATCCGGTAGATCATCGAGATGGTTACCACCGGCACGATGCTGCCGGGGATGGCGGTCAACACCCGGAAAGTGATCAAGCTGTTCAGGTCCCACGCCATCCCACACAGCCCGGAGCCCGCCAGGAAGCCGACCAGCGCCGCACGGTGGACCCGGGTCAGGCCGAACCGGTCGGTCAGCCAGTTGCTCAGCGGTACAAAAACGGCCAACCCCAACGAGTACGCCGTGCTGATCCAGGCCACGTCCTCGTTGCCGCCACCCAGATCCCTCTGAATGTGCGGGATGGGAACGTTGACGATCGCGCTGTCCATCGGCGGCAGGAAGCTACCCAGCATCAGCACCAGCAGCGGGGCCATCCACCTCGCGGAGGTGAGGGGTCCAGCGCTTGCGGGCGGCGACGTCACTGCTGAGGAATAACATAAGTTGCTTCTAGAACTCAATAGCCAGCCTAACGAACCATGTTGGAGTTGACGGGATCGCGACGGCTGGCGGTTGCCAGCCTGGCCGGTTCCTGTGCTGGCGCGTCCTGCGTCGGTGCTGGTCCGGGCGCTGGTCGGCGGGGGGCTCTCTTGAGCATGAGGGCAAGTAGCGCGCAGGCCACAGAGGCCACGGTCGTGACCGTGAACATGTCGGCATTCGCGATGGCGTGCACGTGGGCCTGGGTCTGCTGATAGAGACCCAGCAGCGTCTCCTTGTCCGCGTTCTGGAACCGCGGCATGGATGATCCAGTCTGCAGTGCGCCGATGTCGGAGGAGAGCTGGGCGGTCTCGTGGCTGATCAAGGTGCCCATGGCCGCGACGCCGAGTGCGGCGGTCATCCGCTGCATGATGTTGTTCATCGCGCCGCCGTGGCCGACGAGGTGCGGTGGCAGCCAGCTGAGCCCGTTCGTCATGATCGGCATGAAGGCCAGTCCGAGGCCGAACCCCCGGATCACGGTCCAGGCGATGACCTGGTGGCGGGTCATGTCCACGTTGATGTCGCGGAGCAGGTATGTCGCGAGTGCGACGAGGACCATCCCGGGGAAGGCCAGCCACCGTGCCCCGAACCGGTCGTAGAGCCGCCCGACGATCGGCACCAGCACCACTCCCACCAGCGCCTGGGGCAGCAGGAGCAGGCCGGTGTTTCCCGCCGTGTAGCCCTGGACGTTCTCCAGGAACTCCGGCAGGTAGTACGACATCGCGAACAGGCCAATGATCAATACGCCGATCATCAGTAGTGAGTTGACGAACGGCCAGGACTTGAGTACCCGCAGGTCGAGCAGCGGGGACTCGACCTCATTCTCGATGACCACGAACAGTGCCAGGGACAGCAGGGCACTGACGACGAGGATCATGACCAGGTAGGAGTCCCAGTGCCACTTCTGTCCCTTGGACGACACCACGACAAGCGCGGCCAACCCGTAGCCGAGCGTCAGGAACCCGCACCAGTCAAACTTCCGGGCCGTCTGTCCGCGCGCCAGCTTCGGCAGCACGAAAAGGCCCGCGATCACCGCGAGTGCGCCCAACGGCACCTTGAAGTAGAAGACCCATCGCCAGCTCAAGTCCTCGACAAGCAGGCCACCGATGGTCGGGCCCAGGCCTGGCGCGACGACCACGCCGAGCCCGTAGATGCCCATCGCGGCGCCGATGCGCTCCCTGGGCACGATCTGATAGATCATCGTGATGGTGATGACCGGCAGGATGCTGCCGGGGAGGGCCTCCAACACCCGGAACACGATCAGGCTGTTCAGATTCCATGCGAGCCCGCACAGTGTGGTACCGGCCAGGAAGCCGATCATCGCCATGCGGTGCAGCAGGGTCAGCCCGAACCGGTTGGCCAGCCAGTTGCTGGTGGGAACGAACACGGCCAGTCCCAGCGAGTACGCCGTGCTTACCCAGGCGATGTCGTCGACCCCACCTCCTAGATCCTTCTGGATGAACGAGATGGCCACGTTGACGATGCTGCTGTCCATCGGGGGCAGGAAGCTGCCGACCATCAGCACCAGCAGCGGCGCCAGCCAGTTCTTGGCGGGCTGTGCCGCGGCTGTCGACGCAGGTGGAGACATCCTGTGAGGTATAGCATCACGAGCTTATGCAACTCAATAGTGAGGCTAACGAAATTTCTGAAGGCCTGGCGCTGGCACTCGCGCTGGCGCTGATGGTGACCCTGGCCACATCAAATCGAGGCGACGTGACGAGCTCTGCAAGAGTACGGTTAGTACCCAGTTAGGGCTCGGATGGCGCTCTAGCCTTGGGTAGCCATTTGTGGGCCCGATAGCTGTGACAAGGCGCACGGACTTGATCGTGGCACTCACGCAGGTCTCCGCCGCGGAGGATCGATGGATGACCTGCTCGTCTACATCCCGCTGGGAATCCTGGGGTTCATTCGGTGGCTGAGCTGGGTCATCCGCCAGGTCCCGGCGACGTTCTACCGACCGGTCGTCAACGACCACCGGGAACCGGTGTCGGTAGTCACGCCGGTGTACCAGGAAGATCCTGAGCTGTTCCGGGCCGCTGTGACGTCGTGGCTCGCCAACGACATCGAAGAGGTCATCTGCGTCATCGACGTCACCGACATCCGCTCGATCGAGATCGCCCGCGAGCTGGGTGTCACGGTGATCGTGACCGAGGTCCCCGGCAAGCGCGACGCGCTGCGCGTGGGCTGGGAGGCGGCCTCCAGCCCACTGGTCGCGCTGGTCGACTCGGACACCGTGTGGGCCTCGGACGTGGCGGAGAAGGTGTGCATGCCGTTCGTCGACCCGCAGGTCGGCGCGGTCACCACCAGGCAGAACGTGATGAACCCACGGACTCCCTGGCAGCACCTCAACGACATGTACCTGGACTACCGCTAC
>DATHIT010000264.1:0-6199 GCA_035489915.1 Pseudonocardia sp. | reverse complement strand
AAGGGTGTCATCGGCACAGCGGGAGAAATGATGACCATGACCGCCATCCAGCTCGTCGAATGGGAGTGGCCGGCAAACCCGCGGTTCCTGATGTGCACACCGCTGTCGCATGCCGGCGGGACGTTCTTCTCACCCGTCGTCGTCAAGGGCGGCGAGATGATCGTGCTGAGCAGGTTCGACCCGGCTGAGGTGCTGAAAACCATCGAGGAGAAGCGCATCACGGCGACGATGCTGGTCCCGTCGATGCTGTACGCGCTGCTGGACCACCCCGACTCGCGGACCCGTGACCTGTCATCGCTGGAAACCGTCTACTACGGCGCGGCGGCCACAAACCCGGTGCGTCTGGCCGAGGCGATCGAGCGGTTCGGCCCGATCTTCGCGCAGTACTACGGGCAGTCCGAAGCACCGATGGTCATCACCTATCTGGCGAAGGCCGACCACGACAAGAAGCGGCTGGCTTCGTGCGGGCGACCCACGCCGTTCGCACGGACTGCGCTGCTCGGCGAGGACGGCGCGCCGGTGCGGCAGGGCAAGCCGGGCGAGATCTGTGTCAGCGGACCGCTGCTGGCAGCGGGCTACTGGAACCTGCCCCAGGCGACCGCGGAGACGTTCAGGGACGGTTGGCTGCACACCGGCGACATAGCCCGCGAGGACGAGGACGGCTTCTGGTTCATCGTCGACCGGGTGAAGGACATGATCGTCACCGGCGGCTTCAACGTGTTCCCTCGGGAGGTCGAAGACGTGGTGGCCGAGCATTCGGCGGTCGCGCAGGTATGCGTGATCGGGACACCGGATGAGAAGTGGGGCGAGGCGGTCACCGCGGTCGTCGTGCTGCGGCCGGGCGCTCCGGACGACGATCCGGCGATCGCGACCATGACCTCGGAGATCCAGGCCGCGGTCAAGGAACGCAAGGGTTCGGTGCAGTCGCCCAAGCAGGTCGTGGTGGTCGACTCGTTGCCGCTGACCGCGTTGGGCAAGCCGGACAAGAAGGCAGTGCGCGCCAAGTTCTGGAAAGGCGCAGACAGGGCGGTCGGCTGAAATGACAACCGCTACCACCACAACAACCGTCGGCGCCTACCTGGCGGCGCGGCTGGTGCAGCTCGGTGTCACCCACCTTTTCGGGCTGCCCGGTGAT
This sequence comes from Pseudonocardia sp., assembly GCA_035489915.1. GTDB lineage: Bacteria > Actinomycetota > Actinomycetes > Mycobacteriales > Pseudonocardiaceae > Pseudonocardia. The sequence goes on along the minus strand of DATHIT010000264.1, from coordinate 5,064 downwards.
TTCAACCTGACGCTACTCGACGAGCTACTTGCCGTGGAGGGTCTCGACTGGTCGGGATCGACGAACGAGCTGAATGCCGCCTACACCGCGGACGGATACGCCCGGGCGGGCCGCCGCCCCGGCGCGCTTGTCACCGCCCACGGGGTGGGTGAGTTGTCGGCGATCAACGGTATCGCCGGCAGTTACGCCGAAGACGTACCCGTCGTGCACATCGTCGGCATGCCCGCACGTGCGGCGATAGAGCGCCGCGCCCCGCTGCACCACACCTTGCTCGACGGTGATTTCCTGCGGTTCCAGCGGATGTTCCGTGAAGTCACCGCGGCCCAGGCGGTCCTGGATCCCCGCACCGCGGCGCAGGAGATCGACCGCGTCCTGCTGACCGCGCTGAACACCAGTAAGCCCGTCTACCTGGGTGTACCGCTGGACGTGGCGAACGCGCCGGTCCTCGGCCAACCTTTGCGGATCCCGCTGCGGTGCATGGGCAGCGAGCCTGCCGCGGTCGAGAAGTTCCGCAAGGCCCTCGAACGTCGTTTCGTCGGCGAGAAGCGGCTCACCATGCTGGTCGGGCCACGCATACATCGCCGGGGCCTGGAATCGACGGTGGCCGAACTCGCCGGCCTGCCCGGGGTCCAGGTGGCGTCCCAGCCCGGATCGAACGCGCTGCTGGATGAGGACCACCCGGCCAGCCTTGGCACCTACTTCGGCGCCGCCACCCGGTCGGACGAGGCCCGGGAAGCGATCGACAACGCTTCTCTGCTGGTCATGGCCGGAACGGTGGAGAGCGACTTCACCACTGGAGCCTTCACCCACCGCTATGACTCTGCCCTCGCGGTGGAGCTGACGGTCGATCACGCGCGGATCGGGCGGGCGGTGTACCCCGGTGTGCGGCTGGAGGACTCGCTGCAGGTCCTGCACCAGCTGGTGAGCAAGAGCCAGTTCGCCGACGCCAGCGCGATCGCGCCCACGGTGCCCGCGTCCGTCCCCGGCGAGAACCTCGACGAACCGCTGAACCACAATCGGTTCTGGGCAGGGGTGCAGGACTGGCTTCCGCCGTCGACGACAGTGGCTGCCGAAATCGGGACGGCGTTGTACGGGGTGCTCGATCTCCGGCTGCCACCCGAGTCCGACCTGCTCGACCAGCCGGTGTGGTCGTCGATCGGGTTCACCCTGCCGGCCGTGTTCGGCGCCGCGTTGGCCCGGCCCGATCGACGACCGGTCCTCTTCATCGGGGATGGTTCGGCGCAGTTGACTGTGCAGGAACTCGGTACGTTCTATGCCCGCGGTATCCGGCCCGTCGTGTTCGTGCTCAATAACGACGGCTACACGGTCGAGCGGATCCTCCAGAGCCCGAAGGCCGACTATCACGACATCGTCCAGTGGAACTGGACACAGCTGCCCGCCGCCCTCGGTGGCACCGATGTGCGTACCGCGAAGGTCCGTACCGTCCGCGAGCTGCGGGACGCACTCCAGGGTGCCTCGGACCCCGAACATGCGTGGCTCATCGAAGTAATGCTGCCGCGGCTGGATGTACCGCGCCTGCTTGTGCAACTCGCCCGTGGGAAGAGGGCCACCAACTCGACAGCCTCGAAGGACTGATCGGCAGGTCGCTGGACGACCGGCTGCCCCAAGAGCGCCTGGCCTGGTTATGACTTGTCTTGCCCAAACGCGATTAAGGATCAGCGACATGGCTCATCTGCTGCACATAGACTCAAGCATCCAGGGCGATCGTTCCATCAGTCGCAAGCTCAGCGCCCGGGCAGCCGACGCATGGCGCACTGCGCATCCCGGCGGCACCGTCACCTACCGTGACCTGGGCAGCGACCCGCAGCCGCACCTCACTGAGGAGACCCTCCTGGCGCGGAGGCTGCCGCCCGAGCAGCACACCCCGGTCCAGGCCGCGTCCTGGGCGCTGACCGTACAACTGGTCAACGAAGTGAAGGCAGCCGACACGGTCCTGCTGGGACTACCGCTCTACAACTACGCCGCGCCCAGCAGCGTGAAGTCCTGGGTTGACCATCTCCTCGCACCCGGGCTGTCGGTCGATGCCGAGACGCATACCGGTTTGCTCGGAGGCCGGGAGTTCATCGTGCTCGCCGCACGCGGTGGGGGCTACAACGAGGGGACGCCCCGCGCGGGCTGGGACCACGCAGAGGCGTGGCTCCCGCACGGCGTGGCGGGGATGGGTCTGGAACCGCGCTTCATCACGGCCCAACTCACCCTCGCTGAGGTGAACCCCGCCATGGCCGAACTGATCCCCCTCGCAAAGGAGAGCCTGGCGGCTGCACAGCGAGAGATCGACGCTCTGTGGTCCCCAGTCCCCGCCGAGGTCTGACCCAACCCCCGCCGACCGGACCACCGCTGTCATCACATGAAATTGGATGAAGGGCAGACTCCATGGACATTCCCCGATGGGTCGAGCAGCAGGTCGGAGTGCGGGCTCTACGCTTGCACAACGCGATCTACAAAGGCACCAATGGACGGATCGGGCACCGGTTCATACCGGGCACACCGCCGAACCTGCTGTTGCACACGATCGGCGCGAAGACCGGTCAGGCGCGATCAACATCGATCGCCTATTTTCGCGACAGTGACACCTACCTGATCGTGGCCTCGAAGGGTGGCGATCCCCGGTCCCCGGGCTGGTACTACAACCTGAAGGCCAACCCCGACGTTGAGATCAACGTCGGCCCGAAGCGGTTCGGGGTTACCGCCAGGCCGGTGCTGCCCGGTGACCCGGACCATGCCCGGCTCTGGAAGATCGTCAACACGAACTTCAGAGACCTCTACGACGCTTACCAGCGTAGGGTTTCGCGACCGATCCCGGTGCTGGTGCTGACTCCCCGCTAGGGGTCCGCCGGTCTGCCGGCTTCTCCGTAGGGGGTCTCGGCGACATCGGCACCGGAGACCTCCGGCGTGGACAGCCAGTATGGGTCGGCGCCCACCCCGACTCCGGGATCGAGGAGATCGCGGCCCGGATCTTCTTGTCCTGCCGTGCGGTGATCGAGAATCGGACATCGAACTGCCGGCGGTGGACATCACCGTTCTGGAGTAGAACGCCGAGTCCGCACGCACGGCGAGCTGGCCAGTAGGTGTTGTCGGTAGCGTCGCGAGTGTGACCAGGTGCGAAGTCGTTGTGCTCCCGCGCCGCTGGCCGTTTTCTTATCGGTCAGTTCTTGTCGGTGTGGCTAGTTATTCTATGGCCATGTTGGTTGAGCAGGTTCCCGATGGTCTGGAGGACATTTCTCCGGGTCCAGAACTTGCCGCCGTACTCGCCTCGCTCAATATTTCCCGGGTCGCCGGTGGAGATCTGCCCATTGTGTTGCGGGCGCAAGCCCGGCAACGTTCCCACGACGAAGCGCAATTCCTGCGTGTCATCGCCGAAATGGGTCGGCGTGACCCTTTCGCCGGGCTGGGCATGGTCGCCACTCTCGATGAGCCGGCCCGCTACGCCGCCGACGAACTCCGAGTCGCGCTGGCCTGGACCCGCCGCAGCGCCGAGGCCACCCAGTGTTACGCCGACGCCCTGGTATTCCACCTGCCCCAGGTGCACGCGGCGCTCTGCGCTGGGCGTATCGACCCGGCCAAGGCCCGGGTGTTCTGGCATCACCTGCACGGGTTGGCAGCCCGCCACGTCGAGTCGATCTGCACAGATCTGCTGCCTCTCGCTGGCCGGCTCACCACCGGCCAACTCGCCGTCCGCCTGGCCCGGGCGGTGATCGCCGTCGATCCCGAACGAGCACGCGACGAGTACGAACGCGCCGTCACCGAACGCAGTGTGATCGCCTACCTGAACCCCGACGGCACCGTCACCCTCACCGCCACCGGCCTGCCCGCCGATGAAGCGGCCGCTGCTTGCGAACGCATCCACCAGCTGGCCACCCAGGTCAAACGCGCCGGCTGCCCCGCCACCTTGGACCAGATCAAGGCCGAGGTCACACTCGGGCTGCTCAATCGCCGCTTCGACCACATGGCCACCGCTCAGATCATCACCGTCATGACCAGCGACCTTGAGTCCGGCCAAGCCCAGGCTGACACCGATCAAGCCAGCCAACCGGCCACCCCAACCCAGTCCAGCGCCCCGACCCAGTCCAACACCCCAGCGGGTCCGTGCCCCGGACCTCCGGTCGGGTCGGACAGTGGACGTGCCTGGGCGGCGGAGGGGAGCGCCAGTCAGGCTGCCGTGCGAGGTGACCTCGCGCCGGGCGGCACGGCGAGAAACCCGGGTGGTCGGCTCGCCGGGGTTGAGGTGAGCGTGGAGCTGGCTACGCTGCTGGGCCGAAACGACCACCCCGCCCTGATACCCGGGCTAGGCCCGGTCCTAGCCGACGTAGCTCGTCGGGTCGTGGCGCGCCAGCGCGGCGCCCAATGGCGCTACACCCTGCTCGACCGCAACGGGCACTTCGTGTGCGGCGGGGTCACCCGCCGAAGACCGGCCGGAACCGGCGACCGCTCCCACGGTGGGCTCGTTGAGCTGCTCATCCCGCTCGATCTGCTCGACGAACTCACCGACCACCCGCCCGACGCCAGCGGGTGGACCCAGGTCGTGGTCGATATCGCCACGCAATACCGCGAGCACATACAGCGACTCCGCGATATCGACGCCGACCCTGACCGGCGATTCCCCACCGCGGCGCTACGGCGACATATTCAACAACGGGACCGCGCTTGTGTCGGTCCGGGTTGCCGGCGGCCGGCCAGTAAATCCGAATTTGACCACACCCGGGAGTACCAGCATCACGGCCCGACCACCTCGACCAACGGCGGCCCGGTTTGCACACACGACCACAACCTCAAATCCACAGGCGGCTGGAAACTCCACCAACCCAAACCGGGCGAGTTCATCTGGCGCACACCTTTGGGCCAGGCCCATCACAGCCCAATGCCGCTAAGTTAGGGCCTTACTGCTTCTTTGAATCGGTCTTCTTGTGCCGGCGTGTCGTGGGCGAGCTGAGGCGAGTATTGCGTTTTTTGTCATACCATTTGCGGTGTGGCTAAGAATGTATCCTCTGATTCCATGCGACTCACTGAGTGTATCTCGATAGGCGTGCTGGCGAGTGTCATTCG
>DATHIT010000263.1:0-30207 GCA_035489915.1 Pseudonocardia sp. | reverse complement strand
GAGTATCACCCGTTTATGTTGGCGCGGAAGATGAATGCGTTGGATCATGTTTCGGAGGGGCGTATCGGGTGGAATGTGGTGACTGGTTCCAATGATGGGGGTGCCCAGAATTATGGGCGGGAGAAGCAGTTTCCGCATGATGAGCGTTATGATATGGCTGATGAGTTTCTTGAGTTGACGCATCGGTTGTGGGACGCGTGGGATCCGGATGCGGTGGTGCTGGATCTGGAGCGTGGGGTTTTCGCGGATGGTTCCAAGGTTCATCCGGCGCATTTTGAGGGGAAGTATTTCAAGTCGCGGGGTCCGTTGAGTGCGCCGCGTTCGCCGCAGGGTTCGCCGGTGATCTGTCAGGCGGGCGGTTCGCCGCGTGGTCGCCGGTTCGCCGCCCAATGGGCCGAAACCATCATCGCCAGCGCGGATACCCCGGAACAGATGAAGGCATACCGCGACGAGGTACGAGCCAAGGCCGTCGAGGCGGGGCGAAACCCCGATCACATCAAGGTGCTCTTCCTGGCGAGCCCGATCGTGGCCGATACGCACGCCGACGCCGAGGCCCGACTGGCGGCTGACCTGACGCTGACCGAGGACCGAATCCAGTACGGCCTGGCTCACTTCTCCCGTCTCACCGGGATCGACTTCTCCCAATTCCACCTGGACGAACCGCTGCCGTCGCTGAAATCCAACGGGCATCAATCAATGGCCGCGGGCTTCGAGGGCAAGGTGCTGCGCAACCTCCTCACCCGTGCCCAGCGGTTCGGCCCTGACGCGTTTGTCGGTACACCGAAAGAGGTAGCCGCGGTCATGGACGAGTTCATGCAGGAGGTCGGCGGCGACGGATTTCTCATCGTGAACAGCTACTTCAGTCGGCGCTACGTCATGGAGATCTGTGACGGGCTGGTGCCAGAGCTGCAGCGACGCGGCCTGACTCGCACCCGCTACGAGCACGCGCACTTCCGGGACAACCTGCTCGCGTTCTGACTCATCCCGTGTGAGGAGCATTCATGTCCGCGAATCGATTCCATCTCGCCTGGTTCGGGGCCGGCGGCTTCGGCGTCAAGTCCTGGCGCAAGACCTGGTCGGGCAACGGCGGCTGGGACTGGACGAGCCCTCAGCTGTTCATCGACCTGGCCATGGCGCTGGAGCGAGCGTGCTTCGACTACCTCATCATCGAAGACTCCTCGTATGTGCCCGATGCCTACGGCGGCAACGCCCAGGCGTACCTGGCCAGCGCGACGGCAACCCCGAAGCTGGACCCGACCGTGCTCGCCCCGGTCCTCGCGCAGGCCACCTCGAAGATCGGCATCGTGCCGACCCTGTCGGTCACCGAATATCACCCCTACATGTTGGCCCGCAAGATCAACACGATGGACCACATGTCGGGCGGGCGCACCGGGTGGAACATCGTGACCTCGAGCAGCCACCGCGCCGCGCAGAACTACGGGCACGACCAACAGGTCGAACACGACCTGCGCTATGACATGGCCGACGAGTTCTTCGAGCTGGCCTGCAAGCTCTGGGACTCGTGGGAGGCCGACGCGGTCGCCCTGGACGAGCGCAACGGTGTCTGGGCCGACCACACCAAGGTCCACACAGTGGATTTCGCAGGCAAGTTCTTCTCCTCCCGTGGCCCGCTCAACGCGAACCGCTCCCCGCAGGGACGCCCGGTGTTCACCCAGGCCGGCGGGTCGGACCGGGGCAAGGAGTTCGCCGCCAGCACAGCTGACTCGATCATCTGTGGCACGGCCGGCGGCGTGGCCGAGATGAAGAGGTTCCGCGACGACGTGCATCAGCGGATGACCCGGCTGGGCCGGCCGACGGGCGCCTGCAAGATCCTCTTCATGTGCTCACCGGTGGTCGGGGAGACTGACGCCGAAGCCAGAGAGAAGCGAGCACAGCAGATCGCCTTCGCCGAGGAGCATCCGGAGCTGGGCCTGCTGCACCTGTCGCGGCACAGCGGGATCGACTTCTCGGTTTTCCCGCTCGACGAGCCGATCCCGGACACCGTCAGCACCAACGGCCACCAGCAGCTGCTGCGGCAGGCGATCGGGTTGACCCCGAGGGAGTTCCTGCGCCGCACCCAGGGAGCGGTGGAGATGGTCGGGTCACCGGACACGATCGCGGCGCAGATGGACGAGATCATGCAAGAGGTCGGCGGTGACGGCTTCCTGATCTCCAACTTCGACCTCAACCGGCGCTACATCAGCGAGATCACCGATGGCCTGGTGCCGGCCTTGCAGCGGCGCGGCCTGGTCCGCACCGAGTACAGCCACCCCCTCTTCCGGGACAACCTGCTCGAGTTCTGACCAGCTCTCAGGAGGCGAGTCATGACCGCGGTTCTCCACGACGAGAGCGGCACCGGGGCCGCGTCAGCAGATAAGGATCAGTCACTGCTCCGGGTGACGGGCCTGACGGTTAGCTACGGAGCGGGCGGGGATGCGCACGTCGCGGTCGAGGCGGCGAGTTTCGGTATTCGTCGCGGCGAGCGGATCGCGGTCGTCGGCGAGTCCGGTTCGGGCAAGACGACGATGGCCCTCGCGGTCGCCGGCCTGCTCACCGCGCCGTCCGCCCAGATCAGCGCCGAGGAGATCGTGTTCGGCGGCGAAAAGCTGGACCGAAGCGATATCCGCAAGGTGCCGTTCCGCACCCCGGGCCTATCCATGGTGTTCCAGGACGCGATGACCTCGCTGGACCCGGTGGCCACGATCGGCAGCCAATTCCGGGCGGTGCTGCGCGGAGTCGAGAAGCTGACCCGTCGGCAGGCGCGCGAGCGGTCCACGGAATGGCTTGGCCGGGTCGGAATGCCGGATGGGTCTCGCGTGCTCAGGATGCGGCCCTACGAACTGTCCGGAGGCATGCGCCAGCGGGTCATGGTGGCACTCGCGATGTGCGCGAAGCCCCGTTTGCTTATTGCCGATGAGCCGACGTCCGCGCTGGACGCCTCGGTAAGCCGCGACGTGATGGACCTCATGGTGGAGATGACCGACGAACAGGGCGCGAGCCTGCTGATCGTCACTCACGACATCGAGCTGGGCCGCGAGTACACCGACCGGATGATCGTGATGTATCAGGGCCGGATCGTCGACATCTGCGACTCCGAACACGCCGTGCAACAGGCCACCCACCCCTACACACGCGGTCTGCTGGCCTGTGTGCCGACACTCGACTCGGCGGGCTTGGCTAGGCTGCCGACGCTCGCGGAGTTCCTCACGGCCGAGGGCGTCGCGCAATCGGTGGCGCAATGACCGGCTACGTGGCGTTGCGGGGAGACCGCATCAGCCGGGTGTACGGCACCCGGCGCACGGCGTTCACGGCGGTCAAGCCCGTTGACTTCGAGGTCAACTCCGAGTCCGCGATCGGGATCGTGGGCGAGTCCGGGTCGGGGAAATCCACGTTGACCAGGATGCTGGTGGGGCTGGAACGCGTCACCACCGGCTCGGTCACCTACAACGCGGCACCCATCACCCGGTTCATCCAGACCCACGCCGGCAGGCTCGACTTCCGGCGCGCCGTGCAGTTCGTCGGGCAGGACACCTCGTCCTCGTTCGACCCGAGGCGAACCCTGCGCGACTCGGTGGCCACACCGCTCAAGGTGCTGCTGGGCTCCACCGGGAGCGAGGCCGAGGACCGCATCGTCGAGGTGCTGCGCCTACTCCAGCTCGACCCGGCCCAGCTGCGGCGTTACCCCGGTGAAGTGTCCGGCGGCCAGCGGCAACGGTTCGCCCTGGCGCGGGCGCTCGTGGTGCGCCCGCGCATCCTGCTCTGCGACGAAGTGGTGTCCGCCCTGGATGTTTCGGTGCAGGGCGCAGTGCTCAACGTGATCAAGGAGTACCGCGAGACAAATCAGGTAGGGCTCGCGTTTGTATCGCACGGCCTGCCCGCGACCAGTTTCCTGGCTCGGGAGCTGGTGGTGATGTGCCGGGGCGAGATCGTCGAGCGCGGTGAGACCGCACAGGTCCTGCACGAGCCTCGGCACCCCTATACGGCGAAGCTGCTGGGCGCCAGCCTGAGGAGACGGCGGGTGGCGGCTCGATGATCCTGGACGCGCTGGGCCGGCACCGCTGGTGGATCACCCGCACCCTGGCCCTGCCGGTGCACATCGCCGGCTTCGCCACCGTCGCGTTCTTCCTGGTCCGGCTGGTACCGGGTGACCCGGTGCTCTCGGCGCTGGATTCCAGCCAGGGCATCACCCCCGAGCAGTACCACCGCGCGGCGGTCGCGATGGGCCTGGACGGCAGCATCTGGCGGCAGCTCGGTCGATTCTGGGCCGACCTCGTACACCTGGACCTGGGCACCTCGTCGGTGACCGGCCGGCCCATCTGGGTGGAGATCTGGAGCCGGCTTCCGGAGACCGTGGAGCTGGTCTTCTTCGGGCTCGGCGGCGCCGTGCTCTTCTCGATGGTGCTCGGCGCCGTGCTGCTACAGGTGCGCACCGGCCCCGCGTACTGGGCGCTGCGCGGCTACGCCAGGATGGCCGGCGCGGTCCCCGACTTCGCGCTGGCCATCCTGGGGCTCGTGCTGCTCTACAGCGCGCTGCGGGTGGTCCCCGCGCCGATCGGCCGGGTCGACCCGGGCATGGAGATCCCGGTGGTGACCGGCTTCCCGATCCTGGACTGCCTGCTCACCGGGGACTGGTCGGTGCTCGCATCGATGGTCGGGCACCTGCTACTGCCGGTGGCGGTGATGATCCTGGTGTACACCCCGATCATCTGGAAGCAGTTCGCGCTGGGGCTCGATGACTCCGTCGCGTCCCCCGCGACGCTGTTCCGGATCGCCTCCGGCGCAACCAGGGCGGCGATCTACCTCAGCATCGTGCGCCGGGCCGGGGCCAGCGCGGTCGTCATGGTGGGTTCGATGTTCGGAGCGCTGGTCGGGGGAGTGATCGTGCTGCAGCAGCTGTTCAGCCTCGGCGGGCTCAGCCAGTTCGCGATCGACTCGGTGAACACCGTGGACTTCCTGGGGCTGCAGGGGTTCCTGGTCGTGCTCGCGGCCGTGTCGATGATCGCCTTCTTCGCGGTGGACATCGTCAACATGCTGCTCGATCCGCGCCGCCGACCCGGCGTCAACGCGGAGGGCTAGGGGATGCTCGTGACCACCAGAATTCGGCGCTGGGTGCCGTTCATCCCGTTGGCCGTGCTCGTGCTGCTCGCCTTGATCGGCCCCTTCGTGGTGCCGTTCCAACCCGAGCGGGTCGCCGGCGCGGCCGCCCGGCCGCCCGGGGACGGATTCTTGTTCGGCACCGACTCCACCGGCATGGATGTGTTCTCCCGGACGATCGTGGCGGCCCGGATCAACCTGCTGATGGCCTTGCTGGTGACGCTCGCGGCGACCGCCTTCGGTGTGCCACTCGGCATGGTCATCGGAATGAACGAGGCTCGGCGCGGCCCACTTGGCTGGTTCGGCCGTGCCGGCACGCGGGTCGTCGACCTGTCCGACGCGGTGCCCGCGCTGATCGTCGGCGTCGTCGTGGTCGGCCTGTTCGGAGCGTCCGTGGCTAGCTTGACCGTCGCACTGGCGATCCTGTTGATGCCCAACCAGATTCGGCTGACCCGGGTCGAGGTGCTCAAGGTCCGCCACGACGCCTACCTGGACGCGGCCCGCATGGCCGGGCTCAGCAACGCCCGGATCATGGTGCGGCATGTGCTGCCGAACAGCGTCCGGCCCGCCCTGGAGAACGCCTCGTTCGTCTTCGGTCTGTCCATCATCGTGTCCGCCTCCCTGGGTTTCCTCGGTCTCGGGCTTCGGCCGCCGACCCCGGAATGGGGCGTGATGATCGCCAGCGGCGTGTCCGACGTGATGCTGGGCCGCTGGTGGACCGCCTTGTTCCCGGCCCTCGCGCTGTGTGTGGCCGTGGCGAGCGCCTCAGCCGCGGGGGCTGCCATTACCCGGCTCAGCCGCGGCACCGCACGGCGCTGAATAACTCCCATCCGTGAGCCTCAGGAGGCCCCTCGTGGCACGAAGCACAGCGCGGATTCCGGCTCTGCTCGGTGCGGCGCTCGTCCTGCTCCTGCTGCTGTCTGGATGCATGGCCAGCCGGACCCGATCCGGGATCTCCGGGGCCGGGAAGGACCCGTCCTCGATCGTGGTCGCGGTGCCCACGCTGGCCCCGTCCTTCGCCGGGCAGGACGGTGGCAACGCGTTGACCGCGGAGGCTTACGAGATCAACGCCAACACCCAGGCGACGCTGGTGCGCAATCCCTACGTCCCGGCCAAGACCCCAGGCACGGTCACCCAGGACTTCAACAGCTACACCGGCTACCTCGCCGATTCCTACACGGTGAGCCCGGACGGCAAGACCTACACCTTCCACCTGCGGGAGAACCTGCTCAGCCAGGCCGGGGACCCGCTCACCGCGGACGACGTGCTGTGGTCCTTCGAACGCAAGTTCGCCTCACCGACGGGGAACGCCTCGGCATACGGCCCGGCCTTCACCAACCCGAAGACACAGCTGCGCAAACTCGACCAACACACCGTGGCGTTCACCCTCACCGAGGCCGGGTACGGATTCACCTTCCTGGGCCTGCTGGCCAACCTGAACGGTCACATCTACGACAGCACGTTCCTCAAACAACACGCCGCGCCAGACGACCCATATGCGATCAACTGGAGCAAGACGCATTCCGATTGGGGTTTCGGCGCCTACTCGATCAGGTCGGTGACGCCGGGGCAGGAGATGGTCCTGTCTGCCAACCCGCACTTCGTGTTCGGTGAGCCGAGTATCAAGACGATCACGCTGCGTGTGGTGCCGGACGCGGGCACCCGGGCCAGCCTGCTGATCCGGGGCGACGTCGACCTGGCCGAGAGCATCCGGCCCATCGATCAGAAACCACTGGCCGCGGTGCCCGGCGTGACGGTGCCCGAGGTGGACAACCCCATCGAGTTCGTCGACCTAACCCTGGTGACCAACAAGCCGCCGTTCGACAACGAGGTGGCGCGCCAGGCGATGGCCTGGGCCGTCCCTTATGACCAGATCATCGAGCAGATCTACGCCGACCGGGCCACCCGGATGGTCGGCAGTGTCAACCCGAGGACCAAGGGCTACAGCACCGACGGACTGCCCGTGTACCAGTACGACCCGGACAGGGCCAAGCAGCTCCTCGCCCAGGCCGGCCATCCCGACGGGCTGACGTTCGACCTGACGGTGGCCAATACCGTTCCGGATCTGATCGACGCGGCGGTGCTGATGAAGTCCTATGCGGCCGCCGCCGGCATCACCATCAACGTCGTCCAGCAATCCGCGGCGGCCTTCGCGCAGGGCCGCCAGCTGGGGAGTTTCCAGGCGCTGATGTACCGCAACCGCTCGCAGACCCAGTCACCGACCTACGCGCTGACGATCTTCTGGCGGCCCCACAACAACACCGCGAACCCCTCGCGCTGGGAGAACCAGGCCTTCTACGACGCGGTGAACGCCGGCATTGCCCAGACAGACCCGCTCGACGCGGTGGCCGGCCACTACTGGAACCAGGCTATGGCGATCGAGCTGAACTCCGCGCCGGAAATCTTCATCGCGAACCTGCAGCCCTCACAGGCCTACCGGAGCACCGTGCACGGCTACACGTATCGCTCTGAGAACGCGGTGGACTTCGCCAACCTGAAGTTCAGCTCACCTTAGTTAGGGCGGTGGCAACCCCGGCCCAGCGTTCGGCGTACTCCGCGATCTTCCCGTCCTCGGCGTAAGTACTGTCGAGGAGGAAGAGCCCGGGCAGGGCACAGGTCCCGCCGAGCTCGGCGAGCACCGGCTTGAGCAGCAGATCCGCTGCCATCGCATGCGCGGGCCCGGCGCCGAGCATCAGCGGTACCGACACCACGTCGCGCAACCCGGTCCCGCCCGCGAACTGGTCGAGGAACAGTTTGAGAACGCCAGTGTAGGTGGCCTTGAAGGTCGGACTGGCGAACACGACCAGGGAGGACTCCTGCACCACGCGGACCGAGGCAGCCACGGCCTCATCGCCCCAGGCGAGCAAGCCCGATCCAAGCGTGATGACGTCGATGACGTGGTCGGCGGGCCGGCCGGTGAGCGCCTCGGCGAGCAGCCGGCCCGCGTCCAGGGTGCGGGAGCCCGGTTTGGGGTTGCCCACAACAACGGTGGTGGTCACTGGTGCTCCTATGCCGAAAAGGTCGATGCCGCCGGATATCGCGTCTCCACCACGGTGATACCGCCTGGCCGCAGGCCGTCACCGGTTGCTGTCCGCGATAGCAGGCGAATTGTGGTCATGCCGAGGTCGACCAGGATGGCCGCCGCGGCGCCATGATCACACGGAGGAGCGGCCGGTGCATCGAGGCGGTCTCCGGTGCGGCCGCCGCGGAGGTAGACCACGACCCCTCCGCTGGCACAGATCCTGGCCAAGGCCCCGTCGAGCCGGGCGGCGCTGGGGAGCTGGATCAGCTACTCACCCCGTCTCGGGCGTCCACCGCCACCGCGAAGGCCGCGCCGCGATCCGGCCCTCGGCTGACCATCGGCGGCAGGTCCAGCGAATCCGCCCGCTCCGCCGGCATCGGCGCGCACAACAGACCGGAGGTATAACGGATCATCCACGACGTCCAGTGCGGAGTCGCCAACCCGCCTGACAGCACCACGGTGCCGAAAGGCCCTCGTCCGCCGAGGATCACCGCGGGGCGCCCCGCGCGCAGCGCCGCCAGCGCTTCCAACACCGGGCTGTCGCGATCCGACATCAGGCAGCCAGCCGTCGGAACCTGCTGGCATGGAACACCAGCGGGGCCACATCCCCCCGCACCCGCAGGGCGTGCACCCGCAGCAGCACGAGCAGGTGGTCTCCGGCCGGCACCACCTGGTACACCGAACAGTCCAGCCACGCGGCGGCCTCATGAAGTAGCACAGCGCCGGCATCGGTGCGCTCCCAGCCGACGCCGGCGAAGCGGTCCCCAATACGGGAGGACATTTGCTGGCAGAGAGAGCCGTGCGTCTCGCCGAGCACGCTCACCCCCAGCCGCGGCCCGCTGGAGAGCGCCGGCCAGGTAGTGGAGCTGTGTTGCACACAGAGCGAGACCAGCGGTGGATCCAAAGACACCGCCGTGAACGAGCTGGCCGCGATGCCCACCGGGGCGTTGCCACGGTAGGCACACACGGCGGTGACACCACTCGGGAAGCAGGCGTAGGCCTCCTTGAGCGTTGCCTGGTCTCCGTCGACAGGGCACAAGCCAACCATCGGTCCCTCCTGGTCGCATCCGAGTGCGCCCAGCAAACCTCGGCCATGTTTCGTCCGCGGTCGGCAGAGGTTCCGGTGACTTTGCGCCGTCCCACTGACCCCGTCGCTAGCGGTTGACCTGCGGATACGACCGACTTTCGGGAGGAAACGCCACCTACGTGCTGCCCGTCACCGAGTAGTACTTCTGGCCCCGATGCCATCGGAACGTCCGCCATACAGCGGGAACTCAGCCCTGGGCGAGGTCGGCGAAGCGGCTGTAGTGCAGTTGGTGCGCCACGGTGATGGTGTTGGTGGGCCCGTTTCGGTGTTTGGCCAGGATCAGGTCCGCCTCGCCGGCCCTCGGGTCGTCCCGCTCGAACGCGTCTGGGCGGTGCAGCAGGATCACCATGTCCGCGTCCTGCTCGATCGAGCCGGACTCCCGCAGGTCCGAGAGCATCGGGCGCTTGTCGGTGCGCTGCTCGGGGCCTCGGTTGAGCTGGCTGATCGCCACCACCGGGATCTCCAGCTCCTTGGCCAGCAGCTTGATCTGCCTGGAGAACTCGCTGACCTCCTGCTGGCGGGACTCCACCCGCCGCCCCGAGGTCATCAGCTGCAGGTAGTCCACCACCAGCAGCCGCAGGTCGTTGCGCTGGCGCAGCCGCCGCGCCTTGGCCCGGATCTCCATCATGGTCAGGTTCGGGCTGTCGTCGATGAACAGCGGCGCCTCGCTGATCTCGCTCATCCGCCTGGCCATCCGGGTCCAGTCGTCATCGCTCATCCGCCCGCCGCGCATGTCGGTCAGCCGGATCCGCGCCTCGGCGGACAGCAACCGCATCACGATCTCGGTGCGGCTCATTTCCAGCGACATGAACGCACTCGTCATGCCGTGCTTGACCGAGCAGGACCGGGCGAAGTCCAACCCCAGGGTCGACTTCCCAAGGCCGGGTCGGGCGGCCACCACGATCATCTGCCCGGGGTGCAGGCCGTTGGTACAGGCATCCAGGTCGACAAACCCGGTGGGCACCCCCAGCGACACCCCACCCCGGGACGCGATCGCATCGATCTCGTCCATGGTGGGCTGCAGCAGCTCCTCCAGAGCCACATAGTCCTCGCTGGTGCGCCGGTCGGTGACGTCGTAGATGGCGGCCTGGGCCCGATCCACCACCGCGTCCACCTCGGCGCCCTCCGCGCCGTGGTAACCCAGCTGCACGATCCGCGTGCCAGCCTCGACCAGCCGGCGCAGCACCGCCTTCTCCGCCACGATCTCGGCGTAGTACGCGGCATTGGCCGCGGTGGGCACGGTGGCGATCAGGGTGTGCAGGTACGGGGCGCCGCCGAGGCGGACCAGTTCGCCGCGCCGCTCCAACTCGGCGGACACCGTCACCGGGTCGGCCGGCTCACCCCGCCCGTACAGATCCAGGATGCAGTCGTAGACGGTCTGGTGCGCGGGGCGGTAGAAGTCCTCCGGGCGCAGCACCTCCACCACGTCGGCGATGGCGTCCTTGCTCAGCAGCATGCCGCCCAGCACCGACTGCTCAGCGGTCAGGTCCTGCGGCGGTTGACGGTCGAAACCCGCGCTGAATTCGGCACCCTGCTCCCGGCCCGGCTCATCCGCCGGCCGGACATGACGAGGCCGGGCTTGCGGCCGTTCGTCGGGTACCGCCATCGCGCTGCCTTCCTCCCCCGTGATCGTTTTACCGGCTGTCCCCGACAGGAATCCGAAGGGCCCCGAAGCGGGCCACACCGGCCGTCTGCCCGGCCACCTCAACCCCCGTCCGGCCCGGAGCTGGCAGGTTAGGCCGGTAACGGCGAGTCATCCAAAACGCTCTGTTGACAGCCCTGTTGATCGCCTGGGGACAACTTGGGACAGCTGCCGCACAGAACCGGGGCAACTGTGGACAACCTGGGGAAGACTTGCCACCGTTTCGGTGTTGTCGCAGGTCAGATAGGTTACTTGCGATGGGGACAAGTCACCCGAAATTGCCTCGGCGTGTCCCCCTGGAATCGGTTTTCGGGCGTGTCCGGGACGGTTCTGAAGGCTCGAGCCGCACCCGAGACACCTGATTCGCCCGTCACACTCTGTAACCCTACTACAGGGTCCAGTGACCTGGGACACAGCCCGGCTCGGGCCGCCTACGACACCGGACACGCCGATGCCCCCGCCGCCAGAATGGCGACGGGGGCATCGGAGATACGTGGGGTCGGCCGTTCCTCGGCGCACGCGGCGCCTCGGCGGACCGGCCATCACTCGCCGGCGGTGACCTCCAGGTCGATGTCGGCGGTGACCTCCGGGTGCAGCCGGACCGACACGGTGTGCCGACCGACGGTTTTGATCTGGTTGGGCAACGACACCGAGCGGCGGTCCAGCTGGGGGCCACCGGCGGCCCGCAGCGCGGCCACCACATCGGCCGCGGTCACCGAACCGAACAGGCGGCCCTTGCCGGACGCGGCCCGGGCGGCCAGCTTGACCGGCGGCAACCCCTTGAGCGAGGCGGCCACCTCCTTGGCGTGCCCGAGGTCGCGGATCTGCCTGGTCTCGCGAGACTTGCGAATCGCGGCGACCTGCTTCTCCGCCCCCCGGGTGGCCTGGATGGCCAGCTGGCGGGGCAGCAGGTAGTTACGGCCGTAGCCGTCTTTGACCTCGACGATGTCGCCAGGAGCACCCAGGTTCGACACGTCGGCGGTGAGGATCAGCTTCACGAGATGCTCTCCATTGATACGCGGTGACGAGCCGGACTCAGCGGGCCATCGAGGTGTACGGCAGCAAGGCCACCTCGCGGGAGTTTTTCACCGCGACCGCGACGTCGCGCTGGTGCTGGCGGCAGTTGCCGCTGACCCGCCGGGCGCGGATCTTGCCTCGGTCCGAGATGAACTTCCGCAGCAGACCGGTGTCCTTGTAGTCGATCTGCTGGACCTTGTCCTTGCAAAAGGCGCAAACTTTCGTCTTTGGCTTGCGCAGGATGGGCTTGGCCATGGTGCATTTACTCCAAGATCAGGTAATCAGTGCTGAGCGTTGGGCGTCAGGTCAGAACGGGGGCTCGTCGTCGCCGCCACCGCTGCCACCGCTGCCAGCGGCTGGTGCCGATCCCCACGGGTCGTCCCCGGGGCCACCGGAGCCGCCGCCGCCGAACCCACCGCCGCCGCTGCCTCGGCTGACCTTGTTCACCTTCGCCGTGGCGTAGCGCAGCGAGGGGCCGACTTCCTCGACCTCCAGCTCCACCACGGTGCGCTTCTCGCCCTCGCGGGTCTCGTACGAACGCTGCTTGAGCCGCCCGGACACAATCACCCGGGAACCTCTGGTGAGCGTCTCGGCCACGTTCTCCGCGGCCTGCCGCCAGATGTTGCAGCGCAGGAACAGCGCCTCGCCGTCCTTCCACTCGCCCGACTGCTTGTCGAAGCTGCGCGGGGTGGAGGCGACCGTGAAGTTGGCCACCGCCGCCCCGGACGGGGTGAAGCGCAGTTCAGGATCGGCCGTCAGGTTGCCGATCACGGTGATGACGGTGTCGCCTGCCATGTCCGATCCCTGCCCTCAGTCGGCCGGCGTCGCGGCCGGCTCGGCGGGAGCGGCCGGCGTGCTCGCGGCGGGAGTGCTCGCGGCCGGGGTCTCGGCGGCGGGCGTGCTGGCGGCCGGCGTGCTGACCGCCGGGGTCTCGGTGGCGGCCGGCGCCTCGGTGGCGGCCGGGGTCTCGGTGGCGGCCGGAGCCTCGGCGGGCGTGCTCGCCGCGGCAACCGCGGCGGGGCCACCCGGCGCGGCGGCACCACCCGACGCGGCGGCGCGAGCGGCGCTCTGCCGCTTCTGCGCCTCGACCCGCATCACCTTGGTACGCAGCACCGACTCGTTCAGCCCGAGCTGACGGTCCAGCTCGGCCACGGTGGCCGCCTCGCAGACCACATCGAGCACCGCGTAGATGCCCTCGGCGTGCTTGAGAATTTCGTAGGCCATCCGGCGCTTGCCCCAGATGTCGACCTTCTCCACCGTGCCGCCGTCGTTGCGGATGACCCGCAGGAACGTCTCCAGCGACGGGGTGATGGTGCGCTCGTCAAGATTGGGGTCGAGGATGACCATGAGCTCGTAATTACGCATGAGAACCACAAACCTCCTATGGACTCTAAGGCGGCCGCGGTCCGTCCGCGACAGGAGGGTCTCACTAGGCGCCGACAATTTCCGAGGGCGCCTGCCGCTACAGGTTACCAATGAGTCTGACGGCGCCGGTCGAGGGCACCCTCCTGGTGCCTGCGTAGGCTTGACTGCCATGCGTATCGGGGCTCACGTGCGAGAGGACATCGACCCACTGGCCTCGGCCGAGAAGTGCGGGGCCGAGGTGGTCCAGTTCTTCCTGGCGGATCCGCAGGGGTGGAAAAAACCGCCGGCCCACCCGATGGCCGAACAGCTCAGGGCGGCGGCATCAGCCGGGGACGCCACGCTGTTTGTGCATTCGCCGTACGTGGTGAATCTGGCATCGACGAACAACCGGATCCGGATTCCGTCGCGGAAGCTGGTCACCCAGCACGCCGAAGCGGCGGCGACGGTCGGCGCGGCCGGGCTGATCGTGCACGGCGGCCACGTCACCGCCGGCGAGGACCCGGCCGTGGGGGTGCAGAACTGGCAGAAGTTCTTCGCCCGCCAGGCCGACGAGGGCGGCTTCGCGGTGCCGATCCTGATCGAGAACACCGCGGGCGGCGACAACGCGATGGCCCGGCGGTTCGATGCGCTGGCCAGGCTGTGGGACGCGGTCGGCGAGTTCGACGCGGGATTCTGCCTGGACACCTGCCACGCGTTCGCCGGCGGGGAGAACCTGGTGGACGTGGTGGACCGGGCGAAGGCGATCACCGGCCGAATCGATCTGGTGCACCTGAACAACTCCCGCGATGAGTTCAACTCCGCGCGCGACCGGCATGCCAACATCGACAGCGGCACCATCGACCCGGACCAGCTGGTCGCCGTGTGCGCGGCGGCCGGCGCGCCCGTCGTGGTGGAGACTCCGGCAGAGGGGCAGGCCAGCGACATCGCGTTCCTGCGCGAGCGGCTGGGATGACAGCAGGCGACGACGGCGCCGCGGGGGTGAGCCCGGCGCGCCGGCTCGGTCCGGCGGCGCTGGCCGTGCTGGTGCTGCTCACCGGCCTGACCATGCTGCTCAGCTACGCGAACAAGACCCGGTGCGTGGGCCCGGAGTTCGAGCCCTCCGGGCGCACCGCGCCGAACTACGACGTCCGGCACGACCGCGATCTCTGCTACACCGACATCCAGCACCTCTGGCTGGGCCGGGGGATCAACGAGCACATCTTCCCCTACCTGCACGGCGGCATCACCCCGAGCGGCGAGCTCACCGGGGGCACCGTGGAGTACCCGGTGCTGGCCGGGCTGGCGATCTGGGCGGGGGCGCTGTTCGCGCACACCGACGGGGAGTTCCTGCGGGACAGCGCGCTGCTGCTGGCGCCGTTCGGGCTGCTGGTCGGCTGGATGTTGGGTTGGCTGTCCCGATGGCGGGCGCTGCTCTGGGCGATCGGCACGCCACTGCTGCTCTATGCGTTCCATAACTGGGACCTGCCGGCGGTGGCCTGCGCGGTGGCAGCGGTGGTCGTGGTGCACGGCCGGACCGGTGGCGCCGAGCGGGCCGGTTCCATCGCGCGCGCCGAGCTGGTGCGTAGGGCCAGCTGGGCAGGCGTGCTGCTGGGCGTCGGCTTCGCGGTCAAGTTGTATCCCGGCGCGTTCGTGCTGCCGCTGGCGCTGTACGTGCTGACCAGGGGCGAGGAGGGCCGGCGGGACCGCACGCTGGACTGGGCGGGCGCGCTGCGGGTGGTCGCGGCCAGCGCGGTCACCGTGATCGTGGTGAACCTGCCGTTCGCGCTGCTCGGTTATCCGGGATGGCGGGCCTCGTTCACCTTCCAGGAGCTGCGCAAGGTGGACTGGACCACCAACTCGATCTGGTACTGGGGTTTCCGGCCGTACTCCGAGCCGAGCGATGTGCCGTTCCAATCCCTGGTCGACTGGCTCTCCCCGTTACTGGTGCTGCTGTCCTTCGCGCTCGCGGTCTGGCTGGGCTGGCGGCGCTACCAGAAACGTCGCGGCGCCGGCGAGAGCTACCCGTGGATGCAGGTGAGCGCGGCGATGCTGGCGGGGTTCCTGCTGCTGCACAAGGTGCACTCACCGCAGTACGCGCTCTGGCTGGTGCCCTTCTTCGTGCTGCTGAACATCCGCTGGGGCTGGATCGTGGCCTACTTCGCCGCCGATCTGGCCATCGGACTGGGCATCTTCCGCTGGTTCTACGCGGTCCGCTCCGGAGTCGGTTTCGACATCTTCAGCGGGCTGGCCGGGCAGGCGGTGATGATCGGGGTGTGGGGCCGGGCGGCCCTGCTGATCGCGCTGTTCGGCGTGTTCCTGAAGGCCGAGACGACTTTTCCGGTGCGCCCGGGCGGCGGCTCGGGCCGCCGCGGCTCGGCCCGGTCAGCGCCAGGCAAAGACGGGCTGCTCGAGGTGTCCCACCCGGGTAGCCCGGCCGTGTAGGGCCAGTTCCCGGAACTGGTAGAGCACCGCGCCGGTGGGCGCGTGCACGAACCGACCCATCAGTGGCAGCCGGATCACCGGCGCGTCCGACTCGGGGATGCTCACGAACAGCGGCTCCACATCCAGCTGATCAAGCGGGATCCCGTACACGGCGGCCACCTCACCGCGCCGGGGCCGCAGCGCCCGCTGCCCTGGCCGCGCCGGGTGGTCGGCCGTCCCCGCGCTGACCGGGCCGGCCCACAGCACCACTGGGGTGATCACGAATCCGGACCGGGTCGGGTAGTCGTCCAGCAGGCCGAGCACGGAGGACTCGGGCAGCTCAAGGCCCAACTCCTCGGCCAGCTCACGGCGCGCCGCGGCGACCACCGCCTCGCTGGCATCCACCCGCCCACCGGGCAACGCCCATTGGCCGGAGTGGGTGCGCAACTTGGGCGCCCGCCGGGTGATCAGTACCTGCACGTGGTCGGCGTCCGGACCGGTGGTGACCAGGGTGATCGCCACGGCGGCGGCGCTCAGGTCAGGGCGGTCGGCGGTGCGGCGGTCGAACCCGGCCAGCACGGCGCGGACGGACTCCTCGGTCAGTACGGGCGGCACCCGCCCACTGTGCCACCGTGTGCCCCATCCCGCCCGCCACCGCGACCCGGGGCGGGTGGGACGGAGGTGGCAACGGTGCTGCTTCTACTCTTGGTGCTCCTACTTGGGAGGAGCCACCGATGCGGCTGCGGCGATTGACCCGGCGGCTCGTCCTGGTTCTGCTGCTCGCGACGGTGGCGGCAACCTCGGCCTGCGCCACGCCGGCACCCCCTGGCCCGCCGCCCGCCCCGCGCTCGGGGCTGGATCTGGCCGGGTTCGACCGCGCCTCGCACGCCCAGGACGACCTCTTCCAGTTCACCAACGGCGCCTGGTTGCGCGACACCCAGATCCCGCCGGACATGTCCGAGTACGGCTCGTTCTCCATGCTCTCCCAGCGCTCCGAGGCTGACCAGCGCGCGCTGATCGAGCAGGCCGGCGGGCAGCCCGAGGGCGACGGTCCCGCGCCGGCCGAGGGCAACCCGCGCAAGATCGCCGACCTGTATGCCAGCTTCATGGACACGGCGCGTCTGGATCAGCTCAAGGGCGCCCCGCTGACGCCCTATTTCACCACCGTCGACCAGCTGCACACCTCGGCCGACCTGGTCCGCCACCTCGGCGGCATCCAGCGCTTCGACGGGTCCAACCCGATCGGACTCAGCGTCCGCCATGACGCCAACGACGCCACGCGCTACATCACCGAGGTGTCCCAGAGCGGGCTCTCCCTGCCGGATCGGGACTACTACCTGTCCAGCGACGCAAAGGCGACGAGCGTCCGAGCCCAGTACCGCGGCTACATAGCAAAGATGTTCACCCTGGCCGGCCTGCCGGACCCGGACGGCAGTGCCAGCCGCATCCTGGATCTGGAGATCAAGCTGGCCCAGGCCCAGTGGAGCAGGGTGCGCAGCCGAGACGCGGTGGCCACCTACAACAAGTTCAACGTGGCCGAAGCCACCAGGGCCACCGGGTTGGACTGGGCGAACTACCTGGCATGGGCCGGGATCAGCCAACCGGACATGGTGATTGCGCAGCCCAGTTTCTTCAGCACCCTGGCTGGCCTGCTCAACTCCGTCCCACTGGAGACCTGGAAGCAGTACCTGCGTTGGCACCTGATCGAGGACCACTCGCCGTACCTGAGCAGCGACTTCGTGAACGCCCGATTCGACTTCGTGGGCAAGGTGCTCGGCGGCCGGCAGCAGAACAAGGAACGCTGGCGGCGCGCGGTGACCGCCGTGAACAATGCGATGGGTGACGCGCTCGGCCAGATGTACGTGCAGAAGTATTTCGCCCCGGAGGCCAAGCAGCGGGCCGACGGGCTGGTGCAGAACATCCTGGCCGCTTACCGGAGCTCGATCGACAGGTTGGACTGGATGAGCGCGCCGTCCAAGGCAGCCGCCAAGGAGAAGCTGGCCAAGCTGTCGGTGAAGATCGGTTATCCGCGTAAATGGAAGGACTTCAGCTCGCTGCGGATCACCCGGGACGACCTGATCGGCAATATTGACCGCGCGGAGCAGCTGGAGCACCAGCGCACGGTGGACAAGCTGGGCAAGCCGGTGGACCGGGACGAGTGGTTCATGAACCCGCAGACGGTCAACGCCTACTACAGCCCGTCGATGAACGAGATCGTCTTCCCGGCCGCCATCCTGCAACCACCGTTCTTCGACCCGACGGCCGACGACGCGGTCAACTACGGGGCGATCGGCGCGGTGATCGGGCACGAGATCAGCCACGGGTTCGACGACCAGGGCCGGCGCTACGACGGCGACGGCAACCTGCGCGACTGGATGGCGCCGAAGGACGCGGAGGCGTTCACCGCGAAGACCAAGGCGCTGGTCGCGCAGTACAACGGCTACTCGCCGCTGCCCAGCATGCATGTCAACGGGTCGCTCACCCTCGGCGAGAACATCGCGGACCTGGCCGGGCTGACCGTCGCACACCGGGGGTATCAGGCCTCGCTGGCCGGCCACCCGGCCGCGGAGCTGGACGGGTTCAGCGGCGACCAGCGTTTCTTCCTCGGCTACAGCCAGGTCTGGCGCAGCAAGGAGCGCGACGAGACGATGCGCACCAGCCTGTTCAACGACCCGCACAGCCCCGGCATGTTCCGCACCAACGGCGTGGTGATCAACGTGGACGCGTTCTACCAGGCGTTCAACGTCCAGCCCGGGAACAAGCTGTACCGCGACCCGAAGGACCGCATCCACATCTGGTAACCCTGTGAGTGGTATTGGTCGCTATAGCGACCAATACCACTCACGGGTTTTCCGGTCGGTATGCGCGCACGATCAGGTCGGCCGCGCGGGCGGCGATGTCCCGGCGCAGCGGCGCGGCGAGCGGTTGGGTGCCGTAGGCGGTGGCCACCCTGGCCTCGGTGATCAGTTGGTTGGCGAACTGCCGGGCGGCCGCCACCGGGTCGGGGATGGACAAGGTACCGGCGGCGTGCCGGGCCCGCAGGTAGCCGGCGAGCCCGCTGTCCATGATCGGTTCGGTGCCCTCCCGCCAGGCCCGTTGCAGCTCGGGGTGGTGCGGCAGTTCGGCGATGGTCAGCCGGTGCAGCGCGGATACGGCGGGGAGGAGCGCGGTCTCCAGGATGCGCTGGCCGATCGCGGTGAGGTCGGCTCTCGGGTCACCGGTGTCGGGGATCAGCTCGGTGCGGTCCGGGAGGAACCCGGCGCGGGCGTGGTCCACCGCGGCCAGGAACAACCGCTCCTTGTCGCCGAAGTGCCCGTAGACGGTCTGCTTGCCCACCCCGGCCACCGCCGCGATCGCATCCACGCTGGTCCTGGCGTAGCCCTGGGCGCAGAACACCTCGACGGCGGCGTCCAGGATGGCGCGGCGCTTCACCGGCGACCGGCGCCGCTCCCGTCTCCGCCCCGGCTCCGGTTCCCGCTCTGGTTCCCGCTCGGGTTGCTGCTCGGACACCGCGGCAGCATATCCGTTCACAAGACTGCACCGTCTCGTCTAGTTTCGGCGAGACCGGGCTCAGGCGCTGGTCCGGGCGGCTGCTGGGGCGGCGGCCGGGGTGGGACGCACCGGGCCGTCGCGGCGCCGCGGCCGCGCCCAGTCCGGATCGTCCGCGCCGAGCGCCCGGACCGGATCCGTCTCCGGGCGCAGCACCGAGCGGATCACCAGTACGGCCAGCAGCACCACCATCGCGTCGCGCAGCAGCACCACCGCCAGGAACGGGTCCGGCGGCAGGCCCTTCTCGTCGGCGCCGAGGTAGTAGTACATCCGGGGCACCCAGACCAGGGCATCCACCGTCATCCAGGCCAGCAGCAGCCGCCATCGGGGCAGCGCGAGCACTGCCAGCGGCACCAGCCACAGCGAGAACTGCGGACTCCAGGACTTGTTCAGCAGCAGCGCGGCGGCCACCACCAGGAAACACAGGCTGGCCACCCGGGGCGGCCGAGGTGCCCGCCGGGCCAGCAGCCCGATCCCCACGCAGCACAGCACGAACAGCCCCAGGGCCACCAGGTTGAGCCGCACCGGCGCCTGCCCCGGCGGCAACGGACCGTCGAACCCCAGCCAGCCGGTGAAGTAGCTCAGCGCGAAGTACAGCGAGTCCGGCTCCGGACCGCCCCGGATGCCGTTCCGGAAGGGCTCCAGCCAGCCGGGGGTGAACAGCACCGCGAAGGAGGCATTGACCGCGAACCAGGTCAGCCCCGCGGCGATCGCCGTGTGCAGCGCCGGCCGGAGCTGCCCTCGGCGGTGACCCACCAGTAGCAGCGGCAACAGCAGCAGCACGGCGTACAGCTTGGCCCCGGTGGCCAGCCCGAGGAGCACCCCGGCCAGCACCGACCGGCCCCGGGAGAACGCGAACAGCGCGCCCGCCGAGCCGGCCACCGCGAGCGCGTCGGTGCCGGTGAACACGTGCAACAGGGCCAGCGGGGAGATCGCCACCAGCACCGCGTCCCACGGTCGCTCAGGACGCTGCCGGCGTACCGTCCACACCACCACCAGCCACAGCGCCGCGAAGCAGGCGGCCACCAGGTCGAAGAAGACCACCTCGGGCAACCCGGTGGGCAGGCCGCCGCCGGCGAGATCCGACAGGTAGTACATGGTCGACTTCGCCACGGCCCACAGGAAGTAGGCGGTGACCACTGGATAGTCCATGTAGCGCAGCTGGTCGCCGGGCGGGGCCGTCGGGTCGTTCCAGCGCGCTTGATAGGGCAGCTCGTGGCTGGTCAGCCGGTCCTCGGCGGGCATCGTGACGATGTCGGTGTAGCACATTGCCACGTACTGCCGGTCGGCCTGCCAGTCCAGCACCAGCCGCCCGGTCGGGCCGGGTTGCTGCTGCAGGCACGGCGCCTTGACCAGCCAACCCAGTGACAGCGTCAGCACCGCGGCCAGCAGGATCACCCGCAGCGGTGTCCAGAACCGCGACCGGCCGACCATCGCGTGCCTGCCCAGCGGGCCACCGATGACCCCACTGGCGGTTATTGCCAACGGCTCGGTCCAGGTGGGCGCTACCCGCGCCGGCGGTTGCGGCTCGTTCGACACCACTGCTCAGTCGTCAGTTGTCGCCGTTGTCGTTGTTGTTGCCATTGCCGTCGCGGTTACCCCGCCGGCCGCCCAGACCGCCGAGCGGGTTCCCGTTGTCATCACAGGACACGAAGTCACACGGGTCCTGGCCACCGAACAGGTCGTCCCGGTTGCGCCGGTCGCTGTTGTCGCCGTCCTCGCTGTCCGGGTCCTCGCTGGAGGTCGCGTCGGTGAACTCATCGCCCGGCGGCGTGCCCAGCGGGTCGAACTTGCTGAACTGTTCCTTGGGCTTGCCGCGCAGCGCCGCGCTCATGAACTGCTGCCAGATCGAGCCAGGCACCATCCGGCCGTAGATGGGGCTGCCGCCGGAGGTCTTGATCGGCGAGTTGTCATCGGTACCGACCCAGACCGCCGTGGTGATGGACGGGGTGTAGCCGACCGTCCATGCGTCGTTGTTCTGCCCGGAGATCCGGCTCTGCGTGGTACCGGTCTTGGTCGCCACCGGACGTCCGTCGGACAGCCCGATCCGCGACGAACGGGCCACGTCGATCATCGACTCGGTCACGTTGCGGGCCACCTGCGGGTCGATCCGCCGCTCACCCGGGTCGGTGCCGCCGTCGTAGAGCACCCGACCATCCGCCGTCTCCACCTTGGTGATCATGTGCGGAGCATGGTAGACGCCGTTGTCGGCGAACGTGCTGTACGCGGCCGCCATGTCTCCCGGGTGGACCTCCTTGTCGCCCAGCGCGATGCCCGCGGTGGGGCTGGGCAGCAGCTCGTCGGGGATACCCGCCTGGTGCGCCGCGCGGGCCACCGCACCCGGCCCGACCTGCACCGCGAGCTGGTAGAAGATCGTGTTGATGGACTGCGTCATGGCCTGTTTCAGGTCACAGTTGTCGCAGCTGTCCCCGTCGGAGTTAGCCACCGTCTGGCCGGCGATGGTCTGCGGAGAGGAGCCGTCGTAGGTGGTGCCGAGCCCGATCGGCGGGTTCTGCTCCAGCGCGGCGGCCATCACGAACGGCTTGAACGAGGAACCGGGCTGCTTGAGCACCTGGGCGTAGTCCAGCCCGACCCCGTTGTCCCCGCCGTAGTAGGCCAGCACACCGCCGGTGCGCGGGTCGATCGAGACCAGCGCGGTGCGCAGGTTGGACGGTTGGGCCCGCATCACCTTGTCCGAGATCGCCTGGGCCTGCTTCTGCAGCGCCGGGTCGATCGTCGTGGTGATCTTCAGGCCTTCCTGGTTGAGCTCCTGCTCGCTGATCCCCTTGCTTTCCAGCTCCGCCTTGATCTGCGTGTAGATGTGGCCCCGGGCGTCGGTCGGGATGCCGCCGGCCGGGGGCTTGGGCGCGATGGTGTTCGGGAACCGGGCTCCGGCCCGGTCGGACGCGCTCAACCAGTGCTGGGTGACCATGCCGTCCAGCACGAAGTTCCACCGCTCGGTGGCCTTGGCCGGGTTCTTCGCCGGATCCCAGCGGGACGGCGACTGGATCATCCCGGCGAGCAGGGCGCCCTGGGAGAAGTTCAACCGGTCGGAGTCGACCCCGAAGTAGGCCTGGCTCGCGGCCTGGATCCCGTAGGCACCCCGGCCCAGGTAGATGGTGTTCAGGTAGTCCTCCAGGATCTGGTCCTTGGAGTACTCCTTGGAGATCTTCGCGGCGAGCACGAGCTCCTTGTACTTACGGAACAGCGAGTACTGGTCCTGGCCCGTGGTGATCTTGATGTACTGCTGGGTGATGGTGGAGCCGCCGCCTCGGCCACCGGTGAGCTGGTTCCACACCGCCCGGCCGATGCCCATGATGTCGAAGCCGGGGTTGGACAGGAATGACCGGTCCTCCGCGCTCATCACCGCGTAGCGCACCGACTGCGGCACCTGGGACAGGTTCACCTTCGTGCGGTTCACGCTGCCGCCCGGCACGATCTTGGCCAGCTCGGAGCCGTCGGTGAAGTTCACGGTCGCAACCTGGCTGGTCGCCACGTCGTCCGGGGTGGGCGGGGCGAACACCAGCCAGCCGATCGCGAACGCCACGATCGGGCCGAGCACGAACAGCCCGGCCAACACCAACAGCACGCGACGGAACCGGCCCCAGCCGGAACGCTTCGGCGCGCCGCCGCCATGGGGGCCTCCGCCGCCCCCTCCCCCGCCTCGGCGGGGTGGCACGGGTCCTGGCGGACCACCCGCGCCGCGCGGCGACCGAGGGATGGGCTCGATCCGGGTGGGCCGAACCCGCCGGCCTGGCGGGGCCGGGGGCGGACCGGGACGCTGTCCGCGCGCCACGGCATGGGCGGCGGGGGCATCGAGGTGGGTCAGCAGCTCGGGCTCCGCTCCGGGCGGCGGCGGCGCGGCCGCGGGGGGCACACCGACCGGGCCCCGGGCTTGCGGTGCCACGGCCCCGGAGCCCAGCGGGCCGACTCGTCCGCCGCGCCTGGGCGCCATCGGCTGGCGCGGCGGCGGTGCCGCCGGCGGGCCCGCTGGCGGCACGGACCAGCTCGCCGGCTCGGCCCGACCTCCTCGGGGATCGCGCTGGTCGTTCACGTCGGCTCCATTCAGCGGCGGCCGGCGGCTCGGGGTTCGCCGGCTCGTCGCGCTGGGTGTCTATCGTGCCGCACGAACGAGTGGCGGTAGCGGCCGGTCACTCCGCGGCGGTCCTTCGTCGCGCCCCAGGGCCCGGAGCGCCGAGGGTGCCCAGTACGTAGGACTGGACCAGATGGTTCCAGTGGCAGGTACGGCAGACCTCGACCACGTACACCGAGAACTCGGGGTGGGTGGCCGCCATGCGATCAAGCTCATCGGGGGTGCGAGCCGAGCCGGATACGTGCTTGAGCCCTTCGCCGAACACCCAGGCGACCTCGGTGAGCCGTTCCTTGCGGCACACCGGGCAGGTCACCTCGGAGGGCTCTCCGTGGAATCGGGCCGCGCGCAGTAGGTAGGGACTGGCGTCGCAGACCGAGGCGACGCCGACCCGTCCGGCGTAGACGTCGGCGAGCAGCGACCGGCGCTGCAACGCATAGTCGACGATCTGTCGCGGGTTCCGCACCCGACTAGGGTACGCGGAAGCCCTGACGCGGCCTCTCCGGATGGTGATTTCGCCTCCTCGCCGGGCATCCCACGGTGACCAAAACGTGGCCGGACGGCAACCGCACGGCAATCCGGGAAAGCCCGGTCCGAGGGCGTTTTCCGGCCGGCGCCAACGCTGCCTTTCCCGGCGCCAAGGCCAGCTTCCGGGCGTTCAGCAACCCCTCAGGTGACTCGGGACACGAGAATTCGGCGCCTGATGTATCGAAGCGATACAGTTGGGTACTCCATCGCCCGGGAAGACCCGGACCGTCACAGGAGTCTCGAGAGGAGGGCGGTTTGCTCGATTTCGCGGTACTCGGGCTGCTCTACGAGGCCCCGATGCACGGGTACGAGCTGCGCAAACAGCTCGGCGTCCGACTCGGCGGGTTCCGCGCGTTCTCCTACGGATCGCTGTACCCGGCGCTGCGCAGGTTGGTTCGCGAGGGCCTCATCGTCGAGGAGACCGAGCCAAGCACCGAGCCGGCCAGTGGCTGGTCCCGGCGCAGCCGACGCAGGGTTTACCGCCTCACCGCCGAGGGCAAGGAACGGTTCGTCGAAATGCTGGCCGACGCCGGCCCGCAGACCTGGGAGGACGACAGCTTCGGCATCCACCTGACGTTCTTCTCCCGTACTCCGGCGGACACCCGGATGCGGATCTTGGAAGGCCGGCGACGCCGGGTCGAGGAGCGGCGAGAAGGGCTGCGCTCCACGCTCGGCCGAGCCGGTGAACAGATCGACCGGTACACCCGGGAGCTCCACCAGTTGGGCCTGGACGCCAGTGAGCGGGAGGTCCGCTGGCTCAACGAGCTGATCGCCCATGAGCAGGCGGAACAGCGCGATACCCCACAGGACCTGAAATGAACCAGATGAACCGCACGAGGAGGACCCGGTCGTGAAGTCACCCGCCCAGGAGGTTCGAGTCGCCGTTGTCGGCGTCGGCAACTGCGCCGCGTCGCTGGTGCAGGGAGTGCAGTACTACGCCGATGCCGATCCCACCGCCCGGGTGCCCGGGCTGATGCACGTCGACTTCGGCGGCTACCACGTGCGCGACGTCCGCTTCGTCGCGGCGTTCGACGTGGACGCCAAGAAGGTCGGCCGTGATCTCTCCGAGGCGATCTTCGCCTCGGAGAACAACACCATCAAGATTGCCGACGTGCCGCCGCTCGGGGTGACCGTGCAGCGCGGCCCGACGCACGACGGACTCGGCAGGTTCTACCGCGAGACGATCACCGAGTCGGACGAGGAGCCGGTCGACGTGGTCGCCGCGCTGCGCGAGGCTCGGGTGGACGTGCTGGTCAGCTACCTCCCAGTGGGCAGCGAGGCGGCCGATCGCTTCTACGCGCAGTGCGCGCTGGATGCCCGGGTGGCTTTCGTGAACGCGCTGCCGGTGTTCATCGCCTCGAACCCGGAGTGGGCGGAGAAGTTCCGCGCGGCCGGCCTGCCGATCATCGGCGACGACATCAAGTCCCAGGTCGGCGCGACCATCACCCACCGGGTGCTGGCCAAGCTGTTCGAGGACCGGGGCGTTGCGCTGGACCGCACCATGCAGCTGAACGTCGGCGGCAACATGGACTTCCTGAACATGAAAGAACTCGAGCGGTTGGAGTCGAAGAAAGTCTCCAAGACGCAGTCGGTCACTTCTCAGCTCTCCACCGATATCGGCAAGGAAAACATCCACATCGGGCCTTCCGATTACGTGTCCTGGCTGGACGACCGCAAGTGGGCCTATGTGCGGCTGGAGGGCCGGGCGTTTGGGGACGTCCCGCTGAACCTGGAGTACAAGCTCGAGGTTTGGGACTCGCCCAACTCGGCCGGCATCATCATCGACGCCGTCCGGGCCGCCAAGATCGCCCTGGATCGAGGCATCGGTGGGCCCGTGCTATCCGCCAGCAGCTACTTCATGAAGTCGCCGCCGGAGCAGTACTCGGACTCGGTGGCGCGTGACGCGGTGGAGTCCTTCATTCGCGGTGAGTAGCGTTCTTCTCAGGCTCTGACCTGCGTAGACATATCTCGGGACCGGGGAACTTTCCATTGTGAAAGTTCCCCGGTTTTCTTCTTATAAGCAAACTAAGTGTTAGACCGGATGGAGCAGCACACGTCCTTGAACAGGGGATATAGCGGCCATAACGATCGGTTGGCGCGGAAAACGTTTTGATAACGGGAAGATTAGAGAACGATATAGTGAGCTCGATCACGAAACTATATCGGCAGAATGTGATCCGCATCATAGTCACCTTTGAATTCCCTTTGTAGCTTCCTTGCGGCCCCAACGGCTACGCGCCACCCGACCCGGGTGGTCACGTGGGGGCCACCGTCGATCGGACTCGTGTCGACCGCCCCCACGCGGTGGACACCAGTCAGTAGTCCCGACCGGATTCGCCACTTACCCACCACTGGCGATACCGGCCGGCCTCGATCACCCCCGGGCAACGGCGCCCGGAGGCAGCCGGGGCGGCGACTCGATCGGCGGGCGCCACAAAGGAGCTCGTAGCACGTGCCGCACCATTTCGATGCGTTGTGGAACGGGGCAACCGCCCCCATCGCCGTAGGCCACCGGTCGCCCCTCAGGTTCAGCGCCCTGGCCAAGGCAACCGCCGCCACCGCGACAGTCGCCACCGCTCTGTTCGTCGCCGGCTCCGCCGACCTCCCGACAACCGCACGGCACCTGGCCCCCACCGGGCACTTCAGCGTGCCAACCCCCCACTTCCCCGCCCCACTGGCGGCGGCCGCCGCGCCGTCGCCCGCCACCGTTCCGACCGGAGGACTGCCGGTCGGTGCCCTGCCGCCCATCGGCACCCTGCCGGTGACCAGTCGGGCCATCTCCATGGCCACCATCGCCTCCAGCCCGCTCTGGCCGACCCGGCCGGCGTTGCTGAACGCCACCCTCGCCTCGGCGGCGCGCGCACAGGCGCCGGCCCCTGCCGCCTCGGTACCTGCCGCGCCGGCCGCCGCGGTGCCCGCCGCACCGCCGATCAAGATCGCGCCGCCGTCCCGCGGCTCCGTCGCACTGGCCGCCGCAATGGGCGTGAAGGGCACCCCGTACGTCTGGGGCGGCACCAGCACCCGCGGCTTCGACTGCTCCGGCCTGGTGTTGTGGTCGTTCAAGAAGGCCGGCATCAACCTGCCGAGGACCAGCTCGGCGCAGAGTGGCATCGGCCAGCCGGTGTCCCGGGCCAACCTGCAGCCGGGCGACGTGGTGTTCTTCTACAGCCCGGTCAGCCACGTGGGTATCTACGTGGGCAACGGCATGGTGGTGCACTCTCCGGAGACCGGCGACGTGGTCAAGATCAGCCCGCTGGCCCGGATGCCGTTCCACAACGCCCGCCGGATCGCCTGAGCACGGGAGAACCGTCCGAGCCGCACGGCGGGTGACCGACTAACGTCAAGTCGTTCACCCGCCGTTCACGCTGAGATTCTGCTGAGGTCACCACGTACGGGTTAGCTCGCGCCGTTGGCCCACCACGCTCGGAGGCGCAGTGCCGCTCGTTCCCGATCCCACACCGCCCGCGACGCTGCCGCTCGTCCGGAATCAGCACGGGCGCTCCGCTATCACCTGCCGCTACCGCTGCGGTGCCGCGTGCGCCCACCCGGCGCCCAACACCACCGACAACCCGACGTTCACCGAGCTGGTGTCGTCCCCGACAGCGGAGTCACCCAGCTCGGCCCCAACCTCGGCACTGTCGCGTCGCGGCGCGCTGCGGGCCGGCGCGATGCTCACCCTGGTCGGGGCGGCCGGCGCGGCGTTGGCCGCCTGCGCAGACCAGGCCCCGTCGGGCGGGCCGTCGGGCGGCCCGGCCGGCGGCGGCAACGGCAACGGAGGACCACCACCCGCGCCAGGTACCAACTTCACCCCGATCGCACCCAACACCGCTGACGCGGTCACCGTGCCGCCCGGCTACACCTCGTCGGTGGTACTGCGCTGGGGCGACCCGATCCTGCCTGGGGCGCCCGCGTTCGACTTCGCCGCGCAGTCGGCGGCGGCCCAGGCCGGCCAGTTCGGCTTCAACAACGACTACTGCGGCCTGGTCCCGCTGCAGGACAGCCGCTGGGCGATGTGGAGCAACCACGAGTACGTCTCGCCGACGTTCATGTTCACCGGCTACGACGAGGCCAATCCGACCGAGGAGCAGGTGCGGATCAGCTGGAACGCGGTCGGCGGCAGCGTGGTCGTGGTGCACAAGGCGGCGTCCGGCGTGATCGAGGCGGTGCCCGGTGACCCGCTGAACCGGCGGATCACCGCGCTCACCCCGTTCCGGCTGACCGGGCCGGCCGCCGGCTCCGCGGCGCTGCGCACCTCGGCTGACCCGGATGGGCGCACCGTGCTCGGCATGCACAGCAACTGCGCGGGCGGGATCACCCCGTGGGGCACCGTGCTGTCCGGCGAGGAGAACTTCAACAACTACTTCGCCAACGCCGCGGCGGTGACCGATCCCGCCGCGGCGGCCCGGCTGAAGCGCTACGGCATCACCACCGGCGAGTCCGAGACGAAGTGGGAGCGGTTCGACCCGCGCTGGGATGTGTCCAAGGAACCCAACGAGGTCAACCGGTACGGCTACATCGTGGAGATCGACCCGCTGGACCCGACCTCCACCCCGGTGAAGCACACCTCGCTGGGCCGGTTCAAGCACGAGGGCGCGAACATCCGGCTGGCCCCGGACGGGCGCGCGGTGGCCTACATGGGCGACGACGAGCGCTTCGACTACCTGTACAAGTTCGTCTCGCGCGACCGGTACGACCCGAACAACCGGGCGGCGAACAAGACGCTGCTGGAGAACGGCACGCTCTACGTCGCCAGCCTCACCGGGACCGGGGAGTACCGGGGCACCGGCACCTGGCTGCCGCTGGTGGAGAACGGCACCAGCAAGGTGCCCGGGATGAGCACCGAAGACGTCCTGGTGTTCACCCGGCTCGCCGCGGACACGCTGCGCCCCACCAAGATGGACCGCCCGGAGGACGTTCAGCCGCACCCGCGCACGGGTCGGGTGTACGTGGCGCTGACCAACAACACCGACCGGGGCGCCGCGGGTAAAGCCGGCACCGACGCCGCCAACCCCCGGGTTGGCAACAAGCACGGGCAGGTGCTGGAACTCGCCGAACAGGGCGACAACCCCACCGGCACCGCGTTCGACTGGTCATTGTTGCTGGTCTGCGGCGACCCGGCGGCGCCGGACACCTACTTCGGCGGCTTCGACAAGACCCAGGTGAGCCCGATCTCCTGCCCGGACAACCTGGACTTCGACCGGCACGGCAACCTGTGGATCGCCACCGACGGCAACGCGCTGAACTCCAACGACGGGCTGTTCGCGGTGCCGCTGGAAGGTCCGGAGCGCGGGCACGTCAAGCAGTTCCTCACCGTGCCGAACGGCGCGGAGACCTGTGGTCCACTGATCACGGACGACTTCGTGCTGGTGTCCGTGCAGCACCCGGGCGAGCTGGACGATGCCTCCGCCGACCGCCCCGGCTCACACTGGCCGGACGGCGGGACCAGCCAACCGCGCCCCTCGGTGGTCTGTGTGGTCAAGGAGGGTGGCGCGATCGGCGCCTGAGCGGGGCCCGGGTCGGTGGCCGGCCAGGTCGATAAGTGGGAGCAGTCAAGGTTAGGCTGGTTGCACTGCTCGCGCTCAGGCTCCGGACCGGGGTGTCAGATGGACGTCCGCGACGATGACCAGCTCAACCAGCTTGTCGGCGCGACCGTGCGGGCGCTGCGCGAGAAGGCCGGCCTCTCGATGCGCGCGCTGGCCGCCTCGGCGGGGGTGAGCCAGCCCTTCCTGAGCCAGGTGGAGCGCGGGGTGAGCGCCCCCTCGATGTCCACCGTCTACCGCCTGGCGACGGCCCTCGGGGTGGTTCCCGGCGACCTGCTGCCCACCTTGCCGCATGACCCGGTCACCGTCGTGCGCGCCTCGGAAGGGCAGTTCCTGCCGGTCACCGAGCGGGTCGAGGCTGCGCGCGGGCGGATCCTGATGTCCCAGTCGGACCGCATGCTGGAGCTCATCGAGTACCGGATCGAGCCCGGCCAGTACCTGGAGGAGTGGTTCGAGTCGCAGGGTGAGATGGCCCTGTATGTCGTCCAGGGCAGCCTCGATGTCGAGCTCGAGGGCCACGGATCGTGGCGGCTGCACTCCCGGGACCTGATCTATCACCCGGGTTTGGTGCGGCACCGCTGGCTGCTCGTGAACGACCGGCCGGTCCAGGTGCTGCTGGTGGTGGGGCGGCCCGTCCAGACCTGAACGGCCGCCGCCCGGCGCACCGATGCCGGGCACGGCATTGCACGGGGCGATAACTGACACCTATATTCGTTCCGACTTACTGACCCTTTCGGCGGCGCGCCGCGGCCCGCCGGGCGCATCCGCTCGCGAAGGAGCAATCCGATGAGTAGCTCAGCCCGCTCGGTCGGCGGCGTCCTGGACGTCCCGGTCATCGACATCTCCGCGTTCCGCGACGGCACCCCCGCCGAC
>DATHIT010000262.1:0-3892 GCA_035489915.1 Pseudonocardia sp. | reverse complement strand
CTCGCCGAGAAGGCCCGAGCGGCCGGAGTCGTGTACTCCATGGCCTACGGCGACCAGCCGGCCCTGATCAACGAGCTGGTCGACTGGTGCCGCACCATCGGCTTCGATGTGGTCGCCGCCGGCAAGGGAACGAAGTACCTCCCGGAGTTCACCGCGTCCACTCCGGACACCGTGTGGGACCACTACGGGTTCACCGCGGCGCAGTTGGCCAGCGGGGACTTCAACGCGAAGATGTTCAACTCGTTCCTGGACGGCACGAAGTCGGCGATCGAGATGGCGGCGGTGGCCAACGCGACCGGTCTGCTGCCGCAGGACGAGGGGTTGCGCTTCCCACCGGTGGACGTCGACGACCTCGCCACCGTGCTACGTCCGGCGGCCGTCGGCGGCCAGCTGACTCGGAGCGGAACGGTCGAAGTGATCTCGTCGGTCAACCGGGACGGCAGCGCGCTGGCCCGCGACCTGCGGTGGGGCGTCTATGTCACCTTCGAGGCGCGCACCGACTACGCCATGCAGTGCTTCGCCGAGTACGGGCTGCCCACCGATCCGAGCGGTCGGTACGGCGCGCTGTACCGGCCCTACCACCTCATCGGATTGGAGCTGGGCGTCAGCGTCGCCTCCGCTGTGCTGCGGGGTGAAGCCACCGGCACGCCCAGGGCGTTCCACGGCGACGTCATTGCGGTGGCCAAACGCGACCTGCGGGCCGGCGAAATCCTCGACGGCGAGGGTGGGTACATGGTCTACGGCAAGCTCGCGCCGGTGGGCGCATCCTTGGCTGGGCGAGCGCTGCCGATGGGCCTGGCCGGTGGCTTTCCGCTGCGCAACGACGTCGCCGCCGGTGATGTCCTGTGCTACGACGACGTCCGTGTCGACGAGACGGTGACCGCGGTCAAGCTCCGACGGCAGCTGGAGCGCGGGCTGCTCACGGTGAGCTGACCCTCGGACCGCGAGCACCACCGCGGTCCGAGGGCAGGCGATCGGCCGCTCAGCCCTGCGCCAGCTCCGCCACCGGCTGCCACTTCTCCCAGGTCGCCAGGCGCTGCTGGTAGTCGGCCTTGGCGATACCCAGCGGGGCCGTGCCGAAGAAGCAGCGCAGCGGCGGCTCGTCGGCATCCACCAGCTTCAGCACGGCGGCGGCGGACGCCTGCGGGTCACCCGGGGTGCCGATGCGCTTGCGGCGCTGCGCCTGCACCTCGTTGTGGTATGCCGCGTAGGCCGGCAGCTGCTCGGACCTGCTCGACGAGGAGCCGGCCCAGTCCGTGGCGAACCCACCGGGCTCGATCAGGGTGACCTTGATGCCGAACTGGGCCACCTCCTGGGCCAGCGACTGGCTGATCCCTTCGAGCGCCCACTTCGATGCGTGGTAGATGCCGACCAACGGGAACGCGCTGATCCCACCGATCGAGGAGACCTGCAGGATGTGGCCGCTGCCCTGCTCGCGCAGGAACGGCAGCGCCGCCTGGGTGACCCACAGCGCGCCGAACAGGTTGGTCTCCAGCTGCGCGCGGGCCTCCGCCTCGGTGAGCTCCTCGACCAGCCCGAAGTGGCCGTAGCCGGCGTTGTTGACCACCACGTCGAGGCGACCGAAGTGTTCGTGCGCCTGCCGCACGGCGGCGAAGTCAGCCTCGCGGTCGGTCACATCGAGTTGCAGGGGCAGGAACCGGTCTTCGTAGGTCTTGACGAGATCGTCCAGAGTGGACAGGTCGCGCGCCGTCGCGGCCACCGAGTCGCCGCGTTCCAGGGCCGCGATCGCCCACTCCCGGCCGAAGCCACGGGAGGCACCCGTGATGAACCAGGTCTTCTGTGTCATGCCATCGACGTTACGACTGCGGCCGGCCGCATGCCCGGCTTGAAACTGAGGGAGACCCCACAGTGGACGGTGTGGCGCGGGTGCCGTCAGCGGTCGCGACCGCCGTTCACCGGCCGCGACCGCCGCCGGAGTGACCGCCGCCGCCCGAGTGGCCCCCGCCGCCGGAGTGACCGCCGTCGCCGCCGGAGTGGCCCCCGTCGCCTGATCGACCGCCGCCGCGGGAATGGCCGCCGCCGGAGCGGCTGTCGCTGGAGCGGCTGTCGCTGGAGCGGCCACCGCCGTCGCCGCTGGAGCGGCTGCCGCGGGAGTGGTCGCCGTCGTCGCTGGAGCGTCCGCCACCCTTGCCCGAGGAGCGGCCGGAGGAGCGGCCGCCGGAGTCGCTGTCACCGGCGGAACGCCGCGCGGAGGTAGCGCGGCCGGTCTGTCCGAGGTCGCCGCGGCCGGCCGACGACGGTTGCCGGGTGGACCTCGCGGTGGACTGGTCCCGCGTCGTGACCTGCGTGGACCCGGGCGACGCGGCGGCGGGGTAGCCCCGCTCCCCGCTGTCGGGGCGCGGCGTTGCCTCCGGCGCCGGTCGCGTGGTCGACCCGTCGACCACGTCCAGTGTGGTGATCGAACCGGTGGGCACGGGGCTGTCGTCCTGGCCGGCCGTCGGT
The DNA here is from genome assembly GCA_035489915.1 of Pseudonocardia sp. Classification (GTDB taxonomy): domain Bacteria; phylum Actinomycetota; class Actinomycetes; order Mycobacteriales; family Pseudonocardiaceae; genus Pseudonocardia. The sequence goes on along the minus strand of DATHIT010000262.1, from coordinate 1,429 downwards.
TGGCGTCCCGGCAGCAGACCGGGCACCGAGAGCGGGGCGAGCACCGGGGGTTGCCCTGCGCCCACGTGCCCCGGGAACGGCGGGAATGCCGGGAACGGCGACGGCGCGCCGGGCGCGCTGGCCGGGGGTAGGGCCATGTCGTAGGGGCGCGGTGCGCGCTGGGTCACCGTCAACGCGCCGCCCAGCCCGATCGACACCGCCGCCGCGGTGGCCGTCGTGACCGCCAACCGATGCCGGATCGCGTGGCGAAACACCTGGTCCACGGCCCGCCGGTCGGTACGGTAGGACAGCGCGTGGGCGAGTTCGGCCAGCTCGACCGCCGCCCAGGACTGGACCGGGTCGACCGTGCCGTGGTTGCGGGACGCCAGCGAGGTCTGGCCCATCAACTGGGCGAGCGCCTGGTATCCGGACGCCAGCTGGGCGGTGACCGCTTCGAGTGGCAGGCGCTCCTCGTCCGCGACCTGCGCCAGGGTGAGCCCGCCCACGTGATGCAGCACCACCACGGTGCGTTGCTGCTCGGACAGCCGGCGCAACGCATCGAACATCGGGCGGGCGGACGCCGCGATCCACTCGGGCTCGTGGGCCTGGACCGCCACCCCCGGCCCGCGTCGGTGTGGCGGGCGCAACCGCCTGGCCCGCCGGCGGGTCCAGCCCGCCGGGTCCGGCAGTGCCTGGACCGTCCGCCAGCGCCGCCAGGCATGGACGAAGGCCCGCTGGGCCGCGCGGTTGGCGTGTGCCCGGTCGCCCCGCAACGCGTGCAGGAGCGCGACGAGCTGGGGATGGTTGTCGTCGTGGAACCGGGCGAACTGGGCCCGCCGGGCCGCTCGTGCCCCAGGTTCCTCGACGACGCGGAACGGGTCCATCACCTCACCCCTCGCGTTGATGTGGGCCTACCCGACAGTTCGGCGGGCCGGTTCCCGGCGTCACAGGTTCACCGCCGAACCACCACATCGGGCGACGCGAGAACCCCGACCGGGGCGCAGCCCGGTTAGAATTCGAGTAATCTTAGATCGAATTAATGGCAAGGAGCCTGCCTGATGGATTTGTCGTGCGCGGCGGTGCTGGTCACGGGCGGGGGTTCCGGGCTCGGTGCGGCGACGGCGAAGCTGCTCAGCCGGCACGCCGGTCGGGTCGTCGTGCTCGACGCCGACGAGGCTCGAGCGAAGCGGGTGGCCGGCGAGATCGGTGGGTGTCACGTGCGCGCCGACATCACCGATCCGGACGAGGTGGTCGCCGCCGTTGAGATGGCGGCGTCGCAGGCTCCGCTGCGCGGCGTGGTGAACTGTGCGGGTGGCGGCTCCAGCCGGCGCACCATCGGGCGGGACGGTCGCGTCGAGTCGGCGCACCCGTTGGCGGAGTTCGACCGGATCTTGCGGCTCAACACCGGCGGGACCTTCAACGTGGTCCGGGTCGCGGCGTCGGTGATGTC
>DATHIT010000261.1:0-5312 GCA_035489915.1 Pseudonocardia sp. | reverse complement strand
GGCAGGCAGGTGTGCCGGCCGGTGTAGGTGAGCCGGTCATAGATCTCGTCGGAGATCAGGTACAGGTCGTGCCGCTGGGCCAGCGCGACCAGTGCGGCCAGGTCTTCGCGGCTCTGCACGGCGCCGGTGGGGTTGGCCGGCGAGCCGATCAGCACCGCCTTGGTGCGCTCGGTGACCGCGGCCTCGATGGCCTCGACGCGCAGCCGGAAACCGTCCTCGGCGTGGGTCGGCACCGGCACCGGGCGGCCGCCGGCAAACGCGACGCACGGCTGGTACGCCACGTAACAGGGCTCCGGGACGATCACCTCGTCACCCTGCTCGAGCAGTACCCGCAGGGTGAGGTCCAGCCCTTCGGACACCCCGGCGGTGATCACGCAGTCCCCGTCCGGGGCGTACTCGACGCCATACCGGCCGGCCAGCTCGGCGCAGATCAGCTCGCGCAGCCGGAGCAGCCCGGCGTTGGAGGTGTAGGTGGTGGCGCCGTGTTCCAGCGCGTAGATCCCGGCCTCCCGGACCCGCCACGGGGTGACGAAGTCCGGCTCACCGACGCCGAGGGAGATCACGTCCGCACGCTGGGCGGCGATGTCGAAGAACCGCCGGATACCCGAAGGTGGGCAGGCGGCGATGACGCGGTTGAGCGGCTTCATCTGTCCGTGCTCCTAAGGGACGACCGGCAGCCGGTGGTCGGGTTCCGGTTCCAGGAACGCGTCCCCGTCGCGCTTGTAGGTCTTGAGCACGAAGTGGGTGGCGGTGGAACGCACCCGGTCGATGGTGGACAGCTTCTGCGAGACGAACTCGCTGATGTCCCGCAGGCTGGTGCCGGTCACCGTGCACCGCAGGTCCTGGCTGCCGGAGACCAGGTACACCGACCGCACCTCGGGGAACCGGGAGATCCGCTCGGCCACGTCGTCGAACCCGACGCCTCGGGCCGGGGCGAGCGAGACGTCGATGAACGCGGTGATGGTCTCCGGCAGATCGGACCGGTTGGTGTGGTTGAACCGGTCCCAGTCCACCACCGCCTTGTACCGCACGATGATGCCGGCCGCCTCCCACCCGCTGACCAGCTCGCGGACGGTCGCCTCCGGGATGTCGGTCATCGTGGCGATCCGCTCGGGGGTCGCGTGCCCGTCACGGGCCAGAATTTCCAGGATCTCGCGCACGGGCTCGACCTTAACCGGGCCCCGGACCTGCCCCGACACCGCTCGGGGGAGACGCAGCCGGGTGCGCGTGCGCCTTCTAGGTCGGACCGCTCGCGGCGGATCTTGAGTCGATGTCGCGCACCTCACACCCGCGGCCGTCAGGGGCTGGGTTCGGCCCGGTCGGAGCCGGCCGGTCGGGACGACTCCCAGGCTCGCCACTGCTCAAGGGTCTCCTCGGCGAACCGGTCGCGCAGCGGGTCCAGCTGGGACCCGGCGTGTCCGCCCGGTGGCAGCGGCTGGCGACCATGCAGCAGGGTCAGGTAGCCGCGCAGGGTGTCCGCCGCGCGCTCCGCGCCGTCCCTGGCCTCCTTGGCCATCGATTCGTCCAGCACCCCGCTGCGCAGCGCGGCCAGCCAGCCACGGGCCAGCGTGACCAGCAGCAGCATGGCCGCGCCGTCGTAGCTGGCCTTGCCGGGCTCGCTGGGGTCCACCCGCTGGTGCAGGAAGGTCCAGGTGGCCTGGTGGTCGTTGAGCGCCTTGGCCACCTCGAACGCGCGCTGGGCATGCTCACGGACCTCGGCCGGGTCGGTCCACCGGCGCAGCGCCTCCACGTGGCCCTGCAGCCGGGCCAGGTAGCTCATCCGCAGCCCGATCGACCGGCCCTCCCTGGCCGCGGCGTCCTGCCCGCTCGCGCTGACCTCGTCGTTCAGCTCCAGCCCCCGGCGCAGGCTGGCGTCGTCGCTGACCGGGTCGATCAGGAATCGGGCGTACCCGTGGTCCAGGTGGCTGCGTTCCGCCGGCTCCCGGATCAGCTCGTCACGCAGCTGGCGCGCGGTGTTCCACCAGCGCTGCAGGTCCTCGGTCAGCCGCCCGGCGTCCGGCCCGGCGGCCAACCCGGTGGACACCGTCCAGCGCACCGATCGGAGGTTGTCCAGCACCAGCGGCAGCAGCTCGATCAGGATCGCCTTGCCCCCATCGCCGTGCTCGACCCGTCGGAGCAGTCGCTCCAGCACCCGGGTCAGCTTCGGATAGAGCTCGGCGCCGCCGCCGAAGGTGGCCTGGTACTGCAGCATGTATCCCCAGGCGTAGGCGCGGATCTGGTCGCCGAGCGGATCGGTGGCGTGCAGTAGCTGGTCGGCGGCCTCGACCAGTCGGCGGCACCGGTCCGCGCAGTCCTCGCGGCTGCGCCGCAGGTCCAGTTTGATCATTCCGGAGAACCAGCCGGCGGCGCGCAGTGTGTAGTAGTGCGCCAGGAGCACCGCGCGACGGGTGAGCTGGTCGCTGGCCCGCCACCGCGCGACCTCCAGTTCCGGCAGGAAGAGCACCTGACCCTTCTGGATGGGCCGCCCGGGCATCGGTGCCAGTTGCCGGGCCATGCTGGCCACGATCAACTCCACCTGGCGCTGGCGGGGCACCACCACCTCGGCCAACGGGGGCCCCTGCGCCGGGTCGTCGATGTGGATGGTGGACAGCGGGGCGCCGGCCATGCTGCCGGTCAGCAGCGCCTCGCTGATGTCCTCCAGCATGGCGATCAGCAGCGTGCGGTGCTCCGGCTGCCCGGTGGCCGCGACGGTGTCGTTCTGCTCGAACCCGAACAGCGGGTTGAACAGGAGCCGGGCCGGCTTGCCGCGCAGCCGGCCGCGCCCGTCGTACTGGTCGTGCTCGAAGACGCTGTCCCAGGTGGAGTGGATGACCTCCAGGTGCTGCGGGCTGTGCTTGATCTTCGACTCGATTCGCCCGCCGTACTCGATCCGGGACAGCGCGCGCCCGGTGCGGTTCGGCCGGCAGAGGTCGGGTCCGGGCAGCATCAGCGCCCGCTGGATGTGTGCGGCCTGCACACCGTTGCGGACCAGGATCGGTTGGGCGGCGAAGACCTCCTGCAGCAGGCACAGGCCGACGGCGACGGCGAGGCTGGGGGAGTCCACTTTGCGGCTGATGTCGTCCAGCGCCAGGCGGACCGCCGCCGCGACCGGCTCCAGCACCCGGTTCGCCCCGGTGAGGACCAGGGCGGCCTTGGTGTCCGGGCCGTAGGCCTGCACCGCGACGTTCGGAATCGGGGCGTAGTCGACCGCGTCGCCGTCCACGTGGCGGAAGCGGCGGCCGCCGCGCTCCGGGCGGTGGAACAGCCCGCCGTCCGGAGTGTCCCCGTGCGGGATCACCGGCCCGCCCAGGGTGATCTCCGTGGTGGTCAGCTCGCGGTAGTCGACCAGCCAGCTCCGGCCCCGGCCGGCGTCGTCCGAGCTGGATGGATCGCCCGGAATCCCGCTGAGCGCCGCGACCTTCCGAGCGATCCGCAGCTCCATGAGGCCCCGGGAACCGATCTTTGCCGGGGGCATCTCGGCGGCGAGGTGCATCGCTCTGTCGGCCCTTCGTTGCGAGGACGCGGGTGTGCGCGGTGCGGCTGCCCTGGAAGGCGGGGCCTTTTCGGGTTGCGGCGAGTGTGCTCGGCCGGCTTTTCAGGCGCAACCCTCTGGAGGTTAAGACTCTCCTGACCGTGTGTAACTAGCTATGTAGGTGATTTCACCTGTACGGCAGATTTGCACCAGGGAGCCGGATGACACGATTGTCGGGTAGGTCACAGGCCCTGGAAGGAGGCTCAACATGTGGACCTTTTGGATGATCTTCGGTTTCTGCTTCCTGATGTTCCTTGCTTTCCAGGCGGGTAGGTCGGCGGACGCGGCTCGGGAGCGCAACCTGAGGCGGCGGACCGCGGACGAGGTTCGGCGGCTGGCGGACGAGCGGAGGTGGCTGGCCGAGGAGCGGCAGCGCTACCGCGAGGCGGCCCGGCGCTGGAAGGAGACCCGCGAACAGTGGGAGTTGGCACGCCCGGACCGCGAGTTGTCCGGTCGGGACCGGGAGTTGGCAGGTCGGGACGCCAGGCCGGTGCTCGAGGCGGGGCGGATCGGCGTGATCGAATCGGCCGATGAGGCGCCGGGTGGCTCGACCGACGACGACGAGCCGCCCGGCGGCACCCCGCTCGCCGCCTATGCGCATCAGCCCAGCTCGCTCTGAGACGCGCTACTCGGCTGGCGTAGCGTCGGGCCGGTGAGTGGCCCGATGAACGGCGGCGACAGCCTGTTCGATCTCGACGTCGGCCCGGCGTCCGGAGGTGCCGAGCGCGGCACCGCTTCCGGAGTCCGGCCGTCCGCAACCTCCCCGCTGGCGGTCCGGATGCGGCCGCGCGGGTTGGACGAGGTGGTCGGGCAGGCCCACCTGTTGGCCGAGGGAGCTCCGCTGCGCCGGCTGGTCGAGGGGGCCGCGCCGGCGTCGGTGCTGCTCTACGGGCCACCGGGGACCGGCAAGACCACCATCGCCCGGTTGATGGCCGGGCACGGCTCACGCCATTTCGTCGCGTTGTCCGCGTTGTCCTCGGGGGTCAAGGAACTGCGCGCGGTGATCGACGACGCGCGCCGCCGGCTGGACTACACCGGGCAGACCACCGTGCTGTTCATCGACGAGGTGCACCGGTTCTCCAAGACCCAGCAGGACGCGTTGCTGGGCGCGGTGGAGGACCGCCTGGTGCTGCTGGTCGGGGCGACCACCGAGAATCCGTCGTTCTCCGTGGTCAGCCCGCTGCTGTCGCGCTCCCTGGTGCTGAAGCTGGAGTCGCTCACCGACGCGGACATCGGCGTGCTGCTGGACCGCGCGGTGGCCGATCCGCGCGGCCTGGCCGGTCGGCACAGCCTGGACGGCGAGGCCAGGGCGCAGCTGGTGCGGCTGGCCGCCGGCGACGCCCGGCGCGCGCTGACCGTGCTGGAGGCGGCCGCCGACGCGGCCACCGCGCTGTCCGGCACCGGGGCGGGCCCCGAGATTGACACCGGGGCGGGCCCCGAGATTGACACCGGGGCGGGCCCCGATACCGAGGGCGCCGGGCCGGTGATCGACGCCGAGATCGTGCGCACCGTGGTCGAGGAGGCTTCGGTGCGCTACGACCGCGCCGGCGACCAGCACTACGACGTGATCAGTGCGTTCATCAAGTCCATCCGGGGGTCCGACGTGGACGCCGCGCTGCACTATCTGGCCAGGATGATCGTGGCCGGGGAGGACCCCAGGTTCATCGCCCGGCGGCTGATGGTGCACGCCAGTGAGGACGTCGGAATGGCCGACCCGACCGCGCTGCCGGTGGCGGTGGCCGCCGCGCAGGTCGCGCAGCTGGTCGGCATGCCCGAGGCC
>DATHIT010000260.1:0-12795 GCA_035489915.1 Pseudonocardia sp. | reverse complement strand
GCGAGCGTCGAGGGGTGGGGCCGGTACCGCAACGGCGCCGCGTTGCTGGACGCGGTGGCCGCCGGACGGGGCGCGCACGCGGTCTGGCAGCCGACCCCCGGCGAGGACTGGCCGACCCGGCTGGCCGAGGTGGCCGCCGGCGCGTTGGCCGCCGGTCGGGGCACCCTGATCGTGGTGCCGGACCAGCGCGACGTCACCCGGCTGGCGGCCGCGTGCACGAAGCTGCTCGGCCCGGACCAGGTCGCCACGCTGACCGCCGATCTCGGTCCGGCCCGGCGGTACCGCAGCTGGCTGGCCATCCGGCGCGGCCAGGTCCGAGTGGTCATCGGCACCCGGGCGGCCGCGTTCGCCCCGCTCGCCGATCCCGGTGCGCTGGTCGTCTGGGACGACGGGGATGACCTGCATGCCGAGCCCAGGGCGCCCTATCCGCACACCAGGGACGTGCTGATGTACCGGGCGCACGCCAGCGGGGCCGCGCTGCTGGTCGCCGGGTTCGCCCGTACCGCCGAGGCGCAGCTGCTGGTGGAGTCCGGGTGGGCTCGTGAGGTGCGGGCGGAGCGGGCCGAGGTGCGGGCCCGCGCGCCCCAGGTGAACCCGGTGGCGGAGACCGAGGGCCAGCTCGTCGACGATCCGCACGCGCGCGCCGCGCGGCTGCCCAAGGTGGCGTTCGATGCGGCCCGGGCGGCCCTGGGGCGGGGCGAGCCGGTGTTGATCCAGGTGCCCAGGGCCGGCTACGTCCCCGGGTTGGCCTGCGCCAGCTGCCGCGAGCCGGCCCGTTGCCGGCACTGCGCGGGCCCGCTCGGGCTGCCCAGAGCGGCCGACGCCGGGTCGGAGACCGGGGGTGACGCCGGGGCGTCGCCGACCTGCCGGTGGTGCGGGGTGGCCGCCCCGACGTTCCGCTGCGCCAGCTGCGGGTCCCGCCGGCTGCGGGCCACCGTGATCGGGGCGCGGCGTACCGCCGAAGAGCTCGGTCGGGCGTTTCCCGGGGTGACCGTGCGCGGTTCCGGTGGCGGCGCCGACGTGCTCACCTCGGTGCCGGCCGGCCCGGCGCTGGTGGTGGCCACCCCGGGCGCCGAGCCGGAGGTGGCCGGCGTGAGCGGCGGGGCCGGGTACGGCACGGCGCTGCTGCTGGACGGCTGGGCGCTGCTCTCCCGGCCGGATCTGCGGGTGGCCGAGGAGACGCTGCGCCGCTGGATGGCGGCCGCCGCGCTGGTCCGGCCGCAGTCCGCCGGCGGCCGCGTCGTGGTGGCCGCCGACCCCGCGCTGGCCGTGGTGCAGGCGCTCGTCCGGTGGGACCCCAGCGGCCACGCCGCCGCCGAGCTGGCCGCGCGCACCGAGGTCGGGTTCCCGCCGGCGGTGCGGATGGCGGCCGTGGACGGTGCCCCGCACGCGGTCGCCGAATTGCTGGAGGCGGTCCGGTTGCCGGAGTCGGCGGAGATCCTGGGCCCGGTGGAGCTGGACCCCGGCCCATCCGGCAGCGTGCGGGAACGGGCGCTGGTCCGGGTGCCCCGAGCCGACGGGCGCGCGCTGGCCGCCGCGCTCGCCGCCGGGCAGGCCGCCAGAACCGCCCGCAAGGCGCCCGACCCCTTACGCGTCCAACTGGACCCCCAAGAGATCGGCTAGCCGCGCCGGTGGCTGGGCCGGACCGGCGGCCGGGGCGCTGTGGCGGCCGACCGGGCGTTACCCAACTGCACACCGCGCAGGCTTGAGCATGATCGAATGTGCCTGGTGTGCAGCTGGGCAACCAGGGGCCGGGAGGGGGCGGCCAGCTCGCTGCTTGGGGAGTGGCCGGCCATCATTAAGCTGGTGAGTGGTCACGGGCTAACACGTATTAGGGGGCGGCACGCAACCATGGCGATCCAGCCGATCCGGCTCTTCGGGGACCCGGTGCTGCGCACCCGGGCGGCCGAGGTGGTCGACTTCGACGCGGAGCTGCGCAAGCTGGTCGCGGACCTGACCGACACGCTGACCGACGAGGCCGGCGCGGGTCTGGCCGCGCCGCAGCTGGGGGTCGGCCTGCGGGTGTTCGTCTACCACTGTGACGGCTTCGAGGGGCACCTGGTGAACCCGACGTTCGACGTGGTGGGCGAGGACATCCAGGACGGCCCGGAGGGCTGCCTGTCCATTCCGGGCCTGCGTTGGGACTGCCGCCGGCACCTGCACGTGGTGGCCAACGGCTGGAACATGCACGGCGAGCCCGTCCAGGTCGAGGGCACCGAAATGCTCGCCCGGTGCATCCAGCACGAGACCGATCACCTGGACGGCGTGCTGTTCCTGGATCGGCTGGACGCCGAGACGCGCAAGCGGGCGATGGCGGAGATCCGCTCGGCGCCCTGGTTCGGCCAGGCCGACGCGGCCAGTCAGCCCGTGGTCAAGACCAGTCCACATCCGCTGTTCGGAAAGGCCAGGTAGCGGTGCGCCTGGTGTTCGCCGGCACGCCGGCCCCCGCGCTGCCGGCGCTGACCGCGCTGCTCGACTCGCCCCGGCACGAGGTCGTCGCGGTACTCACCCGCCCGGACGCGCCCACCGGCCGGGGGCGCCGCAGCGCCGCCTCACCGATCGCCGAGCTGGCCATGGAGCGCGGCATCCCGGTGCTGCGCCCGCCCAAGCCCAATGCGCCGGATTTCGTCGAGTCGCTCACCGCCTACCGGCCGGACTGCTGCCCGGTGGTGGCCTACGGCTCGCTGCTGCGCCCGGCACTGCTCGCCGTGCCCCGGTGCGGCTGGGTGAACCTGCACTTCTCGGTGCTGCCCGCGTGGCGTGGCGCCGCGCCGGTACAGGCCGCCATCCGGCACGGCGACGAGGTCACCGGGGCCACCGCGTTCCGGCTGGAGGAAGGCATGGACACCGGTCCGGTGTACGGCGTGGTGACCGAGTCGATCGGCCCAAGGGACACCGCCGGCGACCTGCTCGACCGGCTGTCCCGGTCCGGCGCCGAGCTGCTGCTGGCCACCATGGACGGCATCGAGGACGGGCTGCTGCGCCCGGTGCCGCAGCCGGCCGAGGGGGTGTCCTACGCGCCGAAGGTCACCGTCGCCGACGCGGAGGTGGACTGGCGGGCGCCCGCCACGGCGGTGGATCGGCTGGTCCGCTCGGTCACTCCGGAGCCAGGGGCGTGGAGCACGTTCCGCGCCGAGCGGGTCGGCCTCGGCCCGGTGCGTCCGGTGAGCCCGGCCGACCAGGCTGGTCTGCTGCCCGGCGAGCTGCGGGTGGAGAAGCGCCGGGTGCTGGTCGGCACCGCCGCCGGATCGGTGGAGCTGGGCACGGTGCGCGCCGCGGGCAAGCGGGAGATGCCGGCCGCTGACTGGGCGCGCGGCACCCGTCCCGAGCCCGGTGAGCGGTTCGTCGCGGCGAGCAGCGGCCTGGCCGGGGCACGGACGTGACCGTCCGTCGCGGCGGCCGCCCGTCCCGCCCGCGCAACTCCGGACCGCCGGCGCGGCGCACCACGCCGGTCCGCCCGCCGGCCGCCGACCCGGCCAGGGCGGCCGCGCTGGAGCTGCTCACCTCGGTGCGGGAACGCGACGCGTACGCCAACCTGGCGCTGCCTTCGATCTTGCGCCGGGCCCGATTGTCCGGCCGGGACGCGGCGTTGGCCACCGAGCTCGGCTACGGCACCTGCCGGGCCCGTGGCCTGTTGGACGCGGTGATCGCCGCCTGCGCCAGCCGTCCGCTGAGCCGGATCGAGCCGCCGCTGCAGGATGCCCTGCGCCTTGGTGCCTACCAGCTGCTGCGCACCCGGATCCCGGCGCACGCCGCGGTGGACTCCACCGTCGAGCTGGTGCGCTCCTCGGCCGGCTCCCGGTCCGCCGGGTTCGTGAACGCCATCCTGCGCAAGGTCGGCGAGCGCACCGAGGACGAGTGGGTGGACGAGCTCGCCCCGGACGCCGCGACCGACCCGATCGGGCACCTGGCGTTCCGCTACGCCCACCCGACCTGGATCGCCCAGGCCTTCGCCGATGCCCTGGGCGGCTCCACGGAGGAGCTGGGGGAAGCGCTCGCCGCCGACGACGAACGGCCGACCGTGCACCTGCTGGCCCGGCCCGGAGTGATCAGCGCCGAGGAGCTCGCGCTGGTCACCGGGGGAGAAGAGGCGCCGTACTCGCCCTACGGGGTGCGCCTGGACAGCGGCGCCGGCGACCCGGGGGACCTGGACGCGGTCGCCGAGGGGCTGGCCCTGGTGGTCGACGAGGGCAGCCAACTGGTCGCGGTCGGGCTGGCCAACGCGCCGCTGCTCGGGGCCGATCAGGGTCGCTGGCTGGACCTCTGCGCCGGCCCCGGTGGCAAGGCCGCGCTGCTGGCCGGCCTGGTCGAGTTGGTCGCGGACGGCGGCAACCTGGACGCCGTGGAGCCGGCCGAGCACCGCGCCGAGCTGGTCCGGGCGAACACCGCCGACCTGCCGATCACCGTGCACGTGGCGGACGGCCGCTCGGCGCCCTTGCCGGACGGCGGCTACGACCGGGTGCTGGTGGACGTACCGTGCACCGGGCTGGGTGCGCTGCGCCGCCGGCCGGAGGCGCGCTGGCGGCGTGAGCCGTCCGACGTGGCCGGGCTGACCGGGTTGCAGCGCGAGCTGCTCACCGCCGCGCTGCGGCACGTCCGGGTGGGCGGCGTGGTTGCCTACGCGACATGCTCGCCGCACGTGGCCGAGACGCACGGGGTGCTCGCCGGCGTCCTGCGCAAGCACCCGAACGTCGAGCGGCTGGACGCCCGGGAAGCGCTACCGGACATGCCAGGCCTCGGTGACGGGCCGACGGTGCAGCTCTGGCCACACCGCCACGGCACCGACGCCATGTTCCTAGCCCTCCTCCGCCGCACCTCCTGACCGCTCCCGCCAGTGGCCGCCCCAGCGCTGCCCTGACACTGCCCGAGTGGCCTGGCACAGCCGCTGGTGGCGTGGCACAGCGCTGGTGGCCTGGCACAGCGGCCTGGGCGGCGGTGAGCGAGACGCGGGCTGTGCGAGCCGGCCGTGGCGGAGAACATCACCGCTCACACAGCCCACGTGGCTCCGCACAGCCCGTCGACGGGCTGTGTGAGCACCCCGGGAGCTGTGTGAGCGGGCGGCACGGGCTGTGTGAGCGCCGACGAGCTGTGTGAGCGCCGACGGGCTGTGTGAGCGCCGACGATCACCCGGCGGCGGATCACGCTGCGCCGACGGTCACCGCCCGCCGCTGCGGCGGGCCACCGCCCGTCGCCGCCAGCCACGCTCGCCGCCTCCGCCCGCCACCGCCCGCCACCACGCCGATCGCTCGCGCCGACGGTCACCCGGCGGCGGGGGTCCGGACGCCACTGGAGGGTGAGGTATTCGGCACTTTTCAAGGCGGCCCCACGACGGGTGGTGGGCGTACTGTGCCCGTGTGCGTCCAATGATCGCGCCGAGCATCCTGTCGGCGGACTTTGCCCGGTTGGCTGACGAGGCCGCCGCGGTCGAAGGTGCCGACTGGTTGCACGTGGACGTCATGGACAACCACTTCGTACCGAATTTGACCATCGGGCTGCCGGTGGTGGAGGCGCTGCGCCGGCACACCCCGATCCCGCTGGACTGCCACCTCATGATCGAGGACCCGGACCGGTGGGCGATCGGGTACGCCGAGGCTGGCGCGCACAACGTGACGGTGCACGTCGAGGCCGCCGCCGACCCGGTCAAGCTGGCCGCCAACATAAGAGCGGCCGGGGCCAAGGCCGGGCTGTCGGTCAAACCGAATACGCCGCTCGAGCCGTACCTGGAAATACTTCGGCACTACGACACGCTATTGGTGATGAGCGTTGAACCCGGGTTCGGTGGGCAGGGGTTCATCGCCGAGGTGCTGGACAAGGTGCGAATCGCGCGCCGGCTGGTGGACACCGGGCAGCTCACCGTCCTGGTGGAGATCGACGGCGGGATCAACAGCGACACCATCGAGGCGGCCGCGGAGGCGGGTGTGGACTGTTTTGTGGCCGGGTCGGCGGTCTACAGCGCGGATGACCCGGCGCGGGCGGTGGCGGCGCTGCGCGCCCAGGCCGGCCGGGTCACCGCACATGGGGGAAAGGCGCGCTAGAGCGATGTTCACCGGGATCGTGGAAGAGGTCGGCGAGGTTCGCGAGGTGCGCGAGCAGGCCGACGTGGTGCGGTTGGTGATCAACGGTCCGAAGGCGGCCTCGGACGCCCGGCACGGCGATTCGATCGCGGTGAGCGGCGTGTGTCTCACGGCGGTGGACGTCGACGGCGCGAACTTCAGCGTGGAGATGATGCCGGAGACGCTGCGCCGGTCCAGCCTGCATGGCGTGACCCAGGGCACTCGGGTGAACCTCGAGCGGGCCATGTCCAATGGTCAGCGGTTCGGCGGGCACATCATGCAGGGTCACGTGGACGGCACCGCCACGGTGATGTCGCACACACCAGGTGAGCGCACCGCCGAGATCGGGTTCAGGCTGGACGCAGGGCTCGCCCGCTACGTAGTCGAAAAGGGTTCGATCGCGGTGGACGGGGTGTCGCTCACGGTGGCCTCGGTGGACCGGGACAGCTTCACCGTCGCGCTCATCCCGACCACCCTGGCCGATACCACGCTCGCCGCGCTGCGGCCGGGCGACCGGGTGAATATCGAGGTCGATGTGCTCGCCAAGTACGTCGAGCGGTTGGTCTCGGGCTACCTGCCCGGATCAGTAGGGCAGGCTCCGCCAGTTCCGGCGGAGCCGGTCGAGGAAGGCGGTGCGAGGTCGTGGTGAGCTTCCCGGGCAGCAACACGCTCGACGATCGGTTCGCGCACGTAGAACGCGCCATCGCGGACCTGGCCACCGGCAAGGCCGTCGTGGTGGTGGACGACGAGGACCGCGAGAACGAGGGCGACCTGATCTTCGCGGCGGAACGCGCCACCCCCGAACTGGTGTCGTTCATGGTCCGCTACACCTCCGGCTACATCTGCGTGGCGCTCACCGAGGACGACTGCGACCGGCTGGACCTGCCCCCGATGTACCACTCCAACGGGGACAACTTCCGCACCGCGTTCACCGTCACCGTGGACGCCAAGCAGGGCATCACCACCGGCATCTCGGCCACCGACCGCGCGCACACCATCCGGTTGCTGGCCAGCGCGGAAGCGCACGCCAGCGACTTCGTCCGGCCGGGGCACGTGCTGCCGCTGCGGGCGAAGGCCGGCGGCGTGCTGCGCCGGCCCGGGCACACCGAGGCCGCCGTCGACCTGGCCCGGCTGGCCGGGCTGCAACCGGCCGGCGCGCTGTGCGAGATCGTCTCGCAGAAGAACGAGGGCGACATGGCCCGCGCCGACGAACTGCGGGTGTTCGCCGACGACCACGACCTGGCACTGGTCACCATCGCCGAGCTGATCGCCTATCGGCGCCGGTTCGAGAAGCAGGTCGAGCGGGTGGCCGAGGCCCGCATCCCCACCCCGCACGGCGGCTTCGTGGCCTACGGCTACGACAACGTGCTGGACGGCATCGAACACATCGCGCTGGTCTACGGCGAGATCGGTGACGGGGAGAACGTGCTGGTCCGGGTGCACTCGGAGTGCCTCACCGGGGACGTGTTCGGCTCGCTGCGCTGCGACTGCGGGCCGCAGCTGGACGCCGCGCTGGCCGCGGTGGCCGCCGAGGGCCGGGGCGTGGTGCTGTACGTGCGGGGGCATGAGGGCCGGGGCATCGGGCTGATGCACAAGCTGCAGGCCTACCAGCTGCAGGAGTCCGGCGTGGACACGGTGGACGCGAACCTGGCGCTGGGCATGCCGGCCGACGCGCGTGACTACGGCACCGGGGCGCAGATCCTGGTCGACCTCGGGGTGAGCTCGATGCGGCTGCTCACCAACAACCCGGACAAGCGCGCCGGGCTGGAGGGCTACGGGCTGCGGGTGGTGGAGCGGGTCTCGCTGCCCATCCGGCCGACCCGGGAGAACCTGCACTACCTGCGCACCAAGCGGGACCGGATGGGCCACGACCTGCCGAACCTGGACTCGGTGGAGGGCCTGGACGACCGGGGCACCGGCGGAGTGACCGCCTGAGAACCCGATTCGGCGGACCGACCCGGTTCGGCGCACCCGGGGGCTGATCCGGCAAGGTAGCGGTATGAAAACCGGGCAGGTGCAGACGTGAGCGGGGAAGGCCGGCCGGCGGACGTCGGTGAGCTGAACGGGGCGGGTCTCCGGTTGGGTATCGCGGCCGCCCAGTGGCACCCGAAGATCGCCGAGATGCTGCTGGAGCGAGCGCTGGCGGTGGCCGCCGACGCCGGCATCACCGCGCCCACGGTGGTGCGGGTTCCCGGTTCGCTGGAGTTGCCGGTGGTCTGCCAGGAGCTGGCCCGCCAACACGACGCGGTGGTCGCCCTCGGCGTGGTGATCCGGGGCGGAACGCCGCACTTCGACTATGTGTGCGACTCGGTCACCGCCGGGCTGACCCGGATCGCCCTGGACGAGTCCACTCCGGTCGGCAACGGCGTGCTGACCTGCAACACCGAGGACCAGGCGGTGGAGCGCAGCGGCCTGCCGGGCTCCGCCGAGGACAAGGGCGCGGACGCCTGCGAGGCGGCGCTGCGCACCGCGCTGGCGTTGCGCGAACTGCGCGGGCAGGGTCATCCGAGGTGATGGCCCGCGTGGAAGCCGGGGAGAGCGCCGGGGCAAAGCCGGAAGGTAGCGCCGGAGGCGGCTCCGCCCAGCTGGTGATCCGGCCCATGCGGGTGCGCTGGGCGGCCTGGATCGGCGCGGTCGCGCTGCTCGGGGTGATGACGACGGTCGCGGTGCTGCTGCGCAGCGTCTCCACCGGGGTGTACTTCCGCACCGCCGATCAGGTGGCGATGGTGCTGCTCGGGCTGTTGATGGCGCTCGGGATCCTGACCCTGACCCTGGCCAGGGTGCGCGCGGACGCCGACGGCGTGGAGGTGCGCAACCTGGTGATCACCAGGTGGCTGCCGTGGTCGGAGGTGCTCGAGGTGAGCTTCCCGGCCGGCTCCCGGTGGGCCCGGCTCGAGCTGCCGGACGACGAGTACCTGCCGGTGTCGGCCATCCAGCTGGTGGACGGCCAGCGTGCGGTGACCGCGATAAGCCAGCTGCGGGTTTTGCACGCTGGATACCTGGCGTCCCACCCGTCACCGGGAGCGCCGCCGGACGGCGGCAACTAGCCCGGTTTGTCACGACGCCCCGGGAGCGACGGGTGCTCTCCGGCGAGACCGTGGTGGACAATGGAGCCGATGTTCCAGGAGGTCAGCGTGCGTTGGTCGCTCGGTAATCGGTCCACGGAGGCGGAGCAAGGCGTACGGCTCGGCGACATCGTGCTGCGCAACCGGCTGGTCACCTCGTCCAGCTTGCTGGGCTACGGGGTGGCCAACTCGGCGTTCTACGGGATGAGCCCGATCGCGATGTTGGTGCCGCTGGACCGGTTCGGCGCGGTGACCACCCGCACGGTGACCGTCGAACCGAGGGAGGGCCACTTCACCACCCGGGACGACTGGACGCTGCGCGAGCTGCCCGGCCTGCTCAAGCGCTACGCCACGGTGCTGCGCGGGGTGGACGGCGGCTTCATCAACGCCTTCGGCTGGTGCAACGTCGGCATCCGGGCCTACCTGCGGGACTACTACCCGCGCACCCGCGACCAGCGCACCATCATCTCCCTCGGCGGGTTCTCCGCCGAAGAGTTCGTCAGCCTGGTCGACTCGGTGAACGCGGCGGTGCCGGCCGGGGACATCGCCGCCGTCGAGTTCAACGTGTCCTGCCACAACGTGAACTTCGACTTCTCGAAGATCCTGGACGCGGTGTTGGCCGAGGCGGTGCCGCGCAGCCAGCACCCGGTGATCCTCAAGCTCTCCCCGGACGTGGACTACCTGGACAACGCGCGCCGCGCGGCCAAGGCCGGGGTCAGCGCGCTCACCGCGATCAACACGGTGAAGGCGCTGCGGCTGGATCCGCGCACCGGGACGCCACTGTTGGCCAACCGGTACGGCGGGCTGTCCGGGCGGGCGATCAAGCCGATCGGGCTGCGGGTGGTCGCCGAGCTGCGGGACGCCGGGGTGACCCTGCCGATCATCGCCAGCGGTGGGATCCGCACCGTGAATGACTGCCGCGAGTACTTCTGGGCGGGCGCGGACGCGGTGAGTCTGGGCAGTGCGACCTGGCTCGCCTCCTACCCCGGATACGCGCTCTCGCCGCTGTACGCGGCCCGGGTGCGCCGGGTGCTTCGCGCGGTGTCCCGCTACCCCCCGCAATCGCCTGAACGCAGCGCGTTACCCTCCTCACCCGTTATGTCCTCAAGATCTACGCCCTCAAGATCTCCGATGCGGTGAGGCGGTGCGGAATTGACTCCGCCGATGCACGAGCCCAAGCCGGTGCACCAGCCCAGGCGAACCCCGGCACGGCGCCCCAGGGTGGTGCTCTTCGACGTCTTCGAGACGCTGCTGGAGCTGAACGCGCTGCGGTCTCGATTTGTGGACGTCGGACGCCCGGAGCATGAGCTCGAGCTCTTCTTCGCCCGCACGCTGCGGGACGGGATGGCGCTCACCCTGGCCGGCGGCTCGCCGCCGTTCGCCGAGGTGGCCCGCTCGGCGTTGATCGGTGCCACCGACCGGCGGCTGTCCGAGGCGGCGGTGCAGCACGTGCTGGCCGGCTTCAACGAGCTTCCGCCGCACCCGGACGTGGAGCCCGCGCTGATCATGTTAGCCAAGGCGAAAGTGCCGGCGTACGCGTTCACCCACGGCTCCGCCGAGGTGGTGCGGGACGCGCTGGACCGGGTCCAGCTGCGCAGCTACCTGCGCGGCATCCTGTCCGCCGAGGAGATCAGCTCGTTCAAACCGCCGGCCGTCGTGTACCACTGGGCCTGCGAGCGGGTGGGCACCGAGCCGGCCCGCACCGCGCTGGTCGCCGCGCACTCCTGGGACGTGCACGGGGCGATCAGGGCCGGACTATTGGCCGGTTTCGCCACCCGGTTGGAGGGTGGCATGTCCGACATTTTCGACGCGCCGCACGTGGTCGCCGAGCACCTCGACGACGTCATCGAGCGGCTGCTGGCGCTGCCCGCGTAGTAGCCCGCGGAGGGTGCTTGGCCACCCATCTACGCTTAAGGGTGCAATGGCTGATCCGTCCACGTATCGCCCGGCCGCCGGCACCATCCCGGAGGCCCCCGGGGTGTACCGCTTCTCCGACCAGCGCGGTCGGGTGATCTATGTCGGCAAGGCGAAGAGCCTGCGCAGCCGGCTGAACTCCTACTTCGCCGACCTGACCAACCTGCACCCGCGCACCCGCCAGATGGTCACCACGGCCGCCCAGGTGGAGTGGACCGTGGTGACCACCGAGGTGGAGGCGCTCCAGCTCGAGTACAACTGGATCAAGGAGTTCGACCCCCGGTTCAACGTGCGCTACCGGGACGACAAGACCTACCCGGTGCTGGCGATGACGCTGCACGAGGAGTACCCGAGGCTGCACGTCTACCGGGGTCCCCGGAAGAAGGGCGTCCGGTACTTCGGCCCGTACGCGCACGCCTGGGCCATCCGGGAGACCCTGGACCTGCTGCTGCGGGTGTTCCCGGCGCGCACCTGCTCGGCCGGGGTGTTCCGGCGGCACGGGCAGATCGGCCGGCCCTGCCTGCTCGGCTACATCGACAAGTGCTCCGCGCCCTGCGTGGGCCGGGTCAGCGCCGAGGAACACCGGACGATCGTGGAGAACTTCGCCGAGTTCCTCTCCGGCCGGACCGACCGGATGGTCCGCGAGCTGGAGCGGCGGATGGCCGAGGCGTCCGACGCGCTGGAGTTCGAGCGGGCGGCCCGGCTGCGCGACGACGTCGGGGCGCTGCGCCGGGCGATGGAGCGCCAGGCGGTGGTGCTCGGCGACGGCACCGACGCGGACGTGGTGGCCTTCGCCCAGGACGAGCTGGAGGCCACCGTCCAGGTGTTCCACGTGCGCGGTGGGCGGGTCCGGGGCCAGCGCGGCTGGGTGATCGACAAGGTAGAAGAAACCGACACCCCGGCGCTGGTGGAGCGGTTCCTCACCCAGTTCTACGGCGAGCAGGCCGCGCTGGCCGAGTCGGCCGACGATGCCGCCCAGCCGGTGCCCAGGGAGATCCTGGTGCCCGAGTTGCCGCCGGAGGCGGACTCGATGTCGGAGTGGCTGTGCGGGCTGCGCGGCAGCCGGGTCCGGCTGCGGGTGCCGGTCCGCGGCGACAAGCGCGCGCTGTTCGACACGGTGGCCCGCAACGCCGCCGAGGCGCTCACCCAGCACAAGCTGCGCCGAGCCGGTGACCTGACCGCCCGGTCGGCCGCGCTGACCGAGATCCAGGACGCGCTGGGGCTGGACTCCGCGCCGCTGCGCATCGAGTGCGTCGACGTCAGCCACGTGCAGGGAAGTGACGTGGTGGCCTCGATGGTGGTGTTCGAGGACGGCCTGGCCCGCAAGTCGGACTACCGCCGGTTCGAGGTGCGCGGCGGCGCCGAGGGCGGCGATGTGGCCTCCATCGCCGAGGTGACCCGCCGCCGGTTCCGCCGGTACCTGGTGGAGACCGGCACGGTCAACGGCACAGCCGATGGCACAGCCGGCGAGCACGGCCAAGTGAACGGCACCGAGCACAGCGCAAACGGCACCGTGAACAGCCCCGACAACGGCTCCGAACACAGCGCAAACGGCACCGTGAACGGCGCGGCGCAGGTGCCGGACGCGGACGAGCCGGTGGTGCGTGGCGGGATCGACCCGTTGACCGGCCGGCCGCGCAAGTTCGCCTACCCGCCGAACCTGTTCGTGGTGGACGGTGGCGCGCCGCAGGTCGAGGCCGCCTCGGACGTGCTGGCCGAGCTCGGGGTGACCGACGTGGCGGTGTGCGGGCTGGCCAAGCGGC
>DATHIT010000259.1:0-43212 GCA_035489915.1 Pseudonocardia sp. | reverse complement strand
GTGGTGGCTCCCGGGCTGGTGGCCACCGACATGGGCGACCGGCTGGCGCACGCGCTGACCGGCGTCGGCGAGGCGTCGGAGCTGGACGCCAAGGCGCCGTTCGGCCACGTATGCCGACCCGAGGACGTGGCCGATGTGGTGGCGTTCCTGGTCTGCACGCCCTATGTCACCGGGCAACGGATCACCGTGGACGGCGGTTCGTCCCCGCTGCGCTGACCTCGGATCAGCTGTCGGAGTCCTTCGCACCGTCCGAGCTCTTGTCGGCTTTGCCCGCGCGTGCCTTGCGCTCCTCCGAGGCCCGCACCACCTGGACCTGGTCACCGATCTGCAGGTGGTCGAACCAGGCCTGCGCGTCCTTCTTCGGATCGAGGTGGATGCAGCCGGCGGAGGATCGGTCCGGGTCGCCGCCGTGGAAGGCGATACCGCCGTCGGCGAAGAACACCGAGTACGGCATGGGCGACGGCTGCCCGTTGGGTAGCCGCGACTCCTGGCTCTTGTGATCCTGCTCCTTGCGGTACACCCGCAGCGAGTGACCGATCGGGGTCTCCTGGCCGTTGCCGCCGGACGAGATGCTGACCGGCCCTCGGAGGATCTTGCCGTCCTTGAACAGCCAGGCCTTCTGTGACTCCAGATCGACGCACGACTTCGCGGTGATGGTGCATGGCGTCCCGGACACCAGCGGTGTTCGGCGCGCGGCCGCCGCGGCGGCCGACTCCGCGGCGAAGGCCTGGCCGGCCAGGCCGGCACCCGCCAGGGCGCTCAGCCCCAGCACACACCCCGTCAGGATCGAGAGTCGACGTCTGCCGGACATCCCTTGCCTCGCCCACCTCTCCGGGGCATGTCCGGCCCCGATCAGATTCCTACGCTGAGGGGTAGACGGCTGAGCCACCCGTCAGGTTGCGTGCGCCCGCTCGAAACATTTCCGACCGCAGCGGGGTGAGCACGGACTGGTAGGTGATCCAGCCGACCAGTGCGCCGCCGTCCGCCGCGAGCACCGGGAGCCCGGCCCCGTGCGCCTCGATGAGGGCGTCCAGCGCGGCGGGCAACTCGGTGTCTGGGCGCACCGGCTGGGTGCGGTGGGTGATCTCGCCGACGGTGGCCGGCTGGTCCTCGGCCAGCGCTTCGGCCACCGAGCGGGCCCGAACGGTGCCCAGGTAGCCGCCGTCCTCGTCGATCACGGGCAACACCCCGTGCGGAGAGTCGGCCAGTTTCGCCGCGGCCAGGGTGATCGGGTCGGCGGCCCGCAGCGGTTCGGGCGGCGGTTCCATGGCCTCGGTGACGGTGTGCCCGGCCAGGGCCGAGCGCTCGTCGCCGCCGTCCAGATCGATGCCCCGCCGGCGAAGCTTGAGCGTGTAGATGGTGTCCCTGCCCAACGTCCGGCTGGTCAGCGTGGCCAGCACCACCGCCGCCATCAACGGCAGGATGAGCGAGTACTCGCCGGTCAACTCGAAGATGATGATCACGGCGGTGATCGGGGCGCGGGCCGCTCCGGCAAACACCGCGCCCATGCCGATCAGCCCGTAGGCGCCGAGCACGCCGACCTGACCGGGCGCGATCCGTGCCACCACATCCCCGAAAGCCACGCCGAACATCGCGCCGAGGAACAGGCTGGGCGCAAACACGCCGCCGGAGCCGCCGATGCCGATGGTGAGCGAGGTGGCGACCATCTTGCCGACCAGCAGCACCACCAGCATGCCGAGCAGGTAGCCGCCGCCCACCGCGCGCTCCAGCACCGGGTAGCCGACCCCGTACATCTGCGGCAGCACCAGCAGCAGCCCGCCGAGCAGCACCCCGCCGGCCGCCGGACGCAGCCACTCCGGGCCGCGCCACGCCCAGTCGCAGGCGTCCTCCACCAGGTAGAGCACCCGGGTGAAGACCACCCCGACCGCCCCGGCCAGCACGCCGAGCAGGGCGAACAGCAGGTACTGCGAGCCGTGCTGGACGGCGAACGCGGGAAGTTGCAGGAACGGCACGTCGCCGAACGCGGCCCGGCCGACCACGCTCGCGGTCACCGAGGACAGCACCACCATGCCGAACGACTCGGCGGTGAAATCCCGCAGGATCAGCTCCATCGCGAAGAACACCCCGGCCAACGGGGCGTTGAAGGTGGCCGCGATGCCGCCGGCCGCGCCGCAGGCCACCAGCAGCCGCAGCCGGTCCTCGGGCAGCCGGATCAGCGTGCCGAACGCCGAACCCAGCGCGGAGCCGATCTGCACGATCGGCCCCTCCCGGCCGACCGACCCGCCGCCGCCGATGCACAGCGCCGAGGCCAGCGACTTCACCAGGGCGACCCGCCAGCTGATCCGGCCGCCGCGCCGGGCCACCGCGAGCATCACCTCGGGCACCCCGTGACCGCGCGCCTCCCGGGCGTACCGCTGCACCAACGGCCCGTAGATCAGCCCAGCGACCACCGGGGCGAGCAGCACGAAGTACGGCCCCAGCCAGGGCACGTGCTGGTTCGGCGCGTGACCGGCCTCGGAGTAGTCGAGGTGCCCGGACAGCGCGCTGGTGCACACCCCGATCAGCCAGCGGAAGACGATCGCGCCGGCGCCCACCCCCGCTCCGACCAGCAGCGCCAGCGGGATCAGCCCGGCCCGGCTGGTCCGGCACAGCTCGAGCGGGCGTTGCCAGAGTGGCCGGTGGCCGGCGGCGGCGTCGAGTGGCCGAGGGTTGGCACGGACGGGCACTGTGGGCTCCTCGGATCGGCGGTTCACCGACACGCCCAGCGGCACCCCGGTACCTTTGCAGTATGCAAGGTCCTTTGCAGTGTGCAATAGAATGCTGAGTCCGTCACAGCCCGAAGGGCAATAGCGCATGCCGCCCGATGCCGAGCCCGCCGACGTCGACCAGGTGGTCACCGCCGTACTCACCGCGTCCCGACTGCTCGTCGCGGTGTCGGCGCGTTCGCTGGCCTCGGTCGAGGAGACCCTGACGCTGCCCCAGTTCCGGATGCTCGTGGTGCTGGACTCCCGGGGCGAGCTGAGCCTGTCCCGGCTGGCAGAGCACCTGGCGGTGAACCCGTCCACCGCGATGCGGATGGCCGACCGACTCACCGCGATCGGCGTGATCACCCGTCGGGAGAGCGCCGAGGATCGCCGTTCGGTCCGGCTCGCGCTGACCGAGGCCGGTCGGCGCACCGTCGCCGAGGTGACCGCGCGGCGGCGCGCCGAGATCGCCGACATCGTCGCCGCGATACCCCCCGGGCAGCGTGCCGACCTGGTCCGCGCGCTGCACACCTTCGCGGTGGCCGGCGGCGAACCGCCCGCCTCGGAGAGCTGGTAACCCGTGAGTGGTATTGGTCGCTATGGCGACCAATACCACTCACAGGCCTAGACGGACCTGGCCAGCTCGCAGAGGAAGTCGACCTGGTCGGACGGGGTGAAGGTGGCTCCGTAGGGCGGCAGCAGGGCCAGGGTGGCGATCTCCACGCCGGCGTCCAGGTAGGCGCGTACCCGCTGCGCGCAGGTGCTCGGCGAACCGATCAGGAACAGGTCGTGCACCACCGCGTCCGGGATCAGCTCCACCGCCTTGGCCCGGTCACCGCCGTCCCAGGCCGCCTGCATGTCGGCGAGCTGCTCGCCCCGGCCCAGCCAGGACTGGAAGTTGGCGTACACCGGCACCGTGAGGTAGGCGGCGATCATCCGCCGCGCGGACAGCTCGGCGGCGTCCCCCTCGCCCGGCACCACGAACACCCTGGCCTGCACGGACAGCGGATCGGGCAGCGCGCGCTGGACGCCGTCGGCGGCGGCGAGCACGGTGGCCACGTCGGAGGCGGACAGGAAGTTCAGCGCGACCGCGTCCGCCTCGGCGGCGGCCAGCCGCTGCATCCGGGGTCCGAGCGCGGCCACCACCAGTTTCGGCGGCACGGCGGGCGGGCGCCCGAGCTTGAAGTCCTTGATGCCCAGCGCGGCCGCCGACTCGCCGGCCGCCGAGGCCCGCTCACCGGCCAGCGCGGCGCGCAGCACCCGCAGCGTGTGCGCCACCCGGGAGTACGGCTTAGTGAACGGGATGCCGTTCCAGTCCTGCACGATCCGGTCGGAGCCGGCGCCGATGCCGAACCGGGCGCGCCCCGGCGCGGCCTCGGCCAGCGCGGCGGCGGTGCTGGCCATGATCGACGGACCCCGGGTGAACGCCGAGACCACCAGCGCGGACAAGATCAGCTCGGGGCGCCATGCCGAGGCGAGCACCAGCGGGGTGAGCGCGTCCAGGCCGTTGGATTCCCCGGTGGACACCTCACCGATTCCGGCGTCCGCCAGCCGCACCACTGCATCCCGGTGCTGGTGCAGCGGCAGACCGTCGAACGGCAGCATGACCCCGACCTGGCTCATCGGCATTCCTCTCCTCGGCGGCTCCAGCACTCTATTGCGAACCGGCCGAACCAGCTCGATCACCGAGCCCCTGGTTACCATCCCCGGGGGTTGATCGCCGATTAAAAACGGGAGCGACGTGACTGATCAGCTGGGCACGGACGTGGGCACGGACCTGAGCACCGCGCTCGCCGCCGTGCTCACCGACCTGTGGCGGCAACCGGTCAAGATCACCGACCTGCACCAGCTGGCCGGCGGGGCGAGCCGGGAGATCTGGTCGGTGTGCGCGGACACGGCGGATCAGCAACGTCGCCTGGTGCTGCGCCGTGACCCGCCCAGCGCGCCACGGAACCGGAGCATGACCCAGGAGGCGGCGGTGCTCACCGCGGCAGCCCGGGCCGGCGTGCCGGTACCCACGCTGCACGGGCAGGGCGACGGGTCGGACGGGATAGGCAGCCCGTATCTGCTGATGGACCACGTCGACGGGGAGACCATCCCGCGCCGGCTGCTGCGCGAGCCTCGCTTCGCGGACGCCCGCGCGGGGTTGGCCGCCGAGCTTGGCCGGGTGCTGGCCAGGATCCACGCCATTCCGCTCGCCGAGCTGCCCCAGTTGGACGGCGGCGACCCGCTGGAGCAGCTGCGCGCCACGCACGACGCCTACGACGAGCCGCGTCCGGCGCTGGAGGTGGTGCTGCGCTGGCTGACCGAGCACCGCCCGCCGGCCCGCCAGGACGGTCTGGTGCACGGCGACTTCCGCAACGGCAACCTGATGATCGGCGCCGACGGGCTGCGCGCCGTGCTGGACTGGGAGCTGGCCCACCTCGGCGACCCGATGGAGGATCTGGGCTGGCTCTGTGTGAAGGCGTGGCGGTTCGGCGCACCGGCCGCGGTGGGTGGCTTCGGCGACCGGGACCAGCTGCTGGACGGCTACGCCGAGGTCGCCCGGTGGCGGCCCACCACGGAGGCGCTGCGCTGGTGGGAGGTGTTCGGCACGGCGCGCTGGGCGGTGATCTGCCGCCAGCAGGCGGAGCGGCACCTGGGCGGTACCGAGCGGTCGGTGGAGATGGCCGTGCTGGGCCGGCGGATCTGCGAGTCCGAGCACGACGCGCTGCTCGCCCTCGGGTTCAGCGGGCCAACCTCGGTGGCGGACCCGCTGGACGAGCCAGCGCCGGCCGACGCCGGGATACACGACCGTCCGACGGTGGACGAGCTGCTGGCCGCCACCGCCGGATTCCTCACCGAGGAGCTGGTGCGGCCGGCCGACTCGACGCCTGGCGCGGGGGCTGGCGCGGGTACTGGCATGGACCCTCGGCTGCGGTTCCACGCCCGGGTGGCGGCGAACGCGCTGGCCATCGCGCGCCGCGAGCTGCGGGTCGGCGCCGCGCAGGCGGCCGCGCACGCCGACCGGTTGGCGGCGTTGGGCTGCGCGGACAACCGGGCACTGGTCGCCGCGATCCGGGACGGCTCGCTGGACGAGCGCTGGGACGACGTGCTGGAGGCCGTCCGGGCGCTCACCGTCGCCAACCTCACCGTGGCCAACCCGCGCTACCTCGCCCAGCCCGCGAGCTGAGCCCGGAATCGGTGTGCCAGAAACCCCGACTCGGTGTGCCCTAAACCCCGACTCGCGGGATCTAGGGCGGGGTGTGGGTGTGTGGGTTGGTCCGGGTTTTGTGGCGGGGGGCGGCGTTGGCCAGGAGGACGGCGATCCACTGCAGCGGGCCGGTGACGATGATGATGATCAGACCGGTCCACCAGGCGCGGGAGTACAGCGCGCCGCCCACGGCGAACCCGATGATGTGGATCGCCATGATCACCGTGTAGACCCGGCGACGATGGCGCAGCTGATCGTCCGCCGACGGCTACGCGTCGGTGATCGTCGGCGTCGAATCGCGGTTCCACCACACCGCTCGCCACGCTACCCCTGTTCAGCCGGGCTGAGACGGCGCTCACAGTCGCGGTGGCCACGCGGGGCATGGCAGCATGGGGCTGACTTGAATTCAAAGTTGGCCGGAGGGATGCATGCCCAAGCGCTACGGGGTCAAGGACAAGGATGTGGCGGTCGCGCACATCGTGTCCGGGCTGCTGGACGGCAGCCTGCGCCCCGGCGACCGGATCGACCGCACCGAGATCGCCGGCAAGCTGGGCATGAGCCGGGTCCCGGTGCAGGAGGCGGTCAACCAGCTGGAGCGGGACGGCATCGTGGCCATCCCCTACCACCGAGGGGTGTTCCTGGAGCGCTTCGACGCCGACGTGGTCGAAGAGCACTACGAGATCTACGGGATGCTCAGCTCCATCGCGTCCGGGCGGGCAGCCGCGTGCCGCCCGCCGGAGCTGCTCATCCGGCTGCGCCAGCTGATCATCGAGATGTCCGAGGCGGACGATCCGGAGGTGTTCGAGAACACCGTCTGGGAGTTCCGTCGGGCGATCAACCAGGCGGTTGCCGGCCCTCGGCTGCGCGCCGCGATCGGCACCTTCCAGGGCTTCATGCCCACCGCGTTCTGGCTGGCCTGCGCCGATCGGCGGGAACACATGCTGCCGCTCTACGTGGAGGAGTTGGACGCGATCGAACGTGGCGACTCCGAGCGGGCCAGCGCCGTGGTCACCCGCCGCACCGCCCGGATGGCCGAGACGGTGATCGAGGAGCTGCGCCGGCGCGGGGTTTTCGATCGGAACGAGGCACGCGCGACCAACGGGCAGTCTCGGGGGCCGGCCCGATGAGCACGAGCCAATGAAAGCGAGCCAATGAGGGCGAGCCCATGACCAGCACAGTAGCCAGCACCGTCACCGGCGCCGGGGGCACTGTCTATGCCGAGATCTCCGACGGCGTGGCGGACGTCCGGCTGAACCGGCCGGAGAAGCTCAACGCGTTGAACGCGGCCATGTTCGGCGACCTGCTCGAGGTCGGCCTGGCGGTGCGCAGCCGGCCCGAGGTGCGCGCGGTGGTGCTCTCCGGCGAGGGCCGGGGGTTCTGCGCCGGGCTGGACTTCTCGGTGTTCTCCGCCATGGTCGACCGCGCCGACTGGCGCGATCCGGACCTGGAGCGCGGTGAGCTGCTGGATCCCGGCGATCAGCTGGTCGAGCTGAGCCGAGGCCAGCGGGCGGCGTGTGTCTGGGGCACCGTGGCGGCGCCGGTGATCGCCGCGGTGCACGGCCCGGCGTTCGGCGGCGGGCTGCAGGTCGCGCTCAACGCCGACATCCGGATCGTCGCGCCGGAGGCCACGCTGAGCGTCGCCGAGGTGCGCTGGGGCCTGGTCCCGGACATGGCCGGCACCCAGCTGCTGCCCCGCCTGGTCGGCATGGATAGGGCCATGGAGCTGACCCTCACCGGGCAGGTGATCACCGGCGAGGAGGCCGCCCGGATCGGCCTGGCCACCCGGGTCGCCGACGATCCACGCACCGCGGCGCTGGAGCTGGCCAGGGAGATCGCCGGGCGCAACCCGGACGCGGTGCGGGCCGCGAAGTCGCTGCTGGACAGCGCCTGGCACGTGGCGTTCGGGGATGGGCTGGCGGCCGAGCGGCGGGCCATGTCCCGGATCGCCACCAGCCCGAACCAGCGTGAGGCGGTGCGCGCCCGGCTGGAGAAGCGCGCCCCGGTGTTCACCGACTCCCCCATCCCCCCGTTCGAGCGCTCATGAGGCACGCCCGTCGTCGACCGCAATTCGAGAGGATCCGTCATGCCTGAGGCCGTCATCGTCGAGGCCGTGCGCACCCCGATCGGCAAGCGCAACGGTTCATTGGCCGGGATTCATCCACAGGATCTGTCCGCGCTGGTGCTGACCGCACTGGTCGAGCGCACCGGGATCGACCCGGTGATCATCGACGACGTGGTGTGGGGTTGCGTCAGCCAGATCGGCGACCAGTCCAGCAACATCGGCCGGTACGCCGCGCTCGCCGCCGGCTTCCCGGAGACGGTGCCCGGGATCACCGTCAACCGGGCCTGCGGGTCCAGCCAGGCGGCGCTGGAGCAGGCCGCGCACGGTGTCATCGCCGGGCAGTACGACATCGTGGTGGCCGGCGGCGTGGAGTCGATGAGCCGGGTCCCGCTGGGCGCCGCGCGGACCGTCGGTCAGCCGTACGGGCCGAAGGTGCAGGAACGCTACGACCACTTCGAGTTCAACCAGGGCACCGGCGCCGAGCTGATCTCGCAGAAGTGGGGCCTCTCCCGCAACGACCTGGACACCTACAGCTCCCGCTCGCACGCCCGCGCGGCGGCGGCCATCGACGCCGGCGTGTTCACCGATCAGATCGTCCCGGTGGCGCTGGAGGACGGCCGGGTGTTCGACACCGACGAGGGACTGCGCCGAGGCACCACCCCGGAGACGCTGGCCAAGCTCAAGCCGTCATTCGACGCCGACGGGGTGATCCACGCCGGGAACGCGTCGCAGATCTCCGACGGGGCAGCCGCGCTGCTGGTCACCACGCCGGAGAAGGCCCGGGAGCTCGGCCTCACCCCGATCGCCCGGTACAAGGCCGGCGCGGTCAGCGGGGCAGACCCGATCATGATGCTGACCGGGCCGATCCCGGCCACCGAGAAGCTGCTCGCCCGTACCGGGGTGGCCATCTCCGACATCGGGGCCTACGAGGTGAACGAGGCGTTCGCCCCGGTGCCGATGGCCTGGGCAGTCGAGCTGGGTGCGGATCAGGAGCGGCTCAACCCGGTGGGCGGGGCGATCGCGGTCGGGCACCCGCTGGGCGCCTCCGGCGCGATCCTGATGACCCGGCTGGTGCACCACATGCGGGCCAACAATATCCGCTACGGCCTGCAGACCATGTGCGAGGGCGGCGGCACCGCCAACGCCACCCTGGTCGAACTAGCCGAGTAAGCGCTCGCAACCGCCGCGGCAACGTCGACTTCGCATACCTGAGGCACACTTCGCATACCGCACGCACTGTGCGAAGTGTGCCTTGGCTGTGCGGAGTGGAGGCGGTGGGGACCGTACGGCTGAGTGAGCTCCGTAGTTCCACGGAGGTGGGAGCCTGCGCGCGGAGGCTATGGTCGCCGGCATGGTCACAAGATCCTCTGGTGAGTCAGCGGCGACCCGGCGGCCCTGGGTGGTGCTGCTGTACTTCTACCTCGCCGCGCTCATCGGGCTGGGCTTCCTCATCGCCGGCACGACGACCGCCCTGTTCGGGGTCAAGGACCTGGCCTTCCCCCAGCTGAGCATCCAGTCGTACTCCTACGACTCCTCGCTGCGTCGGGACGCCCAGGGCAACATCATCTCCACCGAGAGCGAGCGAGCGGCGGCCCGCCAGGCGGCGATCGATGACCGCCGCCGGGACGGCCTGGACAGCCTGGTGAACGGGGTCATCCTGGCCGCTGTCGGGACGCCCACGCTGGTCTGGCACCTGCGGCGGGCCCGCCGGGTCGGCACCGCCCCGGCCGCGCCGGCATCACCGGCTGGCGGCGACGGGTCCGACTAGAGCACCCTCAGCGCGGCGCCATCCGGATCGAGCCGTCCAATCGGATGGTCTGCCCGTTGAGGTAGGCGTTCTCCAGGATGTCCACCGCGAGGCGGCCGAACTCGGCGGGCTCGCCGAGGCGCTTCGGGTGCGGCACCGAGGCGGCCAGCCCCTCCCGGATGTCTTCGCGCAGCCGGCCCAGCATCGGGGTGTCCATGACCCCGGGCGCGATGGTGTTCACCCGGATCTGCCAGCTGGCCAGGTCCCGCGCGGCGACCAGGGTGATGCCGTGCACGGCGGCCTTGGACGCGGTGTACGAGGTCTGCCCGATCTGGCCGTCGAACGCCGCCACCGAGGCGGTCAGCACGCAGGCGCCCCGGTCGCCGTCCAGCGGCTCGTTGCCGGCCATCCGGGCGGCGGCCAGCCGCAGCGCGTTGTAGGTACCCACCAGGTTGATCCGGAGCACCTCGGCAAACGTGTCGAGCTCGCCCGGGGTGCGGTCCCGGTTGAGGATCCGCTGGCGGTCCCCGCCCCGGCCCGCGCAGTGCACCAGGGCACGCAGCGGGCCGCGCTGCTCGGCGGCGTCCAGTGCCTCGTTGAACGCCTCGGTGTCGGTCACGTCGGCCGGCACGAACCAGGCCGCCCCGTCCCGGACCTGGTTGAGCTCCTTGGCCGCCTCCTCACCCGGTGAACTCGCCAGGTCGGCGATCACCACCGACGCGCCGAGCTCCACCAGCCGCCGAGCCGACGCCAGGCCGAGCCCGGACGCACCCCCGGTCACCAGCGCCGAAATGCCCTCGATCCGCACGCTCCCGCCTCCCCGTCACTACAGTCCGAGTGACTTACTGATGATCGACTTCATGACCTCGCTGGTGCCGCCGTAGATCCGGGTCACCCTGGCGTCGGCGTAGAGCCGGGCGATCGGGTATTCCAGGATGTAGCCGTAGCCACCGAACAATTGCAGGCAGCGGTCCACCGCCCGGCCCTGCAGCTCGGTGCAGTACAGCTTCACCTTGGCCGCATCCGCCGCGCTGAGCTCGCCGGCCACGTGCTCGGCCAGCGCCCGGTCGATCAGCGCCTGGCCGGCCTCCACCTCGGTGGCCACCGCGGCCAGCTCGAACTTGGTGTTCTGGAAGTTGCTCACCGGCTGGCCGAACACCCGGCGGTCCTTCACGTAGGCGATGGTGGTGTCCAGCGCGGCCTGGGCGGCGGCCAGCGCACCGACCGCGATGGTGAGCCGTTCCTGGGGCAGGTTGTGCCCGAGGTAGCTGAAGCCCTGCCCCTCCTCGCCGAGCAGGTTCTCCGCCGGCACCCGCACGTCGGTGAAGGACAGCTCGACGGTGTCCTGCACCTTCAGCCCGATCTTCTCCAGGTTCCGTCCCTTGACGAACCCGGGCATGCCGTCCTCCACCACCAGCAGGCTCAGCCCGCGCCGCCGGTTGGACTCGTCCCGGGAGGTGCGCGCGACCACCACGACCAGGTCGGCCTGCGCGCCGCCGGTGATGAACGTCTTGGCGCCGTTGAGCACGAAGTGATCCCCGTCCCGGACCGCCGTGGTGCTCATCCCGGCGAGGTCGGACCCGGTCCCTGGCTCGGTCATCGCGATGGACGTGATCAGGTCGCCGGAGGCCAGCCCGGGGAGCCACCGGCCGCGCTGCTCGGCGTCGGCGTAGGCCAGGAAGTAAGGCAGTACCACGTCCAGGTGCACCCGCAGCGAGCCCAGGGAGACCAGTGCGCGGGCGGCTTCCTCGGACATGATCGCGTTGTACCTGAAGTCGTCCTGGCCGCCACCGCCGTACTCCTCGGGCACCGCCATACCGAGCACCCCGAGCTTGCCGAGCCCGCGGAAGAACTCCCGGGGCACCAGCCCGGCGGCCAGCCAGTCGTCGAACACCGGCACCACCTCACGGGCCAGGTAGTCCCGGATCATTCGGCGGAAGTCCTCGTGTTCGGCCGTGAACCCGGTACGCCGCATCCGCGATCTCCTCCTGACGCCGTTGAGAGGTGCGCCGCCAGTATCGTCAGTTGAATTCAAATCTGTAAACCGCACTGAGACCGAGGCGACGCAGCTCACCCTGCCTCGGCACGGAGGGCCCGGTCCGCTCGAGGCGGCTCGACTCCGGCTCGGCCGGCGAGTCCTACCAACACGATCAGGCGAGCCGGCGGGACACGATGAGCACGATATGACCGGTTGGATTGTCGCTGAGAAACAGGCGCCGACGCCGCGCATTCCAAATTGCGCTGATCCTGCTGCTGTGCGGAGCACCACTATCCAGAAAGACATTTCCAGGGTAATGCGCGCATTAACTTAAGTATTAGGCAATGTGGGTGTGCGGCAGAGCACAAAGTCAGGGCGACCGGAGACAGCAAAGCGGGCGCTGAGCCAGTGGCCCAGCGCCCGCTCTGGACATTCGAGGTGCGGACTCCGCCTGAGATCAGTCGTCGCTGTTGCTCTGCCCGCACTTGCCGTCGTGGCTGTCGCTGTTGCGCTGCCCGAGGGACAGGATGCCCAGCGTGCCGGACAGGAGCGAGTTGTTGCACGCCTGAATCGGCGCCTGCACGCCCACATCCTGCAGGTTTATCAGACCCTTCTGCACGTGCACGCTGTTGCCGCCGTCGTCGTCGCCACCGTTGTCGCCACCGTTGTCGTCGTCGTCACCGCCGTCGTGGTCGCGGGAGTGGTGGCCGTGGCCCCCGTCGTCGTCGCCGTAGTCACCGGCGAATGCCAGCGGGCTCGCCACCAGCAGGCCAGCGGCACTTACCGCGAGGACGATTCCAGCCTTCTTGAACACGGAATATCTCCTTGATCAGTATGCGGGGGCGAACCTCCGCTGCGGGGATGTCAGCGATTCTGGGGGAGCCCGCTGACTTCTCGAAAGTTAGCGGATTTCTAGAAACGCGCAAACCGCACACCTTTAAATAAGGCTAGCGCGCTGATCATGAAAAGGGTTGTACGTACATTCCGGTGAATCCGGGGGCTCGCAACGGCCTCGCCGAAGGCCACACCATCGGGTGACCGAGAGGTTACGCGTATCTTTCGGTGATTTTTTGGGCTGCGCCGAACGGACGAGCGGTCGAAACGGGCGGGTTGAGCCGTTCGCAGCTAGCGAGCCGCCGTTCGCCGCAGCAGCTCGGAACGATCATCAAATCGGGCCCTCAACGCTGGACCAGAGCCCGTTCACCACGGCGGCGAGCTGCCCATCCGCGCGGATCAACTCACTGCGCACGCTGCGAAAAGCTCGTCCGCGCCGAACGTAAGCGGTCCGGCAGCGCAACTCGCCGCCGTCCACCGGGACCGGCCGCAGGTAGTCGGTCTCGATGCGCAGCGGTGTCAGCGCGAGCGCTGCGCCGTCCGCTTCCTGGAACCTGTGCTGGGCCAACTGCCCGATCGCCAGCAACACCCCGCCGTGCACGTCGTATCGAGCATTGGCCAGCCATTCGCTCGCCGAGAGCACCCAGTCCGCGGGGTCTCCCCCGGGCGCCAGTGCCCGGAACAGCTCGTCCGCCCGTCCCGGCAGCGTCCTCGCGGCGGGCCCGCCCAGCTCGGGGGATTCCACAGCGGATGAGTCGGGCAGCGGAGGCGGCCCGGCGCCGAGGGAGCCGCGGGTGAGCAGGAAATGACCGGTCGCCCTGGCCACCTCCTGACCGGTGTCGTCGCGCACCGTGGCGGCCAGGTAGGCGGCGCCGGCCACCTCGTGCAGCACCGAGGCCTCGGCGATCAGCCACCGGGCCTGCTCAGTGGGTGCCGACACGTGGTCCAGCCGCAGCTCGATGGTGGGGCCGCCATGACCCCGGTGCGCGGAGAAGGCGATACCCGCCGCGGTGTCGGCCAGCACGCTGGTCGCCACCTCGAGGCCGCCGCCCGCCTCGGCCAACTCACCAACCGGGATCGGCATCCGGGTGCGCACCCCGGCCGGGGACATCTCGTCGACCGACATGCCCAGCTGCCCCTCCACCGGGGCCTCGACGAGTCGCTGGTTCGACAGCCGCGCCGCGGCCCGCCACTGCGTCTCGGTCTCCAGACCGCTGGCCATCCGGCCCCCCGCTCCTGTTATCCCGGCACCGCCCCCAGCTTGCGCGATACCCGCCGGCAGCCGTGCGGGCGGGGGGCGAATATCACAGTCCACTGGGTTCCCCCGCACCAGCGGCCTCCCCGCGCACACTCGCGGTAGTCAACATCAACGTAACGCCAGTAGCCATCTGCTGGCTCTGGAATC
This sequence comes from Pseudonocardia sp., assembly GCA_035489915.1. Taxonomy (GTDB): domain Bacteria; phylum Actinomycetota; class Actinomycetes; order Mycobacteriales; family Pseudonocardiaceae; genus Pseudonocardia. The sequence continues at coordinate 29,288 of DATHIT010000259.1, read as the reverse complement.
GAGCTGGCGTTACTGTCACCCGCGCGTTGGGCCGGGTGGCGGTGCTCCGCCACAGCCACCCATCGGGTTTCTCTACGCTGGAACAGTGTTCTTAGTGCATCAGGCCCGCGCCGTCCGCTCGCTGACCGCCTCCGTGCTGCGCGCCACCCTGGTCGGCGCGACCACCGCCGGCATGGGTCTGTTGGCCCGCGCCGCGTGGGGTCTCCCGACCGCGCTGGGCGCCTCCCAGGCGGACATCGAGCAGGTGGCCGACGGCTCTCCGCAGTTCGCCGAGGGCACCTTCCACAACGCCCAGCCGAGCGCGCTGCTGCGCCCGGCCAACCCCGCCACGATCATCGCCGCCATGCTCACCCGCGGCTCCGCCGGCACCCCGTCCGGCCCGGTGCCGCTGGCCGTGCCCCAGTTCCCCACGGTGGCCGACCAGCTGGCGGTGACCTGGTACGGCCACTCCAGCGTGCTGGTCGAAATCGACGGCCGGCGTGTGCTGGTGGATCCGGTATGGAGCGAGCGGGTGTCCCCCTCCCCGCTGATCGGGCCGAAGCGGATGCACCCGGTGCCCGCCGGCCTGGACACGCTCCCCCCGGTGGACGCGGTGCTGATCTCCCACGACCACTACGACCACCTGGATCTGCCGACCGTGCGGGCGCTGGTGGCGCGCGGACCGGCGCCGTTCGTGGTGCCGCTCGGCGTGGGCGCGCACCTGCGCTCCTGGGGCGTGCCGGCGGAGCGGGTGATCGAACTGGACTGGGGCGGTCAGGCCCGCGTCCGGGAGCTCACCTTGACCTGCACGGAGGCCAGGCACTTCTCCGGGCGCGCGCTGACCCGCAACACCACGCTGTGGTCCTCCTGGGTGATCGCCGGCCCGCAGCACGGCGTGTTCTTCGGTGGCGACACCGGCTACACCCCGAGCTTCGCCGAGATCGGCGCCCGGTTCGGGCCGTTCAACCTGACCTTGCTGCCCATCGGCGCGTACAACGATCAGTGGCCGGACGTGCACATGAACCCGGAGGAAGCGGTCCGGGCGCACGGTGATCTGGGCGGCGGCCTGCTGGTGCCGGTGCACTGGGCGACGTTCAACCTGGGGTTCCACGAGTGGTCGGAGCCGGTCCGCCGGCTGATCACCGAGGCGGAGCGGGCCGACGTGCGGTTCGCGGTACCGATGCCCGGCGAGCGGTTCGTGGTCAGCACGCCGCCCGAGCGGGACTGGTGGACCGCGATCTCCTGACCTGACCCCCGCCGGGCAAAGTCTGGCGTCGCTCTCAGCAAACGCCCGAACATCAGACACTTCTCGGCGCTCTCACAGGAGTGCCACAGGATTGGCGCCGACAGTGGTGCCATGAGCGACACACCGGCGGGGACTCCAGATCCGACCGGCCCGACAGGCCCCGGTGCCGCACCGGGTGCGCTCGACGGCCGCGCCGACCAGGTCCCCTTCACCAGTCAGTACCTGAACGGCGCCCAGCCGTACCCCGGCCAGAACGGCGCCCAGCCAGTTTCTCCGGCCCCGGAGCCACGTCGGCCCGAGCAGCAGGGCGCCCCGGCGCCGCAGCCGCGCCAGGCCGCCGACCAGCCCGGGGCACCGGAGCAACCCGAGGCCGGCGCCCCGGCACCGGAGCAGCGCCAGGCCGACCAGTACGCCGCCCCGGCACCACCGCACGCGTACCAGGTGCACCCCTACGGCGTGGGTCTCTACCCCCAGTACGGCCAGCCCCCGTACGGGCAGCCCCCGTACGGCCAACCCTCGCAGCCCGGCCAGGTCCCGCAGCCCGGCCAATTCCCTCAGCCGGGTCAGCTACCGGCCGGACAGGTACCCCCCGGTCAGGTACCGCCGCCGACCACGGTGTTGCCGCCAGTGCCACCCAGCGAGCCGTCGCCGAAGCCCAGGGCCCGCCGCAGGGTCGCTGGCCTGGTTGCGGTCGCGGTGCTGGCCGCAGCGGTCGGCGGTGGAGTCGGTGGCTTCGTCGGCCGGGAGAGCACGCCGGTCGGCTCGATCGGCACGCTGAGCCAGCCCGTCCCGGCCGGGAGTGACCTGCCCGCCGGCCCGATCACCACCGTCGCGCAGCACGTGCTGCCCAGCGTCGTCCAGCTGGTCGGCAACCAGGGCGAGGGTTCCGGGGTGGTGCTGTCCGCCGACGGGCTGATCCTGACCAACGCCCACGTGCTGGACGCCGCACAGGGCGGGCAGCTCACCGCGACCTTCCAGAACGGCTCCACCGCGCCGGTCCAGGTGATCGGCGAGGACACCCAGGCCGACATCGCGGTGGTGAAGGCGCAGAACGTCTCCGGGCTGACCCCCATCCAGCTGGGCAACTCCGACGGCCTGCAGGTCGGCCAGCAGGTGGTCGCCGTCGGCTCGCCGCTCGGCCTGGCCGGCACCGTGACCAGCGGCATCGTCAGCGCGCTGAACCGGCCGGTGGAAACCCAGGGCGAACCCACCCAGAGCCAGAGCCAAGGCCAGGGCGGGCTCGGCGGTCTCGGTGGCGGGCTCGGTGGGCTCGGCGGGCTTGGCGGGAATCTCGCCGCCCAGCCGGCACCGCCCACCTCCGTGCTGGACGCGATCCAGACCGACGCCGCGATCAACCCGGGCAACTCCGGTGGCCCGCTGGTGGACATGCAGGGCCGGATCGTGGGGCTGAACTCGGCGATCGCGTCACTCGGCGCCGGCGCCGGCGGGGGCGGGCAGAGCGGGTCTATCGGCCTCGGCTTCGCCATCCCGATCAACCAGGCCAAGCGGATCGCCGACGAGCTGATCGCCAGCGGGCACGCCACCCAGGCGCAGCTGGGAGTTTCGGTGCGCGACTCGCAGCCGAACGGTGCGCAGCTGGTCAGCGTGCAGCCGGGCTCGGCGGCCGCCAGTGCTGGTCTGCAGCCCGGCGACGTGGTGACCAAGGTCGGCGACCGGTTGGTGCAGATCTCCGACGCCCTGGTCGCCGCGATCAACTCCGCCGTGCCCGGCAGCAACGTCACGCTGACCGTGTCCAGCGGCGCCGCCGCGCCACGCACCGTCCCGGTCACGCTGGGCAGCGTGACCGCCAGTTAGCCAGCGTCATCTCCTGCTCAGGCCCGGCGGGGAGCCCGGGCTCGCGGGCCGGGGCGGGGATCGGAATTCCGGTCCCCGCCCCGGCTTTTTTTCGGCCGTTTGATTTCCGCGGGATTTCCGCGGACGTAAGGTCGAGGCATGGGCATGAAGGTGCGGATCGGCGTTGGACCCATTCCCACCGGCGGTCCGGAGCCCGATGTCGGCCCCGGCCTGGCCGAGCTGGTCGACGAGCTGGAAGCGCACCACGTCGACTCGGTGTGGCTCTCCGACCTGGTGTCCAACCGGCACAGCGCCGACCCGCTGATCGGGCTGGCCTACGCGGCCGGGCGCACCGAGCGGCTCAAGCTGGGCACCGGGGTGCTGGTGCTGCCCGGGCGCAACCCCGCGCTGGTCGCCTCCCAGCTGGCCGGGCTGGCCGCGGTGGCGCCGGGGCGGGTGCTGCCCGCCTTCGGGGTGCGGCCGGCGCAGCTCGCCGACCGGACCATGTTCCCGGTCCCGGAGGGGCGGCGGGGCGACGTGTTCGAGGAGGCGCTGGCCGTGGTCCGGGCGCTGCTCACCGCGCCGGTGGTGACCCACCACGGCGAGTTCTTCCACCTCGACGAGGCTTCGGTGGGGCCGCTGCCGGCCAAGCCGCTGGACCTGTGGCTGGGCGGGCGGCTGCCGGTCGGGATGCGCCGGCTGGGCCGGCTCGGGGACGGCTGGCTGGGCAGCTTCGTCACCCCGGAGGAGGCCGCGGTGTGCCGCCAGCAGATCGAGCAGGCGGCGGCCGACGCCGGCCGACAGATCGAGGAGGACCACTACGGGACGAACCTGCTGGTGGTCCCGGACGGCGATGACCCCGCCGGTGTCGACCTCGCCCGGCTCCGTGCCCGCGCGCGCCGACCCGACCTGGACCCCGAGCGACTGGTCTGCCGGGGGTGGGAGGCGGCCCGGGACGAGGTACGCCGGTTCGTGGAGGTCGGGCTGACCAAGTTCGTGGTCCGGCCGGCCACCGCCGTAGCCTCCCGCCGCCACTTCCTCGACCAGCTCGCCACCGAACTCCTCCCCCTCCAAACCTGACCCGTCTCGCGTGGTCCGGGCCGGCGCCGAGTGGCAAGTCAGGCCGGTTCGATCTTGCTCAAACCGGACTGGGTTGCCACTCGACGTCACGGCCGCCGTATCGCGAGCAGGTCGCGGATCCGGTGGGTGGTCTGGGGCATGGTGTACAGGTCGTCGGGGGTGAGGCGCAGGGTGAGCCAGCCGTAGCCGGCGAGCTCGGCGTCCCGCTGGCGGTCCCGGATCGCCCGGCGAGGCTCGAAATGGACGGCGCCGTCGTACTCGATGGCGAGCTTCACCTCCGGGTACGCGAGATCGACCCTGGCCAGCGTGTACCCGTACTCGTCAACGACCCGGTACTGCACGGACGGCGGCGGCAGCCCGGCCGCAACCAGGCCGAGTCGCAGTCGGGTCTCCGGGGGCGACTCCGCGCGGGGGTCGGACAGGGTTACCACCGCGTCCAGCTGGCGGCACCCGCGCGCCCCGTGCTGTGCGGTTCGACGACGGTTCAGCAGGTCCGCCGGGACAAAGCAACCCCGATGGGCCAGCGCGTCCACCGCCACGACCGCTTCGACCAGCGGCAACCGCCGCGCAAGGTCCCAGGCGGTGCGGATCGGCGAGGTGACCCGGACTCCACCCACCTCCATCACGTCGGTCTCGGCCACACAATCTCGGCGAACCCGCAGACCCCGGTGCGGGTACAGCTGGTGCGGCACGAGCACCTCGGCCGGTGCGTCGCAAGGAGCACAGTCCGCCCCGAGCAACACCGCGGCCGAGTACCCGCCGAGCACGCCACCCCGGTCGCGCACGAGCTCGAACGCCGCCAGTGACCGGTTCAACAGGCTCAAGTCCAGCCCGGCGGCGACATAGACATCCGGGAACACCCGTCGAAACCGAGGTCCGTACAACTGATGCCGGGTCACCAACCCAGCCGCAACCGCCTCGCTACCCCGAAACGGGCCACCCACCACCCGCCCACCCTCACTGACCGAGCCCGCCGACGGGTCAGGTTTGGGAAAACGCGCGTCGAGTGGCAACCCAGTCCGGTTCCGCCCAAGATCGAACCGGACTGCCTTGCCAGTCGGCGCGGACCGTTGCGTATCTGTGCGCAGAGCAGCTCTGCGCACAGATACGCAACGCGTGGGGGGTTAGCGCTGCTCGGTGAGGGGGAGGCGGACTTGGAAGCGGGTGTCACCGGGCTCGGACTCGACGGTCAGGTCGCCGTGGTGGCGGGTCACCACTACGCGCCAGCTCACGTCCAGGCCCAGGCCGGTGCCCTCGCCGACGCCCTTGGTGGTGAAGAACGGCTCGAACACCCGCTTGCGAATTTCCGGCGGGATACCCGGGCCGGTGTCGCCGATCTCCACGATCAGCCACTCGTTGTCGCTGCAGGTGCGCACGGTGAGCGTGCCGCTGCCGTTCATGGCCTGGACGGCGTTGTCGATCACGTTGGTCCAGACCTGGTTGAGCTCGGCCGGGTAGCCCGGGATCTTGGGCAGCGACAGGTCGAAGTCCTTGACCACCTTGATGCCGTGCTTGGCCAGCTTGGCGCTCAACATCACCATGGTGGCCTTCAGGCCGTCGTGTATGTCGATCATCTGGTAGGGCGCGCGGTCCATCTGGGAGTACTGCTTGGCCGCGCCGACCAGCGCGGTGATCCTCGATGTCGAGTCGGTGATCTCGCGCAGCAGGCTCTCGGTCTCCACGGTGTAGGCCAGCCAGCGCAGCGCGCCGTCCAGCGGGGCATCCTCATCGATGCAGTCGGTGGCCGCGCGTACCCGCTCCAGGTCGGCCACCCCCAGGCCGCCGGCGGCGAACACCGGTGCGAGATCCCAGCTGCCGGCCACATCGTGGTCGTCCAGCCAGTCGCCCAGCTCGTCCTCCAGGTCACTGGCAGCCACCGCGGTCAGCTCCGGAGCCTCTTGCACCCGGTCGGCGAACTCCTCCTGCAGCCCGGTGAGCGCGAGCAGCGCGTCCTTGTCCAGCTTGCCCTCGGCCAGCATGCCCAGCTTGTGCCGCATCCCGGCGACCCGGTCGCGCAGCGTGGAGGTGGCCCGGGCAGCGGCGGCGGCCGGATTGTTCAGCTCGTGGGTGAGCCCGGCGGACAGCTTGCCCAGGGCGAGCAGCCGCTCCCGCTGGCCGGCGATCGCCTGGCCCCGGCGGGTGCCCAGCACCATGCCCTGCAGCAGGTGCACCGCCATCGGGAACCACTCCCGGAAGGCCAACGCCAGCTTGCCGGAGGGCAGCGCCAGCAGGCGCACGTCGGTGATGGCTCGCGCGGCGCTCTGGTAACCGTTCTCCAGCGACTCCTCCAGATAGAAGGTCACCGCGCCGAGGTAGACACCCACCTGGTCGGTGCGCCCGGTCTCCACCCGGTCACCGCCGATGTTCCTACTGAGCGCGATGGTCCCGGACAACAGCACCCAGAAGCATTTGGCCGGATCGCCCTCGGCGAATACCTCGGTATCGGCACCGAACTCGACCACGTCGCCGTTCTCGTTCACCCAGTCCAGCTGCTCATCGCGGAGGTCGGTGAACAGGAACAGCTCGCGTAGCTGGTCCTTGGTCATGTTCGCGCTCATAATCACTGCTCTCCCAGATACCGGTGTACCAGCGTGACGGCCATTGCGCCTTCACCGACAGCGGATGCCACTCGTTTTACTGACGCCGCCCGCACGTCTCCGGCCACGAACACGCCGGGGATGCTCGACTCCATGTAGTACGGATCGCGCTCCAGGAACCATCCCGGTGGCCGCTCGTTCTCTTTGAGCAGGTCGGGGCCGGTCTGCACGAACCCGTGCTCGTCGCGCAGCAGCACGCCGTCCAGCCAGTCGGTCCTCGGCGCGGCACCGATGAACACGAACAGGTATCCGCTGTCCACCATCTCCGTCGTGCCGTCCTGGGTGTTGCGCAGGGTGAGCCGCTCCAGGTGATCGTCGCCGTGCACCTCGGCGACCTGGGTGTGGGTCCGCACGGACACGTTGTCGATCTGCTCGAGCTGCTGGATCAGGTAGTGCGACATGGACGACTGCAGCGACTCGCCCCGGATGAGCAGCACCACCCGCTTGGCGTGCCGGGAGAAGAACACGGCGGCCTGGCCGGCCGAGTTGGCCCCGCCGACGATGTAGATGTCCTGCCCTGCGCAGGCCGGCGCCTCGGTCATCGCCGAGCCGTAGTACACCCCTCGGCCGGTCAGCTGGGCCACGCCCGGCGCATCCAGCTGCCGGTAGGCGACGCCGGTGGCCAGCACCACCGAGTGCGCCGCGATCTCGGTGCCGTCACCGAAGTGCACCACCCTGGCCGAACCGCGCGCCTCCAGGCGGGTCACCTCGCGCGCGGACAGCGCCTCGGCCCCGAACTTCTGCGCCTGCCGGCGTGCCCGGTCGGTGAGCTGCGCGCCGGAGACCCCGTCCGGAAAACCCAGGTAGTTCTCGATCCGGCTGCTCTGACCGGCCTGCCCGCCGCTGGCGCTGCGCTCCACCAACACAGTCCGCAGCCCCTCGGACGCGCCGTACACCGCCGCGCCGAGGCCGGCCGGGCCGGCACCCACCACGATCAGGTCGTAGAACGCCTCGGCCGGCTCGGTGGACAGCCCGACCGCGGCGGCGATCTCGGCGTGCGACGGCTGACACAGCGAGGTGCCCTCCGGCGTGATCAGCACGGGGATGTCGTCCGCGCAGGCTCCGGCCGCCTCCAGCAGGCGCAGCCCTTCCGGCTCGTCCACGCTGAAGTACCGGTAGGGCACCGCGTTGCGCGCCAGGAAGTCCCTGGCCTTGAACGACGGCGCGGACCAGCGGTGGCCGATGACCTTGGTTTCCTCGACGGCGGAGTCGCCGGTGGCCCGCCAGGTCTCGATCAGGGCGTCCACCACCGGGTAGAGCTTCTCCTCCGGCGGGTCCCACGGCTTGAGCAGATAGTGGTCCACGTCGACCACGTTGATCGCCTGGATCGCCGCGTCGGTGTCGGCGTACGCGGTGAGCAGCGCACGGCGGGCCCTGGGGAACAGGTCCATCGCCTGCTCCAGGAACTCGATGCCGTTCATCTGCGGCATCCGGTAGTCGGCCAGCATCGCCGCCACCACGTCGCCACGCAGCTTCAGCTCCCGTAGCGCGTCCAGCGCATCCATCGCGGAGTCCGCGCGCACGATGCGGAACTCCTCCGCGTAGCGCCGCCGAAGATCGCGCGCGACCGCCCGGGACACCCCCGGATCGTCATCAACGGTCAGCAGAACCGGCTTACCCATACCCATATCCTCACCCGATATCGCCGCGAGGGCGAACCCGTGTTCTGCCGTGTCTATATTTCGCCCCCTGAACGAGGTGCTCAGAGCCCCGACTCGGGGTGCTGGGAGCCCCGACTCGCGGGGAACGGCGGGGTCGGGGGCTACCGGCGGCCCCGCTGCGGGGCATTTGCGCTTACCATGGGCCCATGTTCTCCGGTGCAATGAGTCCCACCCACTGGCTCCTCGTGCTCCTGGTGCTGGTCGTCCTGTTCGGGGCGAAGAAGCTGCCCGAGGCCGCCCGCGGTCTGGGGCGCTCGGCCCGCATCCTCAAGTCCGAGGTCAGCGGCTTGCACGAGGACGACGCGAAGAAGCCCGAGACAAAGCCCATCGAGTCGAAGCCCTCCGCCGAGGCCTAGCCCGAAGAACGGACCCCACCTGGGCGAGGCCGGGTCAGCGCGCCTACGCGGCGGGACGCGGGCGGCTGTCACGACGGTCGGCGAACACCACCCAGCGCAGGACGCAGTACAAGAAGACGCCCTCACACGCTCCGGCGAGGATCCGGGAGAGCTGGTAGTGGACGCCAACCGTGGTGAGGCCGGCCCCGATACCGAGCACGATCGCAAAGTAGTTGACCGCGATGGCCGCGACGTACCAGCCCAACTGCGGGCCGACCGGGGCGTGTGAGCGGAAGTTCAGCCAGCGGTTGAGGACGAAGCTGAGCCCGAGCGCGCTCATGTAGCTGATGCTGATCGCCAGCCAGACCGGCCAGTCCAGCCAGCCATGAAACAGTCCGATCAGCGCGAGGTCGACGCCGAAGGTGAACCCGTTGATCACGCAGAACCCGATCATGTGCGGGGCGATCAGGGTGGACAGTCGTCCCGGCAACCTCCGGGCGACGGCCGCGCATGCGGCGGCGAACCGGTCTGCCGAGGTGCGTCGACGCTCCAGATCAGGCGCGGTCACACCTCCAATATGCCAGCCAGATCGCGCGGACGAGGGGTGCGGGTCGCCTACCCGGCGGCGATCAGGCAGCCCCAGGCCTATCCGGCCACGTGGCAGCGTCAGTCGAGCTGCAGCGGAAGCTCGACGAGGATCGCCGTCCCGGCCCCGGGGGGACTGTTCACCTCGATCGATCCGCCCAGGGCCTGCACCCGGTCGCGCAGCCCGATCAGACCCGAGCCTCGCGCGGGATCGGCGCCGCCGACACCGTCGTCAACCATCGACAGGCGAAGGAGGGCGTCCCGCTCGTCCACCGTTACCTGCGCGTAGGAGGCGCGGGCGTGCTTGGTGGTGTTGGTCAGGGCCTCGGACACGACGTAGTAGGCGGCCACCTCGATGCAGTCCGCGGGGCGGATTTCGGTGCGGATGTCGAGTTCCACCGGGATCGCGGAGCGACGGGCCAGGGTGCGCAGGGCCGGGCCGAGCCCGCCTTCGGACAGGATCGGGGGGTGGATGCCGCGGGCGAGTTCGCGTAGCTCGTCGATCGCCGCGGTGAGCTCGTCGGCGACCCGGCCGATCTGGGTCCGCAACTCGGGTACCACCGCGGGCTCGGTGAACTGGGCCACCCGCAGCGCCAGGCTGAGCGAGACCAGGCGCTGCTGAGTGCCGTCGTGCAGGTCGCGTTCGATGCGGCGTCGGGCGTCGTCGGCCGCGGCGACGATCCGGGCCCGGGACGCGGTGAGCGCGGCCTGGGCTTCGGCGTTGGCGATGGCGGTGGCGACCAGCTCGGTGAAGCCGGCCAGCCGCGCCTCGGTGTCGGCCGGCAGCGGCTCCTGCCGGGTGGATGCCACGAACATGACGCCCCACAGCCGGCCGTCGACGCTGATCGGCACGCCGACCGACGCGCGGATGCCCAACTTGTGGGCGCCCTCGGCGGCCGCGCCCGAGGCGTCGTCGTAGTTGTCGATCCGCACGGGCCGGCCGGTCTCGAACACCTGCGTGTTCACGTTCCGCCCCCCGAAGCCCACCCGAGTGCCGATGGGGAGGGTGTTGCCCCACGCCGCGGCCACCCTCGTCGCGCCGTCGGGCTCATAGCGGCTCATCGACGCATGGTGGGCCTGCAGCAGCCGCGCGGCCTCCTCGGCGACCGCGGCGAGTACCTCCTCCGGCCGCGCCGCGCGCGCCACCAGCGTCGCCACCCGACGCAGCGCCGCCTGCTCCTCCGCGAACCCGCGCAGCTCCATGCGCGCCTGGGCGTTCGCGATGGCTGTAGCGATGAGCTCGGTGAAGCCGGCCAGCCGCACCTCGGTGTCGGCCGGCATCGGCTCCTCCCGGCCGGATCCCACGAACATGACGCCCCACAGCCGGCCCTCGACGCTGATCGGCACGCCGACCGACGCACGGATCCCGAACTCGCGGGCAGCCTCGGCGGCCGGGCCATCGGCGTCGTCGTAGTCGTCGATCCGCGCCGGCCGGCCCGTCTGGAACACCAGCGTGTTTACGTTGCGGCCCCCGTGGCCCACCCGGGTGCCGACGGGGAAAGCGGTGTGGCCGCTGCTCCACGCGGCGGTCACCACCCTCGTCGCGCCGTCGGGGTCGTAGTGGGTCATCGTCGCGTGCGAAACGTGCAGCAGACGCCCGACCTCCTCGGTCACCGCGGCGAAGACCTCGTCCGCTGGAAGCCCGCGTGCGACGAGCGTGGCGATCCGCCGCAACGCGGCCTGTTCCTCGGCGAGCCTGCCCAGTTCGCCGCGACTTTCCTCGAGCTGGGCGCGGCCCTCAGCGTTCGCGATCGCGGTCCCGACGAGCTCGGTGAAGCCGACCATGCGCTCGTCGGTTTCGGCCGGGAAGCGCCCGCGCCGGGACCCGACACCGATCCCGCCCCACAATCGCCCCTCAACCACGATCGGCGCCGCGACCCCCGCCCGGATTCCCAGCCGACGAAGCCGGTCTGCGTATGCGCCGGGGACTTGGCTCTGGTCGTCGAGGCGAGCCGGACGGGCCGTGCGCAAGGCGACCGCCAAGGGCAGGGGCAGCTCGAGTGTCCAGCGGCTCCCCACCGGGATCGAGTCGGGGTGGTCGCCGATACGGGTCAGAACCGTCACCTCGCCGTCCGGATCGAGGCGGACAATGGTCGAGGTGTCGGCCCCGAGGACACTGCCCACCTCGTGTGCGACGGCCGCGAACACCTCGGTCGCCGTGACCCCTCGGGCGACCAGCGTGGCGACCCGGCGCAGCGCCGCCTGTTCGTCGGCCAGCACGCGCAGCTCCTCGCGGCTCTCCGCGTTCGCGGTCGCGAGGGCTTCGGCTTCACGGCGGCGCGCGCCCAGGCCGACAACCAAGCTGGTCGCGGCGGCGGCGAGGACGAACGCGACAAGGGTCACCACATTGTCGGAGTCGGCGATGGCGAAGTCATTGAGCGGCGGGATGAAATAGTGATCCATCAGCACCGCGGCCGCGACCGCGGCGGCCAGCGCCGGGACCAGCCCACCGGCCAGCGCGACCACCACGACAGCGAGCAGGTAGAAGAGCGTCTGGCTGGGCAGGTTCATGACGCCACCGAGCTGGATCAAACCCATGGTCAGCAGCGGAAGAATGACTAGCCCGGTCAGCGCCCCGGCTAGCCGGCGCCGCCAGGAAAGCCTCGAGGCCGGGGCAGGCAGCCTCAGTCGGCTTGCGGCGGGCTCGCGGGGGACGGTAGGCACGTTAGGCTCGCTCTTCCCGTCAGGTGTGTGCTGGTGGCGCCGCTGCCGGGTCCCGTCAACACACTGAGCGTCAGCGACGACGGCCAGCGTCCCACGATCCTTGCCTCCTGTGTTTTGCTGATCCAACCGGGACCTGGCCGGGGCGACCCGACGCCCCCTGCTCGCCAGCTTCGCGTTGATGGCGCGCCGTGTCGCCGCGGGCAGCGCCCCCTTCTGGTTCGCGGCTGACCGGTATTCCCGCTACCTGCTAGCTGCAACTGTGCGACCGGCGCGCGGGCCCGGCGGCGTTGATAATGCGGACAGCAGGGCGCTTTGCCGAGCTAATCCGGTAGCGATGATCACGATCTTGGACTTAGCCTGGCAGGGTGTCCGGTCCCTGGCTAGCGAGCTTTCCGGCGACATTGCCCGAGGTGAGCCTTACCCCGCTGGCCAACGGCGGTTCCGGATCGGTAGTTACGTGCTGTGAGTTGCAGTGGTGGTTCGCCGTGCCGAGGGTGGGTGATCGGTTCGGCGGGGCCTGGTACGACCGCGATACGGGCGAAGTCACCAGGGTGCGCGCGCCGGCCGTGCCTATCGTCGACACCGGAATGGGAGATGGCACGGTCCAGATCGACATCGACGAATGGACTCGTGAGCCGGGCACTGATGATCCGCCGGCCTACCAGCGGATCACCCTGGTTGCAGCGCTTACCGCTGACCGTGCGGAGTTCCGGAAGGTGATAATAGGTGACCATTCGACCCAGCTCGGAGACAGCGAATTCGCGGCCGAGTGGTCAGTACCGCCCGATCAGTTGGAACGCTGACTCCGACAGCTGGCTTACTGCTCACCCCGGCGCTGAGATCGTCGTCGACGACCTGGTTTTCCAGCGCCGCAACTGCACCGGCAGGGACGAGATCGCGCTGACCGTGTACGCCCTCGGACTTGCCTGACGTCTGGGCCGGGGCCGGCGGTGACGACGGCGCCTGAACGAGGCGGCCTAGACCGGGTCGAGGCGGCGGCGTAGGAGGCAGAACTCGTTGCCCTCCGGGTCCGCCAGTACGTGCCAGGACTCCTCGCCGGTCTGGCCGACGTCGACCTTTCGTGCGCCCAGTGACAGCAGGCGCTCCAATTCCTCCTCCTGGTCGCGGTCGGTGGGGTTGACGTCGATGTGCAGGCGCAGCTTGGTGCGCTTCGGCTCCGGCACCGGGCTGAAGATCAGGATCGGCTGCGGGCCGCCGAAGCCGACGCCCGGTGGGCCGATCTCGATCTCGTCCTCCTCGCGGCCCAGCTCGACGTAGCCGAGCACGGCGGACCAGAACGCGGCTTGTTTCTCCATGTCGGCGCAGTCGATGACCAGCTCGGAGATGCGGCAGCTCATGCGCGCACCCTAAACGGACAATCAGTCTTATCGGGGTGCGACGTCAGGCGATGACCAGGTTGGTCCGCACTGGTGTGGGGTTGGAGAAAAGGTCAAGGGTGGGGCAGTGTTGGTTTACCGCGTCGGCGAGTTCGCGGTAGCGCTCGGGCGTAGCCGGGCCATCAACAGTCACCGTGACCCGGACCTCGCGATAACCGGGGCGCACCTCCTCATCGAGGCCGAAGACGCCGCGCACGTCGAGGTCGCCTTCCACCACCGCCTGGAGGTCGCCGACTGGGATGTCGAGTTTCGCGGCCCAGAATCGGTAGGTCGCCAGCTGGCAGGACGCGAGGGCCGCCAGGGCGTATTCGACTGGGTTGGGGCCAGTGTCGACACCGCCCAGGATGGTCGGTTCGTCCTGCCGGAACGTGTGCCCACGCACCTGCAGCTCGGTGGCTATCGGATCCTGAGCGGTACCGGTCCGGCTGGCTCACGAGTGGGCCGATCTAGCCGGGCCACGGTGTCTGGATTTGGCTCGATGCCGGCGAGCTCGGGCCGGCTTACGCGTTCTCAAGAGGAGGCGCCGAACCGGGCGAGGCCTTGCGCCGCGATTACGTCGCCGCCGCCTTGCCTGCGACAGTCTGCACCCTCGCGGACATGTCGGAGTGCGTCCCGCAAGCCGTACCGGTTCAGCCGAGGATCCGACGCAACCCAAACGATCAGTAGAAGCAACGCCGGCCTCGCTGGTTCGGTGGCGGCCCGGTGTGGTGCCGATGATGTTGGTAAAGGCTGCGATGAAGCTGCTGGGGTTCGCCCATCCGCGGGCGTGGGCCCGATATGTGCAACCAAGCGTTGCGCAAGCGCCGGAGCCGAGCTACTCTCGTGCAACCAAATGTTGCACGATAGGAGACCGACATGGAAAGCGAAACGAGCACTGCAATCACGACGGCCCCCGGGCGCGACTACTCGACGTCCTACCCGGTCCAGCAGTCACCGGAGGAGGTCTACGCCGCCATCCTGGACGTCGGCGCCTGGTGGACGGGTCAGGTCGAGGGGCGGGCCGACAAAGTCGGTGCCGAGTTCACCTACCGACACCTCCCTCAGCACTACAGCCTCCAGCGCGTGGTCGAGCTCGAGCCGAGCCGTCGCGTGGTCTGGCGGGTCATCGACAGTCAGCTGGCGTTCGTCTCGGAGCCGAGCGAGTGGACCGGCAGCCAGATCGTGTTCGACATCGTGCCTGCGGCAGACAGCACCGAGCTCCGGTTCACCCACATCGGCCTGATGCCGGACGTCGAGTGCTTCGGCGCGTGCTCAACGGCTTGGCGGCACTACATCAACGGCAGCCTGCACAACCTGATCACCGCGGGTGAAGGGCTGCCCGATCCGTGGTGATCGCCGCCCCGGCGGACCAAATACCGTAACGAGCAACGTTTGATTGCACTGAGATCAGGAGAATTCATATGGAATACGGAAGCATCGAGCGCGAGCTCCGCATAGACGCATCCCCGGAGGTGGTCTACGAGGTGATCAGCTCTCCGGAGCATCTGCGCGAGTGGTGGCCCGACGAGGCCGAGCTCGACCCGGTCCCCGGCGCCACCGGCTCAATCACCTTCGGCGACCCGGCCTCGCCGGACGCCAAGATCGAGACGCTGACCGTCGTGGAGGCCGAAGCCCCCCGCCGGTTCGCGTTCCGCTGGGTATACGACTCGGGCGAGGCACCGGCGTCGGGCAATTCCCTGCTCGTCACCTTCGACCTCGTACCGTCCGGCGACGGCACGTTGCTGCGATTTACCGAGACCGGCTTCCGCGAACGCGGGTGGGAGGCGGCAGTTCTGCAGGATGCCTACCTCGACCACGTCCGCGGGTGGGACTTCTTCCTCTCGCGTCTGGTCACGTATGCCAACCGGCTGGTCACGCGACCGTGATCGATGACCGGCTCTGGTCCGCCGTCGGTGATCCGATCCGCCGACGGATGCTCGACCTGCTGCTCGCCGACGGAGGCGGTACGGCGACCACGCTGAGCGCACGGCTACCGGTCACCCGACAGGCGGTAGCTAAGCACCTCGGCGTGCTGGACCGTGTCGGCCTGGTCCACTCGACATCGGCGGGGCGCGAGCGCCGCTACGAGGTGGACGAGGGGCAACTGTCGCGTGCGGTCGCCCAATTCTCCGCGGTCAGCGCGACGTGGGACGCCCGACTGGAGCGGATCAAGCGGATTGCCGAGCAGATCCAGCGCCGAGAGCAGGGTTGACGCCCGCCAGCCGTCGCTCGATCAGGCGGGGCCGGCCAGTGTTGCCTGTGCCGCGACGGTCTTCCAACCGTTCTCGTCGTCGTGGGTCCAGGTGATCACCTTTGTGGCCTGCGGTGCCTCGCGGCCGGCGACGACTTGAGGGTGTCGCGGACAGGTCACCGGGATGTGGCGAGGTGGCCCGCGAGGTGGGCGGTGATGTCGGTGGCGTCCGCACCGGCGCCGTCGATCAGGGTGGACCGGCGGCGGCGCAGAAAGGGCAGGCCCATGACGTAGAGCCCGGGGCTCGCGGTGACGACGCCGCCGTCGTGTCGTCTACCGTCGCTCTACAGTAAGGGCAATGACCTTCACTCCGGCAGCAATACCGACGCGATGCTCAGAGGTGCAACGTTCCAGGCCAGACGACGGCTTCTGGTGTTGTGGGTGTGCGTTCTGAGCCTGTTCATGGCCTGCGTCGACGTTGTCGTCGAGGTGGTGTGAGATGCGCAGGACGATGCGGGCGGCGGTTTGTGTCCGGGCGGGTGGCCCGGAGGTGCTGGAGATCCGTGAGCTGCCGGTACCAGCGGTTCGGGCGGGCTGGAGCCTGGTGCAGGTGAAGGGCGCGGGCTTGAACCGGTCGGAGCTGAGGACCCGCCAGGGGCATTCCCCAAACGTGACGTTCCCGCGGGTGCTTGGGATCGAATGTGTGGGAATCGTGGCAGCCTCGACCGATCCCATGTTGCCGGATGGGACAACCGTCGCGGCGGTGATGGGTGAGATGGGCCGGCAGTTCGACGGCGGTTATGCGGAGTATGCGTTATTGCCGAACTCGCTGCTGATGCCGGTCACCACCACGTTGCCTTGGGACGTGTTGGCCGCGCTACCTGAGACGTACCTGACCGCGCAGGGCGCGCTGAACACGTTGGGGGTCATGCCTAGTGGCCAGGGGCGGTTGCTGATCCGTGGCGGGACCTCGTCGGTGGGCATGGCCGCCGCGTCGATCGCGTCCGGCCACGGTGTCGAGACCGCGGCCACGACTCGGCGGCAAGGCAAGATCGACGCGTTGACCGCGGCTGGGGTCGACTACGTACTCGTCGACGACGGTGGGTCGCTGGCGGCGAGTGTGCACGCGGTATGGCCCGAGGGTCCGGACTATGTTCTGGATCTCGTCGGGGCGAGCACAGCGGTGGACTCGCTGCACCTGGTCCGTCGTGGCGGAACGGTGTGCATGGCGGGCACGCTCAGTGGCTGGGTGATCTCGGACTTCGAACCGATAGCGATGATCCCGTCCGGAACCAAGCTCACGGCTTTCCACAGCGACAACCTCAAGGGCAGCGC
Organism: Pseudonocardia sp.; assembly: GCA_035489915.1. Classification (GTDB taxonomy): domain Bacteria; phylum Actinomycetota; class Actinomycetes; order Mycobacteriales; family Pseudonocardiaceae; genus Pseudonocardia. Next base: position 12,445 of record DATHIT010000259.1, on the reverse strand, counting down.
GGGCGCGACCGTGTTGCAGCAGGTCGTCCACGAGGTCGAGGCCGGCGTCTATCGACCCAACGTAGACCGTGTCTTCGGCCTGGCCGACATCGTTGCGGCCCACCGGTACATGGAGAACAACGAAGCCACCGGCAAGCTTGTCGTGGTGCCCTAGCCACCGGAAGACCGTCGCCACGCTCATGGACCTGGCCGTGCTCGCGCCGCTTGGTCAGCTCGGGAACGGGCAGCCGAAAAGTGGGGGTCAAGTGGGGAGTAGATCTTGAGGCGGTCCGGCAGTAAAGCCGGTGACCTGGGGTTTTGGCTCCTCCGACTGGACTCGAACCAGTAACCCTGCGATTAACAGTCGCATGCTCTGCCAATTGAGCTACGGAGGATCGCTCGTGGCTGCGCGGGCTCCCGCTCAGCGGTGACAACTCTAGCGCACGGCCGCATGGGTACCGCGGGGGCTCCCGGGGAAACCGGGACTGCCCGAGGGCGTCGCGCCGCGGCAGGATGGGCGCAACCGATTTTGGGAGGAAGCCTCGATGATCCCGTTCTTGCTCGGCGCGGCGGTCGGGTACGTGCTGGGTGCACGCGCCGGCCGGGAGCGGTACGAGCAGCTGGCGCGCACCTATCGCCGGGTTGCCGACCACCCGGCGGTGCAGGGCGCGGCGGGTATCGCTAAGGCCAAGGTGGTGGACACGGTGAGCGCGGCCGCCACCGGCCACCGTGAGCACGGCACGAACGGCCACACAGATGCCTCGGCCCGCTGAAGTTAGGGGCGGCGCTGACCGGTGCCGCCACCGGTCAGCGCGGAGGCCCGGTCAGCCGCCGGCGCGAGCGACCAGGAAGATCCGCCGGAACGGGAACCAGGTGGTGCCGTCGGGGCGGGGTGGGTAGGCCTCCCGCAGTCGGGGCGCCAGCTCGGCCCGGAACCGGTCCCACTCGGCGTCGTCCAGTGCGGCCCGCACCGGGCGCAGGGCCGTGCCGCTGATCCAGGTCAGCACCGGATCCGGGCCGGTCAGCCGGTGCAGGTAGGTGGTTTCCCAGGCGTCCACCTCGGCGCCGACGGCGGCCACCGAGTCGGCATAGTCCGCCGGCGGGGCCACCGCCAGCTCGTCTCGTACCTGCACCCGACCTGACCAGGCCGGCTCGGCGAGCAGTTCGCGGACGAGCGCGTGGGACTGCGCGCTGAAGTTGCCCGGCACCTGCATGGCGAACCAGCCACCCTTGGGCATCTCGCCGACCCAGCGCACCAGCAGCTCGGCGTGCCCGGGCACCCACTGCAGGACCGCGTTGGTCACCACGACGTCGTCGGTCGGCCCTGGCTGCCAGTCCCGCACGTCGGCCTGCCTGGCCGGTACTCCCCGGGCCAGCGCGTTCTCGACCATCACCGGGGAGGAGTCCAGCGCGTCGATCTCGGCGCCGGGCCAGCGCGTGGTGAGCAGACCGGTCAGGTGCCCCGGACCGCAACCCAGGTCCACCACCCGCCGCGGCTCGGTGGCGCCGATCCGGGCCAGCAGATCGTGGAAAGGCCGGGACCGGTGGTCGTCGAAGGTCAGATACGCCGTCGGATCCCACGCCATCAGTCGACGGAAATGAGCGCGAGGCTCACTTCCCCACCCCCTTCAGCTTCCCGGCCACCTGGGTGGCCACCCGCCGGACCGCGGCGGGGTCGGTGTCCGGATCCGCCCGGACCTGAAGCAGCAGACCATCCCTGCCGGCCACGCTGCGTTGCACGAACCAGGCACCGCCGCCGGGCAGCTCGCGGCGGTGCCGGAACCGGATCGAGGACGTCACCCGCTTGTGCACGATCTCCGGCACCGGGCCCGGCGAGGCCAGCTGGAAGCGCCGCGCGGGAAGGTCGCGCAGCAGCACCACGTCCTCCGCCACGGCCTCCCCCTCCGCCTCCACCAGGGTGAGCGCCCCACCGCCCCAGGTGGCCTTGCTGACCTGGTGCCAGCCGATCCGTCGCCCATCCGGCAGCCACAGCCCGTAGGAGGTCAACACCAGGAAGCCGCCGCCGGCCACCTCGGCGCTGGCCAGCACCCGTTCCTCGGCGTCCAGCCGACCGGCGAACCCCTCCGGCAGCTGCTCGCCGCCGAGCAGCTGACGCCAGTTGGGCCACCGGCTCACGCCGTCCCCAGGGAGCGCTCCCGCAACGCCTTGCGGTACTGCTCGAGCGCCACCAGGTCACCGAACAGCGCGTGGTACTCGTCCGCCTCGGTCACCGGGGAGGTCCGCTGCAGCCGCGACTTCAGCTCGGCCACCTGACGTTCCACCATGGCCCCCTGCAGGCCGGCCAGCACGCTGCCCACGTACCGGGGGGCGCCGTCGTGCTTGGTGGCCATCCGCAGCGGCTCCACGGCCAACTCGGTGATCAGGGTGCGCAGCGTGCTGGGGCACTGCGTGGTCACCGCCTCCAGCCACTCCGGCCCCTCCAGCCCGGCCGCCGAGCCACCGGCGGCCTGGATCCCCTGGTGCACCGTCACGTAGGCCTGGTGGGTGAAACTCTCCGCCGGCAACTCGTCGTAGGCCGGCCCAGCCACCGCCGGGACCTGCAGCGCCGCCTTCAGCGCCTCCCGCTGCAGCCGCAGCCGAGGATCGTCCGGAGCGGGGCGGGCACTGCCGTCGGCCGAGCCGGTGCCCGAGCCGTTGCTTGCGCCGTTGCCCGACCCGTTCTGCTGTGCGGCGCCGTTGCGGCCCACCGCCCTGGGCCGCTCAGTGGGCACCCCGGCGGTCTCCCGCACCCGTTGCACCACGGTCGCCTCGTCCGCCCAACCCACCCAGCCGGCCAGCCGGCGGGCGTAGCCGTCCCGCAGCGAGCGGTCCTTGATCTGGGCGACCAGCGGTACCGTCCGGCGCAGCGCCCCGACCTGGCCCTCGGTGGTGTCCAGGTCGTACTCGCGGAGCAGGCCGCGGATGGCGAACTCGAACAGCGGCTCGCGGCGGGCCACCAGGTCACGCACCGCCGTGTCGCCGGAGCGCTGGCGCAGCTCGCACGGGTCCAGCCCGTCCGGGGCGACCGCCACGAAGGTCTGCCCGACGAACTGCTGCTCCCCCTCGAACGCCTTCATCGCGGCCGCCTGGCCCGCCTGGTCCCCGTCGAACAGGTAGATCATCTCGCCCAGGTCGAACGAGTCGTCGCCGATCAGCCGGCGCAGCACCGAGACGTGCTCGGTACCGAACGCGGTACCGCAGGAGGCCACCGCCGTGGTGACCCCGGCCAGGTGCAGGGCCATCACGTCGGTGTAGCCCTCGACCACCACGGCCTGGCGCCGCCGGGCGATCTCCCGCTTGGCCAGGTCCAGCCCGAACAGCACGTGTGTCTTGCGGTAGACCGGGGTGTCGCTGGTGTTCAGGTATTTCGCCTCGATCGGGTCGTCGTCGAAGATCCGGCGGGCGCCGAAGCCGACCACCTCCCCGCCGAGGTCCCGGATCGGCCACAGCAGCCGGCGGCGGAACCGGTCGATCGGGCCGCGCTTGCCGTCCTTGGACAACCCCGCCCTGTTCAGCTCGTCGAGGGTGAAGCCGGCGGCGAGCAGGTGCTTGGTCAGCCCGTCCCACTCCGACGGGGCGAAGCCGCAGCCGAAATGCGCGGCCGAGGCGGCGTCGAAGCCCCGACTGGTGAGGAACTGGATCGCTGGGGCCGCCTCCGGGGTGCGCAGCCGCTCGGCGTAGAACTCCGCCGCTCGCCGGTTCGCCTCCAGCAGCCGGCTGCGGGTGCCCTTCTCCCGCTGCACCGAGGACCCGCCGCCGACATAGGTGAGCCGCACGCCCACCTTGTCGGCCAGCCGCTCCACGGCCTCCACGAAGCCCAGGTGCTCGATCTTCATCACGAAGTCGATCACGCTGCCGCCCTCGCCGCAGCCGAAGCAGTGGAACGTGCCGTGCGTGGGGCGGACGTTGAACGACGGCGACTTCTCGTCGTGGAACGGACACAGCCCCTTCAGCGAGCCGGCGCCGGCGCGGCGCAGCGCCACGTAGTCGCCGACCACCTCGTCGATCCGAGCGCGGTCACGGACCTGGGCGATGTCCGCGTCCCTGATCCGGCCAGCCACGCGGCGAGTCTATGCCGGTGCCCCGACGACTCCGCCCGCGCCGGTCAGGACGAGAGCACCAGGCAGAACGGGTGCCCGGTCGGGTCGAGGTAGACGCCCTCGAAACCTGACCCCGCCGTTGCGCATCGGTGCGCAGAGCAGCTCTGCGCACATCTACGCAACGGGCTCGGCCCTGTCTGCAGGTTTGTCCGGGCCGGCGCCGAGTGGCAAGCCAGTCCGGTTCGATCTTGGTCGCAACCGGACTGGGTTGCCACTCGGCGTCACGGCCGCCGTAGTGCGAGCAGGTCGCGGATCCGGTGAGTGGTCTGGGGCATGGTGAACAGGTCGTCGGGGGTGAGGCGCAGGGTCAGCCAGCCATAGCCGGCGAGCTCGGCGTCCCGCTGGCGGTCCCGGATCGCCCGGTGCCGCTCGAAGTGGACGGCGCCGTCGTACTCAAGGGCCAGCTTCGCCTCCGGGTACGCGAGATCAACCCGGGCGAGCGGGTACCCGTACGCATCGACGACCCGGTACTGCACCTCCGGCGGCGGCAGTCCAGCCCCAACCAGCCCTAGTCGCAGTCGGGTCTCCGGAGGCGACTCCGCGCGGGGATCAGACAGCGCTATCACTGCGCCGAGCTGGCGACACCCACGCGCCGCGCTGTCCAGTTCGACGCTTGGGCAGGTCGACCGGGACAAAACAACCCCGACGAGCCAGCGCGTCAACCGCCACAACCGCCTCGACCAGCGGCAACCGTCGCGCAAGATCCCACGCGGTCCGGAGCGGGGCGGTCACTCGGACTCCACCCGCCTCGACCACATCAGACTCGGCCACACAGTCCCGGCGGACCCGCGGCACCAGCTCAAACGCCGCCAGCGACCGGTTCTCCAGGCTCAAGTCCACGCCGGCCGGCACATAGACATCCGGGAACACCCGCCGAAACCGAGGCCCGTACAACTGATGCCGAGTCACCAACCCAGCCGCCCGAGCAAACCCCCTGACGTGGCCAGTTCGGCGAAACGCCCGCCGACTCGCAAGCGAGTCCGGTGCCCCGACGACTCCGCCCGCGCCGGTCAGGACGCGAGCACCAGGCAGAACGGGTGCCCGGCCGGGTCGAGGTAGACCCGGAAGGTGGTGCCGGGCTGGACCTCGGCCTTCCGGGCGCCGATCTCGAGTACCCGCCGCTCGCCCTCGTCCAGGTCGGGCACGTCGAAGTCGACGTGCAGCTGCTGGGGATGCTCATCGCTCGGCCAGACCGGAGCGCGGTACCCGGGCGCGCGCTGGAAGGCGATCGTCACCGCGCCGTCCGCGACCAGCTCCACCCAGTCCTTGCCCTCGTCGTCCGGATCTACCGGCCAGCCGGTGATGTCCGCGTAGAACCTGGCCAGCGCGTCCGGGTCGGGGCAGTCGAGCGCGATCACGCTCAGGCGGGCGATCGGGGTCATCTCCGCACCGTATCGCCGCCGCTGAGCCGCGGCCCAGCGAAATGCGTGGGTGACCGGTGGGGCAGCCGCGTCAGACGGGACCGACCGCCCACGCGTCGCACCACACGCTCCGCCCACCGCTCCAGCGGGCGAGTTCGGCGCGCTGACCTTGACCGGCCACCGGCGCGACACGCCGGGGCACTAGCGTCGTCGGCGTGTCGATCGCAACCGACATCGAAGAGCACCGCGCGCACCTGGTCAGCGTGGGCTACCGGATGACCGGCAGCCTCGCCGATGCCGAGGACGCGGTGCAGGACGCCTGGCTGCGGTTGAACCGGCTCAGCGACGAAGAGCGGGCCCGGATCAGGGATCCGCGCGCCTGGCTGACCACGGTGGTCGGGCGGCTGTGCCTGGACCGGCTGCGCTCGGCGAGCGCGCGGCGGGAGAGCTACATCGGCCCATGGCTGCCCGAACCGCTGGTGTCCACCGCCGACGAGGACGACCCGCTCGCCGTGCTGGTCCGCGAGGAGGAGGTCCGGATGGCCGCGATGGTCGTGCTGGACCAGCTCACGCCGCCACAGCGGGTGGCGTTCGTGCTGCACGATGCGCTCGCGCTGACCTTCGGGGAGATCGCCCAGGTACTCAGTTGTTCGATAGCCACCGCCCGCCAGCACGCCTCCCGGGCGCGCCGCGCGGTGGCCGCCGCCCACCCTCCGCCCCGGGCCGCCGCCGCCGAGCAGCTGCGCCTGCTCACCGCGGTGGCCGACGCCCTCAGCCGGGGCGACACCCAGTCGCTGGTGGCCCTGCTGCACCCGGATGCTGTGCTGGTCAGCGACAGCGGCGGGATGACCCCGGCGGCACGCCGCGAGGTGTACGGCGCGGACAAGGTGGCCCGTCTGCTGGTCGGGCTGTCCCAGCGCTACGGCGAGGACCTGGTGGCCGGCTGGGCGCCGGTGCTGGTCAACGGCGAGCAGGGGTGGCGCTCCGGCGGGCACGGCGGCGCTCCGGAGTCGGTGTCGGTGTTCAGCGTCCGGGACGGTCAGATCGTGGCGATCTACTCGATGCTGAACCCGGCGAAGCTGGCCGCCGCGCTGGACAGAACCGACCGGCCGGTGTTCTAGCCCCCGCTAAGCACCCGGCATGGGCACTCGGCAGGCCTCGCCGGAGCTGAAGCCCTGGTCGACCAGGCCGAGCGCATGGTTGAAGGTGGCCCGCTGGTCTTCCACCGCGATCGAGTAGGTCAACTCCAGGGTGCCGTCCCGGCCGAAGCGCTCGACCAGCCGTGCCACCTGGTCGTCGGTGACCGTCATCGGCCGGGCGCACATCGCGTCGGCGTAGCCCAGCGCCAGCCGCTCGTCCGAGGTGAACAGCGGGCTGGTCGGGTACTGGTCGATGTCCCGGAGCCGGTCGATGTCCAGGCCGCGGTGGCGCTGCAGCATGGTGCCGAAGTCCACGCACCAGGAGCAGCCCACATTGGTCGCGGTCCGGTACACGGCGAGCTCGCGGACGTTCTCCGGCAGGACCCGGGCAGCGCGCTCGTAGGCCAGCTCGCCGACGATCGAGGCCCAGAACAACCGGCGGTGCCACCGCACCACCGCCACCGGCTCGGGCACCGCGCCGAAGCGGCGCCGGGCGTACCGGTACGCCAGCCGGCCGATCACGCCGGCTCGCTCGGCCGGGACAGCGGGAATGCGGCTCATCGTGTCCTCCTGAGGTTCGTACCCACCCCGAGGACGAGACAGCCCGGCGAAGTGTGACGGCGATCAGCGCGGCACATTCCGGGAGTAGCGCACCACCGGCAGCGGCAGGCCCTGGTGCCGCTCGCGCGCGGTCAGCTCGTCGCAGCGCCAGCCCTGCTTGGCGTAGAACGCCCGGGCACGCGGATTCTTGGTGAGCACCCAGAGCACCAGCTGGTGGAAGCCGCCGGCACCGAGGTGCGCGACGCCGGCCCCGTGCGCGGCCGGCCCGGCGCCCCGACCGAGCGCCCTCGGGTCGGCGTAGAGCGCGTACAGCTCGCCGGTGTGCCGGCCGCGTTCGTCCAGGCCCGGCTCGTCCACCGGCCCGACCGCGCAGAACGCCCCGAGCGCGGGTCGCCCGCCACGCTCGCCCACCGCCAGGAAGACCGACCACCGCCGCAGCCGCAGGTGCTCGCGCCAACGCCGTGCGGAGTGCGCCGAGTCCAGACCGACCAGCATGTGGTCGGGCACGATCCCGCGATAGGAGTGCCGCCAGGCCCGCACATGCAGCGCACCGATGGCCTGGGCATCCGCCTCGGTCGCCCGCCGCACTACCCAGTCAATTCCGACGGTGGTCGGCTCGCGCCCGGCCACCAGCTGCTCACAGTCCCCCACCACATCACCGTGCCGGGCCCGCATGGGCGTCGTCCAGCGAGTTCCAGCACCGCCACCGGGTGGGGCGGCGGATCGCGCCCTCAGTCAAACTTCTGGAGAGCGGGGGTGAGCTGTGCCACTGTGGTGGCCGTTCACACCGTCGTGATTCGGGAGCCCCGCTATGACCACCACTTACAACCTCGGGACGGCCGCTGACCAACTCAGCACCCTGGTCAAGGGGGTCGAGGACGAAAATCTCGACAGGGCGACGCCGTGCACGGAGTACACCGTGCGGGACCTGCTCGGCCACATCATCGGGCTGACCGTCGCATTCGCGAACGCGGCTCGGAAACAGGGGTCCACCGACGCCCCTTCGGGCAGTCCTGGCGACCTGGTCACCGGGGACTGGCGGGCCCGGATCGATGCCCAGCTGGCGGACCTCGCCCAGGCCTGGCGGGACCCGGCCGCCTGGGAGGGGATGACCAGTCCCGGCGGCGTCGAGGTGCCCGCCGAGCTGGCCGGCAAGATCGCTCTCAATGAGCTGGTGCTGCACGGTTGGGACCTGGCCGTGGCCACCGGCCAGCCGTTCTCCTGCGACGAGGACAGCGCGCGGGCATCGCTGGAGTTCACCAGCCTGGTGAACAGCCCGGAGTGGGGGGTCGGCCGCGAAGGGCTGTTCTCCGAGGTCGTCGAGGTACCCGCCGACGCCTCCCCGCTGCACCGCACCCTCGGTCTGAGCGGCCGGGACCCGGGGTCGACGCTCACCCTCCCTTGACCTCAACCACCGTTCAGGTAGCAACCTGGAGCCCATGAGCAGCCGCATCGAACGGACCGCACCCCTGGCCAGCGGATGGGACGTCGAGCTGGTCGATGTGGACGAGTACCTGGCTCGCCTCGGACATCCCAGGGGCGCGCCCACCGCCGACGCGCTGCGTTCGCTGCACGAGGCGCACGTGCGGACCATCCCGTTCGAGAACGTCGACGTGCTGCTCGGCAACCACCGCGGCCTCGGGCTGGAGGCGATCACCGACAAGCTGGTGCGCCGCCGCCGGGGCGGCTACTGCTTCGAGCACGCCCTGCTGTTCGCCGCCGTCGCGCAGCAGCTCGGCTACCAGGTCACCCGGCTGATCTCCCGGGTGCAGCCGCACAGAGCCGGGCCGCGCACGCACATGTCGCTCAAGGTCCGCGCCGATGGTGTTGACCACCTGGTCGACGTGGGCTTCGGCTCGGGCCTGCTCACCGCGATGCCACTGCGCGACGGGATTGTGGTGGACCAGGCTGGCTGGAAGCACCGGCTCACCCGGGACGGCCGCCGGTGGACGCTGGCCAAGCAGACCGAGCAGGGCTGGGAGCCCCAGCACCTGTTCGACGAGGAGGACGAGCAGCGGCCGATCGACTTCCAGGTGGCGCATCACTACGTGTCCACCCACCCGGACTCCCCGTTCACCCACCAGCTCATCGTCATCCGACTGGAACCGGGGCTGCGCCGGCAGCTGATCGGCGGCACGCTCACCGAGGAGCACGCGGACGGTCGGCTGGTCAAGACGCCGATCCCGCTGGAGGCGCTGGAGGACACGCTGCGCTCGCTGGACGTGGTGCTGGATCGCGGCGAGATGGCCGAGCTGCGGGCCCGGATTGGCCAGCGGCGAGAACCCGACTCAGGCGCCTGAACCGCTGGCCGGACACCTGAGCCGGTGGGTCAGCCGACCGGGGCGACCGCGCGGCCGAGGAACCGGGCCGCGTTGCCGCCCAGCAGCTGGGCGCGCGCCGGCTCGGACAGGAAGGACGCCCTTCGGACCAGTTGGCCGACCGGGCGCTCACCGAGCGGGTACGGGTAGTCGCTGCCGAGCATGACCCGCTCGGCGCCGACGGTGTCCACCAGCAGCCGCAGCGCCGGCTCGGCGAACACCACGGTATCCACGCTGAACCGGTTCAAGTAGTGCGACGGCGGGTGCTCGGAGGTGGCGACCAGCTCGGGGCGGCGGTGCCAGGCGTTGTCCATCCGGCCCACCCAGAACGGGAACGAGCCGCCGCCGTGCGCGAAACAGATCCGCAGCGTCTCCGGCACCCGGTCGAACACCCCGCCGAGCACCATGGCCAGCAGGGACAGGTGCGTCTCGGCCGGCATCCCGGCCAGCCACTGGGCCATCCACCGGTTCAGCCGCGGCGAGGAGGGCATGTCCCACGGGTGCACCAGCACCGGGGCGCCGATCCGGGCACAGTGCTGAAGGAACGTCACGATGCCGGCGTCGTCCAGGTCGCGGTCCCCCACGTGGTTGCCGATCTCCACGCCCAGGTGGCCGGCGGCCAGGCAGCGGTCCAGCTCGGCGCAGGCCAGGTCCGGGTCCTGCAGCGGCACCTGGCACAGCGGCCAGAACCGGTCCGGCGCCGGGGCGCAGATCTCCAGCGCCAGGTCGTTGAAGATCCGCGCGATGGCCAGCCCCTGCTTCGCCGGCCGGGGATAGCTGAAGAACACCGGCGTCGGCGAGACCACCTGCACGTCGACGCCGTCCTCGGCCATATCGGCCAGCCGTAGCTCGGCGTCCCAGGAGTTGGCCTGGATCCGCCGGAACTCCTTGGAGCGGATCATGATGGTGGCCTCGCGCTCGGACTCCAGCCGCAACCACGGCCAGTCCTCCCCGCCGCCGGCGGCCTCGGCCAGGTCCGGCCAGCCGTGCGGCACGTAGTGGGAGTGCACGTCGATCGTGGGTACCGCCACGCCTCAGCCCTTGCCCGGGTGCAGCGTGCCGCAGTTGCCGCAGGTGCGGGCCGCCTCGTCGGTGTAGAACGCCTCGAACACCGGCGGGAGGTCGGCCACGATGCTCCGGACCTGGAGCTCGGCCTCGTGCACCAGAGCTTGGCAGTTCGGGCAGTACCACTGGAACTTCTCCAACGTGCCCTCCTCCCGGATGCGCTCGATCACCAGGCCGATGGAGCCCGGCTCGGGGCGCTGCGGGGAGTGTGGGGTGAACGCCGGCAGCAGCCACATGTCGCCCTCGTTGATGTGCACCGTGCGCGGCCCTTCCGGCGTCATCAGGTTGACCTGCATGTTGCCTCTCACCTGGTAGAACCACTCCTCGTAGGGGTCGACGTGGAAGTCGGTGCGCCGGTTGGGGCCGCCGACCACCATGACGATGAAGTCGCCGGCGCGCTCGAACAGCTGCTTGTTGTTGACCGGCGGCTTGAGCAGGTGCTCGTGCTCCGCCACCCACTTGGTGAAGTTGATCACGCCCGGGAGTCCGGTCATGGTCGGGTCCCCTCTCCGCTTGCCGCCGGGCGGGCCGGGGCGGCGTTCGCCAGGTGCGCGATCGCCTGGATCTCGATGAGCAGGTGTGGGTGCGGGAGCTGGTGCACGGCGACCGTGGTGCGGGCCGGTCCGGTCTCGTCGAAGTACTCCCCGTACACCTCGTTGTAGCCGGCGAAGTCGTTCATGTTGACCAGGTAGCTGGTCACCTGCGCCAGGTCGGTCAGGTCCGCGCCGACCACGCGCAGGATGTCCCCGATGTTCTCGATCACCGCCCTGGTCTGCGCCCGGATGTCCAGCCGGGTGGTGCCCAGCTCGTCGACCTGGGCGCCGGCGATGGTGTTGTCCGGCCGCCGGCTGCTCGTGCCGGACACGTACACCACGTCCCCGACCACTTTGACGTGCGGATACCGTCCTCGGGGCGTGGCCTTTCCGGCGACCACCCTGGCACTGGTCATACCGCCTCCCTCGGGTACCGAACAGGCCCTCATGCTCCGCCGCTCCGGCTATGCCCGTCTAATAGCAAAGTGGTGCGCTGATATGTCTATGTGGGCATGGGTAGGAGTCCCCGGATCTCGCCGGCCGCCGCCCGCAACTGCTCCAGCAGCAGGCCCACGCCTGGGCTCGGCGCCCGGTTCCTGGCCACGGTCACCCCGACCAGCCGGGAGATCGAGCGCAGCGGGGTGTCCAACAGGGCCAGCCGGTCGTCCCCCTCGGCGATGAGCATCGGCAGCGCGGCGATCGCGTCGCTGTCCAGCAGCAGGCTGCGCAGGGTGGGCATCGAGGTGCACTCCACCAGGTCGGCGGGCAGCGGCAGGCCCTGGGCGAAGAACACCTCCTCCAGCTCGCCGCGCAACGCGGTCTGATCCACCGGCAGCACCCACGGGTAGTCCATCAGCTGGGGCAGCGCCCGGTCCGGGCTGGACAGCGCCGGATGGCCGGCCCTGGTGACCAGCCGAACCGGCTCCTGGTACAGCGGGATGCGGGCGGTGCGGTCGCCGTCGTCGCGGGGGGCCAGTCGCCCCACGGTCAGGTCGATCCGGCCGACCAGCAGGTCGGCCAGCAACACGTCCGGGGTGGCCTCCCGGACGATCACCCGCAGCCCCCGGCGGGCCCGCTTGAGCCGGGCGATGGCCCTGGGCAGCAACACGGTGGAGCCGGCCAGGTGGGTGCCCACGGTGACCGTGCCGGCCCGACCCTCCCGCAGCTCGGTGATGTGCTGCCCGGCCTGGCGCACCTGGGTCAGCACCGCCTGGGCGTGGGTCAGGAACGCGCTGCCGTAGATGGTCGGGGTGACCCCGCGCGGCCCCCGGTCGAACAGCTCGACGCCGAGGATGGCCTCGAGCTCGCGCAGCCCCCTGGTGACCACCGGCTGGGTGACCCGCAGCCGCTCGGCCGCCCGCACCACGCTGCCCTGCTCGGCGATGGTCG
>DATHIT010000258.1:0-8176 GCA_035489915.1 Pseudonocardia sp. | reverse complement strand
ACCATCAGGTCGTCGTCGGCGTAGAACCGGGAGTTGAAGTCGAACGCGGCGAGCCGGCCGGCGCGCAGCAGGAACGCCACGATGAACTCGATGTTGGTGCCCGGCGCGTGGTGGCCGGTGTCCACACACACCCCGGCCTTCGGGCCGAGCTCCAGGCAGTGCGCGTACGCGGTGCCCCAGTCCGGCACGTCGGTGGTGTAGAACGCCGGCTCGAACAGCTTGTACTCCAGCAGCATCCGCTGGTGGCCGCCAAGCCGGTCGTACACCTCGCGCAGCGCCTCGGCCAGCCGGTCCTGTCGGGCCCGGATGGAGTCCTGCCCGGGGTAGTTGGTGCCGTCGGAGAACCACAGCTTGAGGTCCCGGGAGCCGGTCGCGTCCATGATGTCGACGCACTCCAGCAGGTGGTCGGTGGCCTTGCGGCGCACCCTCGGATCCGGGTTGGTCACCGAGCCCAGCTTGTAGTCGTCGTCCTGGAACACGTTGGAGTTGATCGCCCCGATCGTCACCCCGGCGTCGGCGGCGTACTTGGCCAGCGCGGCGTAGTCGTCCACCCGGTCCCACGGAATGTGCAGCGCCACCGAAGGTGCCACCCCGGTGAGCTGGTGCACCGTGGCCGCGTCGGCGATCTTCTCCTCCGGGTCACGGGGCACCCCGGGCACCGCGAACACCTTGAACCGGGTGCCCGAGTTGGCGTACGCCCAGGACGGCGTCTCGATCCGCTGCCCGCGCAGCGCGGCCTTCACCGCGGTCAGGTCGGTCACTGGGGGACCTCCGTTCGGCACACCAGGTGCTGGTCGAGGCGCTTCGCCAACTGTGCCTGCAGCTGGTCGGCGCCGGGCAGGAAGCTCGGGACGAGCGCCTCGGGCAGCTCGCCGACCGGGTGGTCCAGATAGTGCGCGAGCCGCTCGGCCACCGCCACCGGGTCGGCGGCCGTGCTGTGGGCGATGCCCAGCTCGGCCGCCGCGGCCGTGACCACCGCCCACAGCTCGGGGTCGTCGAACACGTCCCGCACCCGCTGGACCGGTCGGGGCGGCGGTGTCGGGTCGGCGACCTCCCAGTGGTGCTGACCGTGCCGGACCCGGTGCGGGGCGGCCTCGCCGGGCAGGTACACCGACGCGGCGGAACCGAACGGCACCTCCACGTCCAGCAGGAACCGCCCAGAAGCCAGCCGCCAGGCCACCGCGGCGAGCCCGTACGGGGTGTCCAGCCGGGCGGACGCCGAGGTCAGTCCGCCACCCGGGACCGGCCGCACCAGGATCTCCCGGTACCCGGGCGCGGCCGGCGCAAGCCCGGCGACCACCCGGTGCAGCCAGTCGGCGACCGCCCCCAAGGCGTAGTGGTTGAACGACACCATGTCCCCGGGGTTGACCGAACCGTCCGGCAGCATGCTGTCCCAGCGCTCCCAGATCGTGGTGGCGCCCATGGTCACCGGGTACAGCCAGGACGGGCAGCCGCGCTCCAGCAGCAGCCGGTAGGCCAGCTCGTGCTCACCGGCCAGGCTCAGCGCGTCGGTGATCAGCGGGGTGCCGACGAACCCGGTGCCGACCCGGAAGCCGCCGGCCCGGACCAGGTCGGCCAGCCGCCGCCCGGCCCCCGCGCGCTGGGGGCCGTCCGGGAGCAGGCCCCAGACCAGGGCCATCGCGTACGCCGTCGGCGCGTCGCTGACGATCCGGCCGTTCGGGCTGACGTACTCGGCGGCGAACGCCTGGGTGCTCTCCCGAGCCAGCTGCCGGTAGCCCGCCGCGTCGGCGTCCCGGCCGAGCACGGCGGCGGCGTCGGCGACGATGCGCGCCGAGCGGGCCAGGTGCGCGGTGGCCACCACGTCCGGGTCCACCTTCGCCGCCCCTGGCGCGTCCGGCGGCGCGGCCGGGTCCAACCAGTCGCCGAACTGGAACCCGCCGGCCCACACCCGGTCCGGGCCGGCCAGCGCGGCCTGCCGGTCCACCCAGGCGCGCATGCTGTCGAACTGGGCGGCCAGCACCCCGGCGTCGCCGAAGCGCTGGTAGAGCGTCCACGGCAGCACGGTGGCCGCGTCCCCCCAGGCGGCCGCCGCCGGGCCGTCGGTGCGCAGGATGTCCGGGATGACGTAGGGCACCGAGCCGTCCGGCTGCTGCTCGGCGGCCAGGTCGGCCAGCCACGAGGTGAGGAAGCCGGCGCAGTCGACGAGGAACGCGGCGGTCGGGGAGAACACCTGGATGTCCCCGGTCCAGCCCAGCCGCTCGGCGCGCTGCGGGCAGTCGGTGGGCAGGTCCAGGAAGTTGCCCCGCATGCTGCGCACCACGTTGGCGTGCAGGGTCTCCACGTCCGGCTCGGAGCAGTGGAACTCCCCCGTGCGGCGCAGGTCGGAGCTGAGCACCACGGCCTCGACGTCGGCGGCCGAGACCTCCCCGGCCCCAGTGATCTCGGCGTAGCGGAAGCCGTGGAAGGTCAGCGACGGCTCCACCACCTCCTCCGCGGCGCCGGCCAGCAGGTGCACGTCGGTGGCCTTGGCGGCGCGCAGCGCACGGACCGCCAGCTCGCCGTGCTCGAGCACCTCGGCGTGCCGGATGGTCACCCGCTGCCCGGGGACCACGCCGCGTACCCGCAGCCGCACCCAGCCGACCAGGTTCTCCCCGAAATCCACCAGCAGCGCGCCGGACGGCGAGCGGCTCACCGCCACCGCCGGCACGGTGGCCACCACGCGCACCGGCGGGCCGTCCGGCGGCACCAACTGGCCCAGGTCCTCGTCCAGCACATCCACCGCGTCGGGTACGTCCTCCCCGCCGGCGGGGACGCGCCAGTCGGTGGTCTGCCCGTCGTAGAGGTCGTCGGCCAGCACGCCGCTGGGCCGGGCGGTCCACTCCGCGTCGGTGCCGAACGTGGTGCGCGAGCCGTCCGCGTGCTCCACCTCCAGCTGGGCCAGCGCGGCGAGCCGATCGCCGTAGAGCGCCCGCTGGCCGGCGAACCCCAGGTAGCCCCGGTACCAGCCGTTGCCGAGCAGGATCTGCACGTCGTTGGCCCCGGGGCGGAGCAGCGCGGTGACGTCGTGGGTGCGGAAGCGCAGCCGGTGCGGATACGACGTCCAGCCCGGCGCCAGGTGCTCGTCGCCCACCCGCACCCCGTTGATCGAGGTCACCTGCACGCCCAGCGCGGTGACGTGCAGCCGGGCGGCGACCACATCGCCGGCGAGCTGGAACCGCCCGTGCAGCACCGGCGCCGGCTCGCCGATCCGACCGATGGTGCGCGGGGAGACGAACCAGGCGGTCCACTCCCGGGCGTCCAGCAGCGTCGTCTCGAACTGGGCCGGCTCACTCCACGGAGTCCACGCCTCGGCCGACCCCGCGCTCACGGCCACCCGGACCCGCACCGACCCTCGCGCCCGCGAAGCCAACGCCGGGAACGGCCAGTCCACCAACACCTGCTCCGCCGATTCGGCGCGCCGGGTGCTCGTCCGCCCGGTGGCCGCGTCGGTCAGCTCCAGCTCATAGGCCACCGCGGCGAACTCGGCGGGGGCTTCCGGCAGCTGCCAGGACAACCGGGGGGTCGGCGTGCCAATGCCGAAACCGCTGGAAACATGCTCGAACCGGACGGCCGTGGGGCGCGGCTGGCTCATCCGGTGGCGCTCGACGCTGAGGCTGACATCCGCGCTCCTAATGAAACGCTTCAGAACGTGACTGCGGCCACCCTAGAAGCGCCTTCCGCAGACCGTCAAGATGCCAGCCCGCACGGACTAGGTCTGAAATGAGGCTTGCGTCACAGTTCTCGGGCTCCCTAGCATCGCTGGTTAATACGTTTCAATCGCCCCTTCGTCGACGAGGACGAGGAGATCGCCCATGACCGCACCGGATGCCATCGGCGTCGCCCCGGAGCAGGACGGCACCACGATCACCAAGCAGCAGTGGAAGTGGTCGGTCCTCGCCGCGATGGCTTCCTACCTGGACGCCGGCTCGATCGTGGCGCTCGGCGCCGGGCTGGCGTTCTTCCAGTCCGAGCTGGGCCTGAGCAACCTCGGCGTCGGTGCGCTGGCCGCGATCGGGCCGAACGCCATCGGCTGCGCGATCGGCGCGTTCATCGGCGGTCGGCTGGGCGACAAGCTGGGCCGCAAGCGGATCTACAAGTGGGACCTGCTGGTCTACGCGTTCGGCATCCTGCTCATCGCGCTCGCGGTCGACCCGGTGATGCTGTTCGCCGGCACGTTCATCGTCGGGGTGGCCGTCGGCGCCGACGTACCCACCTCGCTGGCGCTGGTCGGCGAGCTCTCCCCCGCCGGGGCGCGCGGCAGGCTGATGGGCCTCACCCAGGTGGCCTGGAGCCTCGGCCCGGTCGTGGTGCTGCTGATGGCGCTGGTGCTGACCCCGCTCGGTCTGCTGGGCACCCGGGTGGTGTTCCTGCAGCTGTTCGTGGTCGCGCTGGTCACCTGGGCGCTGCGCCGGGGCATGGTCGAATCGGCCCGGTGGACCTCGGCCGCGCGCTCCGCCCGGTCGGTGGGCAGCCGGGTCAGCGAGTTGTTCCGCGGCCAGAACCTGCGAGCGCTGGTGTGGACCGGCACGATCTACACCTTCTGGGGATTGGCCGCGGGCACCAGCGGCATCTTCACCCCCTACGTCATCCGTACCCTCGGCGCGGGCACCCAGGCCGCCGGCGTCGCGCTGTCCTGCGCTGGGTTCGCCATCAGCATCGTGGCCACCATCTTCCTGTTCATGCGGCTCAGCGACCGGAGCTACGGCGCCCGCAAGGCGATGTGGGGCGTCGGCGCGCTGTTGCAGATCACCGCGTTCGCGATCTACCTCGTACTGCCCTTCACCGTGCCGGTGGTGATCGCCAACATCGTGCTGTTCGGCGTTGGTGCCGCGCTGGCCGGCGAGCCGACCTACAAGGTGTTCAGCCAGGAGCTGTTCCCCACCCTGTTGCGGGGTACCGCGCAGGGCTTCACCTTCGGCGTCGCCCGCACCCTGCTCGGGATCTGGAGCTTCTTCGTGCCGGTGCTCGCCGCGGTGGAGATCGGCCCGGTTGCCCTGCTGCTCACCGCGTTCCTCATGGTCAGCGGGGTGGTCGGGTTCTTCTTCATGCCCGACACGGTGGGCAAGTCACTGGAACAGATCGAGCGTGAGCGCGCGGCGCCAGCGACGTCAGCACAAAGCCAGCCGAGCTGAGAGGCCCATGGTGAGCGCACCGTCCGCCGGCGTACCCGACCTGCTGGACCGCTTCACCGCGCCGCGCCCGGAGTACGGGCCACTGCCCATCTGGTGGTGGAGCGGCGCCACCGTTACCCGCGAACGGTTGCGGTGGCAGCTGGAGCGGATGGTGGCCGGCGGCATCCGGCAGGCCGTGGTGATGTGCCTGGCGCCGACCGGGCCGATGTTCGGGTCGGTGGCCGACGATCCGCCGTTCCTGTCCCCCGCCTGGCTGGAGCTGTTCGACCAGGCCTGCGCGGACGCCGCCGAGCTGGGCTTCACCATCTGGATGTACGACCAGATCGGGTTCTCCGGGGCGAACCTGCAGGGTCGGCTGATCGCGGAGAACCCGGCGTTCGCCGGCATGTCGCTCTACCGCACCCTCGGCGCCGGGACCCACGTCACGCTGCGCCCGCCGGCCGGGCACACCCCGCTCGCCGCCTACGCCGTGCCGCGCTCACCGGGGCTCGGACCGACCGAGGTCCCGATCACGGACGGGGCGGCGCGGTGGACCGGCGAGGACGCCGAGGTCACCCTGGTGCACGCCGGGACCGCCGGGTTCGACTACTTCAACCATGCCGCCTGCGCCGCCCTGCTCGACCAGGTGCACGGCACCCTGGAACGGGCCGTCGGGCACTGGTTCGGCCGCGGCATCGGCGGCTTCTTCCAGGACGAGCTGCCGCCGATGCCCACCTGGGGCGCCGACTTCGCGGACACCTTCGCCGCGCGCCACGGCTACCGGTTGGAGCCGAAGCTCTGGGCGTTGTGGGAGCCCGACGGGTCCGCCGAGGCGGCGCTGGTCCGGCGCGAGTACCACGCGCACCGGGCGGTGCTGGCCCGGCGCGGGTTCTTCGACCAGCACGACGCCTGGTTCACCAAGCGCGGGATGACCTGCGGTTTCGACCAGGCGTCCCCGGCGCGGGAGGGCGACCCGGTGGGCGGCGTCCGGACCTACGGCGACTACCTCGGGCTGCACGCCGGTTACGGCGCCCCGGGCAGCGACCACTGGGGCGACGCCAAGGTGCACAGCTCGCTGGCGCACGCCAACCGGCGCGAGCGGGTGTGGATCGAGGCGTTCCACTCCTCCGGCTGGGGCGGCACCCTGGAGGAGACCTACGACTGGCTCTCCCCGTTCCTGCGCCGCGGCGCCACGCTCTACGACCCGCACGCGGTGTACTACTCCACCGCCGGTGGCTGGTGGGAGTGGGCACCACCGTCCACCTGCTGGCGGCAGCCCTACTGGCCCAGCTACGACGTGTTCGCGATGGCGGTGGCCCGGCTCTGCTCGGTGCTCACCGCCGGCCAGCACGTGTGCGACGTTGTGCTGCTCTCCCCCACCAGCACCGCGCAGGCACACCTCACTCTGGCCGGGCCGCTGCCCGCCGCGGCCAAGGCCAGCCAGGTGTTCCGGGAGCTGGGCGGGGTGAACACCTGGTTCGCCGAGCGGCGCGGCGTGTTGGAGCGCGCCGGGATCGACCACGACGCGCTGGACGAGGCAACCATCGCCGCCGGCGCCGTCGTTCCCGCTCCAGGCGGCACGGCTCTGCGGATCGCCGAGGAGACCTACCGGACGGTGGTGCTGCCGTCCACCGAGGTGCTGCGCGCGGACACCGCCCAGCGGCTGCTGGAGTTCGCCTCGGCCGGCGGGCGGGTGGTGTGCGTGGGGCAGCCACCCCGGCTGTTCCCGGATGCCGGGGACCTCGGGGACCTCGGGGCAGAAGCGGCGCGGGAGTTCGCCGACGCGGTGGCCACCGGCAAGGTCCTGGTGGTGGACACCGCCGAGGACGTACCGGCTTCGGTGCTGGCCGGCCCGGTCCGGGTACGCGCGGACGCGCCGTTCTTGCTGCGCCGGCACGGCCAGGCCCACGTGCTGGCCCTGGTCGCGCACGACGACCGCAGCGGCACCCTCGCGCCCATCCTGCCGCCCACCACCGGCGAGTCGGTGGCGGCCGGGTTCGACTGGCAGGGCTACAACCAGCGCCTGCGCGCCACCGGCTACCACTTCACCAGCCCAGCCGACCGGATCGCCACGGTCACCGTCGAGGGGATCGCCCGGCCCAGGGCGCAGAGCTGGTCGCCGGGTACCGGGCGGCGCACCGAGCTGCCGGTGACGGACGCAGCGGACGGCAGCTGGACACTCGAGGTGCCGTTCGACGACGGCGCGGTGGCGCTCGTGCTGCTCGCCGAGGCACTGCCCGACCCGACGGCGCTTCCGCCCGGCCCGGTGGACGAGACCCTGGCGGTGCCCGGGCCGTGGACCGCGCTCGCCGAGTCCACCCTGGACAACAGCTGGGGGGATTTCGCCTCGGCCGAGCGCACCGGGGTGCTGCCGCTCGAGGTCTGGCGGATGGACCACGCGGTCGGGAACGGGTTACCGATCCCGCCCGAGGACGCCGCCTGGACCCCGGTCACCGCCGGCTTCGGGCCGTTCGCCCAGGTCCAGGGGCCGTGGCGGGACGGCGACCCGGAGCCCGACTGGGTGGACGCCGAGTGGTCGCTGAGCCGGGGCATCCGCAACGACCCGGCCCACGTGGAGACCCTGGGGCCCAAGGGCAAGGTGCCCGAGGAGTTCCTGGACTGGCGTTACGTGCGGGCCGGCGAGCGGGTGCGGGTCCGCACCTGGCTGAGGCTGCCGGACGCGACGGACCTGGTGCTGGTCGTCGGCGCGGGGGCCGCCCGGCGGGTGCGGCTGGCCGGCGTCGAGCTGCCCGCCGAGGGCGAGGGGCACCTGTCGTTCACCGCCGTCCCCGCCGAGCTCGCCGACGCCACGGTCCGGCTGGACATCGAGCTGGTCGCCGACCGGGACGGCCCGCTGCGGGCCTGGTTCGCGGTGGTCACCGGCGCCGACGCGGTCCGTCGCCCGGAGTGGATCAGGCCGGGCGGCGAGGTGGTGCTCGGCGGGTCCGGCGAGCTGGCCGTGGACCTGCCGCTGGCCGAGCTGCCCGCCGACCCGACCATCCAGGTGGCCGCCGACGGTGCCTGCGCGGTGCTGGTGAACGGCGTGGAGGTGGGCCGCCAGGGCG
>DATHIT010000257.1:0-4847 GCA_035489915.1 Pseudonocardia sp. | reverse complement strand
GCCGACGGCGCCGGGTGCGCCCATTCCTCCCAGCGGTCGCGCCGGCGCCAGAACACCATCGTCACCGCGACCAAGCCGGCGATGACCACCACGGCCAGCACGATCTCCCACGGACGCATCCGCTGTCCCCCCAGCTCTGGTAGCTAAAGGATGTCGCCGACGGCGGGCACCTCGCCAGGGAGCCAGCCCGACAACAAGGCCACCTTTCCCGTAGGGATCTCCCCCACGAATTCCCGGCGCCCCGAGCAGCTTCACCCGCCTAGCATGTCCGGGCGACCGCACCCCGAGGAGGCTGACCGCGTGGCACCCGACGAGCTACCGCACCTCCGCCGCTGCGTGGAGCTGGCTGCCGAGGCGTTGGCGGACGGGGATGAGCCATTCGGCTCGGTGCTGGTTGCGGCCGACGGGACCGCGCTGGCGGAGGACCGCAACCGGGTGGCCGGCGGCGACCATACCCGCCACCCCGAGTTCGAGCTGGCGCGCTGGGCGGCGGCGAACCTGACACCCGATCAGCGGGCGGCGGCGACCGTGTTCACCTCGGGGGAGCACTGCCCGATGTGCGCCGCCGCGCACGGCTGGGTGGGCCTTGGCCGGATCGTGTACGTGGCCTCCTCCGAGCAGTTGCTCGGTTGGCTCGCCGAGCTGGGCGTGCCGCCGCCCCCGGTGCGCGCACTGCCGATCAGGGACGTGGTCCCCGGTCTGGCTGTGCAGGGGCCGATACCCGAACTTGCCGACCAGGTCCACGAGCTGCACCGCAGCTTCCACCGCCGGGAGTCACGCACCGATGCCGGGCGCTCCTAGAGCAGCCCGCGATCGCGAAGGTTGCACATCAACCCCCAGATGCCCAGCTCCCAGCGCGGCGCCCGCTCGGAGTGCTCGACGACGTTCAGCAGCGCGCCCAGCTTCGGGCTGGCGATGCGCACCTGGTCGCCCACGGCGTGGGTGAATCCGGCGCCGGGGACCGAGCGGTCCTGGGTCGGGGTGAACACCGTGCCGGTGAACAGCACGAATCCGTCCGGGTACTGGTGATGGTCGCCGACGGCATGCCTGATCAGCTCCAGCGGGTCGCGGCTGATCTCCGCCATCGAGCTGGAGCCGGTGAGCACGTAGCCGTCCCGCCCGGTCACGGTGAGCTCGATGTCCAACCCGCGCACGTCATCCAGGTCGAACGAGCCGTCGAACACCCGCACGAATGGGCCGATCGCGCAGGAGGCGTTGTTGTCCTTGGCCATCGGCAGTAGCAGCGCGCTGCGGCCCTCCACGTCACGCAGGTTCACATCGTTGCCGAGCGCCGCGCCGACCGGCGTGCCGTCCGAGCGGACCACCAGCACGGCTTCCGGTTCCGGGTTGTTCCATCCCGAGCTGGACAGCACGCCGATGGCCTGTCCGCAACCCATCGAGGACAGCACCGGCGCTTTGGTGAAGATCTCCGGGTCGGGGCCGATGCCCACTTCCAGATACTGCGACCAGCGTCCCTCGCTGACCAGGAGCTCCTTCAGCCGCTGGGCGTCCGCGGAGCCGGGCACCACCGCCGCGAGGTCGATCGTCGCGCCGAGCCGGTCGCGGATCTCGTCGGCCCGGGATGCGTCCCCGCGCGCCCACTCCTCGACCACCCGCTCCAGCAGGCTCTTCACGAAGGTCACCCCGGCGGCCCTGATGACCTGCAGGTCGACCGGGGCGAGCAGCCGGGGTCCGTCAGGCGCGGGGCCGTCGGCGAACCCGTCGATCAGCTCGGCCAGCGCCCAGCGACGCCGCCCACCGTCCCGCGCGGTGGCGAGCACTTTGGCCAGATCGTCGCGTTCGAACAGGGCGGATACGACCGGGGCGAGGTCGGTGATGTCCACCGCGTCGGCCCCGTCGACCAGGGCCACGCACGGACCTACCCGAGGATCCAGGACCCGACCCACCAGGGTCGCGTCCTCCGCATCGGTGGGGAGGATGTCCCGAACAGTCGGCACCGGGCCAACGTAACATCATCAATCGCTTGCAGGGGCCGTTCCCTGGTCGGCTTGGGCCTTGGCTTCCTGGCCATCATCACCTCTGCGCCCGGCGGGCCTCGACGCGGGCCGCCGTCGTCATCGCCCGACCCAAGGCTTCCAGCAGGTCCTCCTCAGTGGCCGTCACCGTCAGCCTTTCCGGCTCCAACTCCTCCAGCACCTGGCCGTCTGCTACCCGGTGCACACCCACCGACCAGGAGCCGTCCCGGTTCGGCCGGGAGTAGTAGCTCCAAGGGGTGTCCAGGTCCCGGGCTCGCTTCTCCCCAGCGGCCCTGGCGCGCACCGACCACACCCCGACCAGCACCACCACCGCGATGACCAGCACACCGACCCCGACGTAGAGCAGCATCCGCATGGCCACCTCCCGCGCCCGGCGAGACGATGACCGTTCACCCACGGCACACCGGTGGACTACCGCCGCCGGTGTGAGTTATTTCGGAGGAGTTGCGCCGTCCTGGCGATAGCCGCCACTCGGTCGCTTGAATGCGCAACGAGACACCTGCGGTGTCCGGGCACGGCGAAGCCATCGGATTGGAGCGGCCATCATATGATTGCCTCAACAACGCGCCGAGCAGCGCGAGGCGGCGGCGGATCGCGGTCCGGGCTCCGGCCGGTGGTCCCGGCCAGCCGGCACCGGCTGTCCGAGGACGTCGCCGAGGCGATCAAGAACTGGCTCATCGAGGACCAGCTGCAGCCCGGGGGGTCCTCGCCCTCGGCCGCCGCCCTGGTGCCCGGCGACGTGACCAACGACGTGACCAACGACGTGACCAACGACGTGTTCGACGACGGGGAGGAGCGCGGGTGAGCGACGGGGACGGAACAACCGGGAGCGATCGGTACGACGAGATCGCCATTACCCCGGCGGCGTTCAGCCTGACCGGCCAGCACGTGCTGGTCACCGGCGCGGGGCGCGGGCTCGGCCAGGGTATGGCGGTGTCGGCGGGCCTGGCCGGGGCCTCGGTCACCGCGCTGGCCCGGTCCGCCGACCAGCTCGAGGAGACCGTGCGGCTGATCCGGGACCGGGGCGGCGAGTGTGTGGCGCACGCCGCCGATCTGAGCGATCTGGAGGCCATTCCCGAGCACGCCGCCGCCATCGAGAACCGCCTGCCGATCGACGGCGTGGTGCACGCCGCCGGCGTACAGATCCGCAAGGCGGCGATCGACTACACGCTGCCGGAGTGGCGGCGGGTGCAGTCGGTCAACGCGGACGCGCCGTTCTTCCTCAGCAGCGCGGTCGCCAGGGCACAGCAGGCGACCGGCCGGCCCGGTTCGCACGTCTTCGTCGGCTCACTCGCCAGCACGATCGGGCTGCCCAGAGGAGCTGCCTACGCGGCCTCCAAGACCGCCCTGCTCGGCATAGCGCGCAGCCTGTCCACCGAACTGTCCTCGGTGGGCATCCGGGCGAACGTGATCGGCCCCGGCTACTTCCCCACCCAGCTCACCGCCGACCTACTGAGCGACCCGGCGAACCTGCGGCGCATCATGAGCCGGATCCCGATGGGGCGAATGGGCACGCCGGCCGAGCTCGCCGGCGTGGTGGTGTTCCTGCTCTCCGACGCGGCCCGGTACATCACCGGCCAGCTGATCAACGTGGACGGCGGCTGGCTGGGCGCCTGAGGCGCGGACCCTCCTAGTCGTCGAACGGCCCGCGCACCACACCGCGGTGTCGGCGGCTGTGCGAGGCCCGCTCGGCGTAGATCGCCCGCTGGAAGCCGCCGAAGATCGACTCCGTGGCATCCGGCCGGTACGGCGTGGGCTGGGCGAACAGCGCCCCCGCCGTCCTGGCGCTGCGATCAATCCAGCAGTAGCTGTCCGCGTCGCCCGCGCAGGTGAGGGTGCCCGCCCGGGGGCCGTCCGGGACCGCCTGGGAGTTCACCATGAATCCCAGGCTCCACTTGCGCGTGGCTTCCGGGTGCAGCCGGATCTCCGGGTAGAAGTTGATCTCGCCTGGGGTACTCGCCTCCCGGATGTCGAGCGAGCTCGGCAGGCTCAACGCGCCGATCTGGTTAGTGCACAACAGGTCGAACGACTCGGGCGAGAGCAGTGACTCGTCGCCCCAGAGCACCGCCTCGACGAACTCGAAGTAGTCCTTCGGGCTGGTGTAGAAGGCGGTGTATCCGGCGTGGAAGTCCGATTTGCGCCAGCCACCGGCCACCCGCGCTCTGGACCGGTGACCTACCTCGAAGCCGGTGTCCAGCATGCCGAGTTCCCGGAAGATCTCACTGTGCAGATACTCCGCCACGGTCATTCCGGAGGCCCGCTCGATGATCATGGCGATCAGATCGGTGTCCGAACAGTGCAGCCAGCGGCTGCCCGGGTCGGCCAGCAGGGATACCGCGCCCGCCCACGGCGGCGCCCACCACGGACACTCGAGGTCCGCCAGCGCATCCCACCACGAGCCGACGTTGAAGCCGGCCGTGTGGTTGAGCACCCGCCGCAGGGTGATCTCCCCTCGGGCAGGTCGCAGTTTCGGCGTCCCGTTCCGGTCGAACCCGGTCAGCACCAGGGGCTGGTTCAACGCCGGAATGATCGTCCGCAGTGGCTCGTCGATTCCCAGCACACCGGAGTCGACCAGTTGCAGCCCGGCCACCGCCATGATCGGCCGGACCAGCCCGGGGACCTGGAAGATGGTGTCCGGAGTCATCCAGCTGGAGTTGACGGTCGAACGAGCGCCGAAAGCGCCCACGTAGGGCGGGCTCCCGCTCGCCGTCGCCATGGCAACGACCCCGGAGACCTCGCCCGAGCGCACCGAGCCCCGAAGCAGATCGTCGGCCTTTGTGGTCATGATTCAGTTATCCCACTAGCAGATAGGCAGCGTGTGGACAAGCCGTTGATCGGGTGTGGACGGGG
>DATHIT010000256.1:0-8604 GCA_035489915.1 Pseudonocardia sp. | reverse complement strand
CCGAGGGGACGATCGAACGTGATCAAGGTGCTGCTGGCCGATGACCAGGCACTGGTGCGGGCCGGCTTCCGGGCGCTGCTGGATGCCCAGGCCGACATCACCGTGGTCGGCGAGGCGGGCAATGGCGCCGAGGCCGCCCGGTCGGCCGAGCTGACCCGCCCGGACGTGGTGTTGATGGACATTCGGATGCCCGGCACCGACGGGCTGGAGGCGACCAGGCGGATCGTCAGCAACCCGGCGCTGGGCGGGGTGCGGGTGCTCATCCTGACCACGTTCGACGAGGACGAGTACGTGTTCGAGGCGGTGCGCATCGGGGCCAGCGGGTTCCTGGTCAAAGACACCGAGCCGGTGGAGCTGCTGCGCGCGGTCCGGGTGATCGCCGAGGGCGAGGCGCTGCTCTCTCCCGGGGTGACCCGCCGGTTGATCGGTGAGTTCGCCCGCCGGGCCCGCCCCGGCCGCTCGATGCGCGAGCTGGACCTGCTGACCAGCCGGGAACGGGAGATCGTCGCACTGGTCGCCGAGGGGCTGTCCAACGACGAGATCGCCGCGCGCCTGGTGGTCAGCCCGGCGACCGCCAAGACGCACGTCAGCCGGTCGATGGTCAAGCTCGCCGCCAGGGACAGAGCTCAGCTGGTGGTGCTGGCCTACGAGACCGGCCTGGTCCGCCCCGGCTGGTCCGGCTGACCTGGGCGAATCCTCCGGCTAAGGTCAGCGGGTGGGAGCCAGCCGCGGACCGAGCAGCCTGGCTCTGGCGGTCACCGCCGTCATCGCCGGCGCCCTGCTGACCGGCTGCGCCACCGCTCCCCCGCCCGCGCCCAGCACCC
Organism: Pseudonocardia sp.; assembly: GCA_035489915.1. GTDB lineage: Bacteria > Actinomycetota > Actinomycetes > Mycobacteriales > Pseudonocardiaceae > Pseudonocardia. The sequence continues at coordinate 7,780 of DATHIT010000256.1, read as the reverse complement.
CGACCTACCCGCTGCCACCCCGCCCGGTGCGACCCAGCGAGACGCCGCTGGCGCTGCCCCCGCAAACCCAGGGCGACACCCAGTTCACCCTCATCGGCCTCACCTGGCTGGACGCGATCCTGGGCAGCCACGCGGAATGGCAACCCAAGGGCCGGTACCTGCGCGTCCGGCTGGTCGTGGTCAACACCGGCCGCTCCGGCGCCGCCTTCGACACCGGCCGCCAACAGCTGGTCACCGCTGATGGCACCGCCCACGACGTGGACCCACAGGCCATGCTGATCAAGCGCCAGCCGGGCAAGTTCGACCTGGGCGCGAACGTGCGCGTGGAGTTCGACCTGTACTACGACCTGCCCAGGGATGCCCGCCCGACCGCGCTGCGGGTGCACGGCGGCCCCACCCTGACCGACCTGAAGAACCTGGACTCAACCGACATCCCGCTGAACCGCTGACCCGCCGCCCCAGCTCAGTCGTCAGCGCTCAGTCGATCAGTGCTCAGTCGATCAGTGCGGCGAGCCCGTCCAGCACCCTGGCCAGCCCGAACTCGTAGGCGTGCTCCGGACCGTACGCGGCGCCGTGGGCGGCCCCGGCGGCCGAGCCGACCCGCGCGGCCAGCGGATACCGCGCCGGGTCGAACACCCGCTCCAGCACCGGAGCGGTGGCCGCCCACCACTGCTCGTCGTCCGTCGCCCCCGCCGGGCGCAGTGACCTGGCGTCCGCCGCCGCGCGCGCCCAGGCCTGCACGAAGCCGAGCAGGTAGGTCAGCGCGGCGTCCATCGTGACGTCGTCCAGGCCGAGCCCGTCCAGCGCGGCCAGTTCGTGCTCGTACTTGGCCAGCTGGCCCGGGCCCAGCGGCGGCCGAACGGTGGAGATCTCCGCCGCCCACGGATGCGCCTCCAACATGGCCCGGTTCTCCGCCGCGACCGCGATCAGCCGGCGCCGCCATGGCTGACCAGCGGTGTCGACCAGCGGGAGCTGGGCGTATGCGGCGTCCAGCATCAGGTCCAGCAGCTCGGCCTTGCCCGGTACGTAGGTGTAGAGCGTCATCGGCGCAACCCCGAGCGCGGCGGCCACCCGGCGCATGGTGACCGCGTCCAGGCCCTCGGCGTCGGCCAACGCGGTGGCCGAGGCCACCACGGCGTCAATGCTCAACGCCGGCCGGGGGCCGCGCCGGGGGCCCTCGACAGGCAGCCGCCAGAGCAGCTCCAGGGTGCGGACCGGGTCGCCGGCCCCGCTGCGCTCGGAAGCCATCGGAACATCTCCTCGGGACGTATCGTTGTACTGTGTACGTCGTACTGCGTACAGCTTTAAGTCGCCATCACCCGGGAGGCTTTATGCGAGTCAGCGCATCCGCCCTGTCCCTCAACGTCAACGACCCAGCGGCGTCCAGCGCCTTCCTGGTGGACCATTTCGGTTTCACCCAGGAGATGGCCGCCGACGGCTTCGCCTCGCTGGCCCGTGCCGACGTCGGGGTGAACGTGGTCTTCCTGCGGGTGGGGCTGCCCACCCTGCCCGAGGACCAGCGCGGCGACCACGCCAGCGGCCTGATCCTGGCGTTCACCGTGGACGACCTGGAGGGCGAGCTGGCCAGGCTGCGAGCCGAGGGCGTGCCCATCACCATGCCGCTCACCGAGGAGGAATGGGGTGAGCGGGCGTTCCAGGTGCGTGACCCGAACGGCGTGATCGTGCAGCTGCTGGACTGGAAGCGGTCACCCGTGAGTGGTTAGCGTTGTCAGGGCAACGCTAACCACTCACGGCTTGCTGTTGTGCGGCTCGGTGTCCAGGTCGCCGCCCAGGTAGGCGGCCTGGACCTCCGGGTCGTTGAGCAGTTCGTGCGCCGGCGCTGACTTGACCACGCGGCCGGTCTCCAGCACGTAGGCCCGGTCGGCCAGCTGCAGTGCCTGAGCGGCGTTCTGCTCGACCAGCAGCACCGTGGTACCCCGCCGGTTGATCTCGGAGATGATCGAGAAGATCTGGGTGACCAGCATCGGCGCCAGCCCCATGGACGGCTCGTCCAGGAGCAACACCTTGGGCTTGGCCATCAGCGCGCGACCGATCGCCAGCATCTGCTGCTCGCCGCCGGACATGGTGCCGCCGAACTGGCTCTTGCGCTCGGCCAGCCGGGGGAACAGCTCGTAGACGTCGGCCAGGTCGGCGTCCTTGTTGCCCTTCCGGGCGTAGGCGCCCATCAGCAGGTTCTCCTGCACCGACATCCCGGGGAAGATGCCCCGCCCCTCCGGTGCCTGGCCGATGCCGATGACCACCCGCTTGTGCCCGGGCATCCGGCTGATGTCCCGGCCGTCGAAGTTGACCCGGCCGGAGGTGAGTGGGCGCAGGCCGGAGATGGTTTTCAGTGTGGTGGTCTTGCCCGCGCCGTTCGCGCCGATCAGCGCGACGATCTCGCCGGAGTCCACCTCCAGGCTGATGCTCTTCAGCGCGGCGATCTTGCCGTAGTGCACCGCGATGTCCTGAACCTCAAGAAGCATCGGCCGGCGCTCCCAGGTAGGCCTCGATGACCCTCGGGTCGGAGCGCACTTCGCGGGGCAGGCCCTCGGCGATCTTCTGCCCGAAGTCCAGCACCGTGATGTGGTCGCTGATATCCATCACCAGTCCCATGTCGTGCTCGATGAGCAGCACCGTCCGGCCCGAGTCGCGGATCCGCCGGATCAGGTCCTGCAGGGACCGCTTCTCCGCGGGGTTCATCCCGGCGGCCGGCTCGTCGAGCAGCAACAGTTTGGGGTCGGTGGCCAGCGCGCGGGCGATCTCCAGCCGTCGTTGGTCGCCGTAGGGCAGGTTGCTCGCCGAGTCCGCGAGGCGGCGCGAGATCCCGACGAAGTCCAGCAGCTCGGCGGCCTTGGCCCGGCCCTCCCGCTCCTCGTGGCGGTGCCATGGCAGCCCCAGCGCGGCGCCCACCGCCCCGGTCCGGTGATGGGCGTCCGCGCCGACCATGACGTTCTCCAACGCGGACATGTTGGCGAACAACCGGATGTTCTGGAACGTCCTGGCGATCCCCTGCTTGACGATCTTGAACCGCTTCATCCCGTCGATCCGCTCACCGAGGAACCGCACCGCGCCCTCGGTCGGCCGGAACACCCCGGTCACCACGTTGAACACGGTGGTCTTACCCGCGCCGTTCGGGCCGATCAGCGCGGCAATCTGGCCTTGGTCGACGCGCACGTTCACCTCGCGCAGCGCGACCACGCCGCCGAACCGCATGGTCAGCTTGTCCAGCTCCAGCGCCGCCACGGGCCGCCGCTCCTGAGGTCCAGTCATTTACGCACCTCCGCCGGAGCCGCGCCCGGATCGGCCACCTCGGCGCCCATCGCACTCCCCGCGCTGTGCTCGGCCATCTCCGCGCTGCGCCGCCGGGACGGCAGTAGACCCTGCGGGCGCAGCGCCATCATGATGACCAGCGCCGCACCGAACACCAGGATCCGGTAGTCGGCGAAGCCACGGAAGCGCTCCGGCAGCCACCCGATCAGGAACGCGCCGACGATCACCCCGGGCATGTTGCCCGAGCCGCCCAGCAGCACGGCGGCCAGGATGGTGGCGGACAGGATGAACGGGAAGTTCGTCGGGGCGATGAAGATGACCTTGCCCGACCAGACCACGCCGGCCAGCCCGCCGATCATCGCGCCGATGGCGAAGGCGAGCAGCTTGAACTTGAAGGTGGGCACGCCCATCAGCTCGGCGGCGTCCTCGTCCTCCCGGATCGCCGTCCATGCCCGGCCCACCCTGCTGCGCTCCAGCCGCAACGAGAACACGATGGCCAGCACGATCATCGCCAGTACCAGGTAGTAGTACGGCAGTGGGTCGAGCAGGAACTCGACGCCCAAGAGGTTCGGTGGGTGCGGCACCGGGGTCAGCCCCCTGGCCCCGCCGATCTCGTTCGTGTTGATCGCGGTGATCCGGACGATCTCGCCGAAGCCCAGGGTGACGATGGCCAGATAGTCACCGCGCAGCCGCAGGGTCGGCGCGCCCAGGATGACCCCGGACACCGCGGCAAGCACCATGCCCAGGATCAGCGTCGGCCAGAACGTGAAGCCGTGCTTGACGCCCAAGTAGGCGAGCGTATAGGCGCCGATCGCGAAGAACGCCACATAGCCCAGGTCCAGCAGGCCGGCGTGGCCGACCACGATGTTCAGCCCGATGGCCAGCAGGATGTAGGTGCCGATCGGGTTGAACAGCAGCGAGGTCCAGTCGGTGTACGGCGACATGAACGAGCCGATCACCGGGCTGGGCGCGGCGATGGCCAGCAGCAGGAGCAGCAGGTACACCACCCAGCGCTGCCAGCGCGAGGCCTGCGCCCACCAGTCCCGGACGGTGTCGCCAAGGCCACCCACGGCGCTTCGCGCCCGCTCCAGTGGGCTGCCGATGCGAGGCCCGGGGCTCATGCGCGGGCCCGCTGTAGAGACTCGCCGAGAATGCCGGTCGGTCGGAAGAGCAACACGACAACCAGGATGACGAACGCGATGACGTCCTTCCACTGCGACCCGAAGAAGATGGCGCCCCAGTTCTCCACCAGGCCGAGCGCGATGCCGCCGACCAGAGCGCCCCGGATGTTGCCGATCCCGCCGAGCACCGCGGCGGTGAACGCCTTGATCCCCAGCACGAACCCGATCCGGAAGCTGATGTTCTCGAACTCCAGCGCGTACAGCACCGCGGCAACCCCGGCCATCGCGCCGCCGAGCAGGAAGGTCAGCCGGACGATCGTGTCGATGTTGACGCCCATCAGCACCGCGGCCTCCGGGTCCTGCGCGGTGGCCCGGATGCCCCGCCCGATCCGGGTGCGGACCACCAACTGGTCGAGCGCGATCATCATGACCACCGCGGAGATGATGATGACCAGATGGTCGGTCTTGACCTCCGCGCCGAACACGGTGAACACGGTGTCCCGGTCCAAAAGGCGAGGCACCGGCGCGTCGATCCGTCCCGGCCGGTTGAACACGTCCGGGATGACGACCAGGGCGAAGAGCTCCTGCAGGAACACCGAGGCGCCGATCGCGGAGATCAACGCGGCCAGCCGGGGCGCGTTGCGCTTGCGCAGCGGCCGGTAGGCCAGCAACTCGAGCAGCACCGCCGCCCCGCCGGAGATCGCCATCGCCGCGACGAACAGCAGCACCAGCATGCCGACCAGCGCCAGGCCGGACAGCGGCCCGGGGGCGACCAGGGTTAGTACGAACAGCGTGGCGAACGTGCCGATCATGAAGATTTCGGAGTGCGCGAAATTGATCAGCCGCAGCACGCCGTAGACCATGGTGTAGCCGAGAGCGACCAGCGCATAGATCGAACCGACCACCAGGCCGCCGACCGTGCTGGGACCGAACTGCTGAATGAAGTCGTTGAGCACTGCGCGAATAGCCTCCGAGGCGGCGCGCTCGCGGGGGACGGCGCGCTCAGGGCAACGGCGCGCAGCCTACGCGCGCCCGGGTAATCCGATCAACGCGAGAGAGCGGCGGCATATGCGCCGCCGCTCCCCCGCGTTGTCGGTCGGTCAGCCTAGTTTCGCGGCCTTGGAGTTGCCTAGCAGCTCCAACTGCCCGTTCTTCACCTGGTGAATGAAGATGTCGGTGCTCACCACGTTGCCGTCGGGCTGGAACTTCACCGGCTTGGCCACACCGTCGAAACTCACCGTGGTCAGGAAGTTGTTGATCCCGTCCGAGGTCGCGTCGCCAGCCTGAATGGCCTTGATGAACGCGGTCGCGGCGTCATACCCCTCGGTCGCATACACCGCCGGGCTGACGTTGAACTTCGCCTTGTAAGCGTCGTAGAACGTCTTCAACGAGCCCTGGGTGGAGGACGCCCCCGGCACGGCGCAGGGGCAACCGACGATCGCGCCCTCGGCGGCCTGCGGGCCGGCACCGTTGATCAGGCCGACATCCAGAGCGCCGTCGCCGGTGGCGAACAGCCCGGTCACCCCGGCGTCCCGGATCTGCTTGAGCAGCCGGCCGCCCTGCGAGTAGTAGCCGCCGAAGAAGATGACGTCCGGGTTGTCCGCCTTGATCTTGGCCACCGAGGACGAGTAGTCCGACGAGGCCTGTGCGAACTGGTCCCGCTCCACCGCCACGCCCTTGGCGGTGAAGTCCTGGTTGACCGCGTCGGCCAACCCGACGCTGTACTCCTGGTCGTCGGAGATGACGAAGGCCTTCTTGGGGCTCTTCGCGGCGACCAGGAAGTCGGCGATCGCCGGACCCTGTTCGGAGTCCGCGGCCACCACGCGGTGGAAGTACTTCCACCCGTTCTGGGCCAGCCCGGGGTTGGTCGCCGACGCCGAAATGCTCGGGATCTTCGCCTGCTCCAGAACCGGGTCCGCCGCCTTGGACTCGCCGGAGAACGCTGGGCCGATCAGGCCGACGATTTTGTCCTGCTGGATCGCCTTGGTGACCAGCGGCACAGCCTGGTCCGGGCTGCCCTGGCTGTCGTACTCGACCAGTTCAATCTGTTTGGGCGGGTTCGTGGCGTTGTAGGCGTCAATCGCCATCTTCGCGCCGTTCCTCGGCGGAATCACGATGCCCGAGTTCTCACCGGTGAGGTCACCCATGAACCCGATCTTGATGGTGTTGGCATCGGATCCGCCGCCACCGGCTCCGCCGCCCCCACCGCACGCCGACAGCGCCAACGCGCCGGCGAGCAACGCCGCGGCCGCGACAACCGTCCGCTTCCGAGTCATCCTGGAAACCTCCTGCAGCTTGCGAGCTGATCGAGCGACGGTTCCTGAGCACCGCCAGTCCCGGTTCACCCATTCGTGAGCGTGGGAAACCTAGTGGACCTTGGCGCACGCCGTCATCCCGGGGGGCCCCCTCTTTACCAGAACGAAACTGGATCATCACCAATCGTGATCATCCAGATGCCCTGTGTAATCGGATGAGGCCGACCGGGGCCCGCAATGCGCCCCGCGCCCGGTCGACCCGCCGCCAGGAGTAGCGGGTTGGGCCGACCGGCGCTGGGGCGGTCAGGAGGTCGCGGTCGGGGCGGCCAGGCCGCTGATGATCGCGTCCGCCACGGCGCGCATGGTACTGCGCCGGTCCATCGCGGTGCGCTGAATCCAGCGGAAGGCCTCAGGCTCGCTCATCGCGTTGTTGGTCATCAGCAGGCCCTTGGCCCGGTCGATGGCCTTGCGCGTCTCCAGCCGGTCGGTCAGCGTGGCGACCTCGTTCTCCAGCGCCTGCATCTCCGCGAAGCGGCTCACCGAGAGCTCGATCGCCGGCACCAGCTCGTGCCGGGCGAACGGTTTGACCAGGTAGGCCATGGCGCCGGCGTCCCGCGCCTGTTCGATCAGCTCGCGCTGACTGAACGCGGTCAGCATGACCACCGGGGCAATCCGCTCCCCCACGATCGTGCTGGCGGCCGAGATACCGTCCACCTTGGGCATCTTGATGTCCATGATGACAAGGCTGGGTCGCAGGTTGCGGGCCAACTCGACGGCCGCCTCGCCATCGGCGGCCTCAGCGACTACCTCGTATCCCTCTTCGCGGAGCATCTCGGCCAGGTCGAGACGGATGAGCGCCTCATCCTCGGCAATAAGCACACGATGCGTCACAGCGGACACCTCGGGCTGGGGTTGCCGGGGTGCGGCAGCCTTCGTCACGGGGTTCTCCCTTGTTGGGTCGGGACCGAGCCTCCAAGATTACCGGGCTACGCTTGCCGGCATGATGTGATCCCGCCGTCGTTAACATCAGCTTCATCACGCCCCCGTAGCCCAATCGGCAGAGGCAGCGGACTCAAAATCCGTCCAGTGTGCGTTCGAGTCGCACCGGGGGCACCCCCTCTCACCAGCGGAAAC
>DATHIT010000255.1:0-5577 GCA_035489915.1 Pseudonocardia sp. | reverse complement strand
CGGGCTGCTGATCGGTGCGCAGGCCTTCCAGGTGGTGCCCAAGGCACACGCGGTCGCGGTGGTGTTCGCGATCCTGCCGAACATCGCGTCCTGGGCCGGCGGCCTGATGGACAACGCACTGGCCGCCGCCGGGACCACCGCCACGAAGGTCGGCGCGGACGCGCTGACCAACGCCGGGCTGGTCTACAAGGGCACCCAGCTGTTCGGCGGCGGCGCGATCCTGGCCGGCATGGTGCTGGGCGCGATCGTCGCGTTCATCGTGGACAAGAAGTTCCTGCCGGCCGCGATCTACTGCCTGCTCGGCGCCGCGCTGGGCTTCGTCGGGCTGATCCACGCCCCACAGGTCGGCTGGAACGTGGGCGGCCAGGTCGCGCTCGGCTACGCGTTGTCGGCGGTCACCCTCCTCGGGTTCTGGCTGGCCACCCGGGCCCGGCGGGTGCCCGCCGAGGTGCTGACGTAGACCGGGGGTGGCCAGGTCAGTAGGCGACCGCGGCGCCGCCGCTGGCCTGGACCGCCTTCGGATTCGGACCCCACTGGTTGGACTGGGCGTGGCCGTCGGTGGCGCACCAGACGATCAGAATGATCCCGCCGATGAGCGGGATAAAGCTGATCAGCTCCCACCACCCGGTGCGGCCGATGTCGTGCAGTCGGCGGGCGCCCACCGCCAGGTTTGGCAGCAGTACGGCCAGCGAGTAGATGAGGGCCAGGAACCCGGTGCCGAGCACCTGGTCGATCAGGACCAGCACGATCATCGCAATAATGTTGAAAGAGATCAGGTGGACGGCGTGCACACCGGGTCGTGGACGGCCGCTGTCTGGTTGGCCTGGCCGGCGGCCACCGGACTGGCACCCCGCCGTAGGTAGGGCAGCAGGCTGAGCAGGCCGAGGGCGGCGAGCGCGGCGCCGATCCACAGTGGCGCGGTCAGTCCGAGCCCCGCGCTGATCGCCAGCCCGCCGAGCAGCGGGCCGACCGCGATGCCTACGTTCACCACCGACGCGCCGACGGTGTTGATCATCGGGGTGTTCGCCACCACGCGCATCCGCCGGACGATGGTCGCCGAGTTGAGCGGCAACCCGACCAGGCCGATCCCCGCCACCGCGACCAGCGCCGCCGCCGGCTGCCCCGCGCCGAGCGCGAAGCTGACCAGCAGTACGACCAGCGCGCCGAGACCGACGGTGAGAACCGCCATCGGATAGCGGTCGGCGAGCCGCCCGACGATCACGTTGCCGAGCACGGCGGCAACCCCGTAGCCGGTCAACACCACCGGGACCAGCTCCGACGCGAGCCCGGTCACCTCGGTGAAGATCGCCGCGAAGTAGCTGAACGCGGCGAACAGGGCGCCGATGTGCAGCATGCTGGTGAGGTAGACCGCCCAGAGCTGCCGATTGCGGAACAACACCAGTTCGCTGTGGAGCCCGTCCCGCGCGGCGGGCGCGGTCCCACTAACGCTCCGGATCGGCCGGCGCACGGCGGCCAACACGGCCAACCCGGCCACCAACACCAGGCCGGCGACCGCCCAGAACGCGCCCCGCCAACCACTCCACTGGGCCAGCAAGGTGGCCAGCGGCAAGCCGAGCACGCTGCTCAGCATGAGCCCGCCCAGCACGACCGACGCGGCCCGGCCGGCGAGCCGGGGTTCCACCGCGTTGATCGCCACGGTCAACCCGACCCCGAAGAATGCGGCCTCGGCGGCGCCGGTGATCAACCGGGAACCCACCAGCATCGGGTAGCCGGTGGCGACGGCGCCGAGGACCTGGCCAGCCAGGAAGGTGGCCAGCAGCAGCATCAGCGACCGCGACCGGGACGCCCTGGCCAACGCCGCCGACACGACCGGCCCGCCCACCGCCATGGCCACCGCGTAGGCGGACACCAGGTAGCCGATCGCGGAGATCGACACGCCCAATCCGGAGGCCAACTCGGGCAGCATGCCGGCCACCATGAACTCACTGGTGGTCATCGCGAAGATGCCCAGTCCGAGTACGTACACCACTGCTGGCATGAATGGTCCCCTGTTTTTGATTGATGTGTACAAAACTGCGGCGGCCACAACCGGGGCCCGCCGGTTTCCGCCGCTCAGCGCAGCGCGGCCAGCGCCCCCTCCATGACGTCGAGCAGCGCGGCCCGGTCCGAGGCGACGCTGCCCAGTACCCGCAGTCCGTAGTAGGTGCTCTGCAGCGTGCGAGCCAGCCGAGCCGGATCGCGGTCGGCGGCGAACTCGCCGGCCCGCTGCCCCTCCTCGATCACCTCGCGCAGGGCCTGCTCCAGCCGGGCGAAGTGTCGGCGGGTCGCCTCGGCGATCGGGTCGGTGCGCCCGGCGGCCTCGACCGACGCGTTGATCGCCATGCAGCCACGCCGGACCGGGTCGGCCAGGTCAGTGTCGATCACCCAGAGCATCAGCGCCCGCAGTCGCTCGCTCGGGGCCCCCGGCGCGCGCAGGATCTCGAGGGTCTGCGCGTAGCCGATCTCGGTGTACCGGGCCACCGCCACTTCGTAGAGCTGGTGTTTGCTGCCGAACGCGTTGTACAGGCTGCCCCGGCCCAGCCCGGTGCTCTCGCACAGCTCGGCGGTGGTGGTCGCCTCGTAGCCCTTGGTCCAGAACGTCTGCATCGCGGCGTCCACCGCGGTCAGGTCGTCGAACTCGCGAGGCCTAGGCATGCTGGCAGCGTAGGCAGTTTTGTATAGCTCAGTCAAGAACCGGTGGTGGGCATCGCCCAGGCATTGGGGAAGATGGTGCGGATGGACGACACCGAGCGGGGGTTGGCGAACCTCGAACTGCTGACCTCACCGGCCGGTGATGCGCTGCTCGCACGGCTGGCCGGCACCGAGCTGCCCGCCGGGGCGGAGCTCCAGCTATCCGCCGCGCTGCGCCGGGACTACCCCGCCGAGCTGGTCATCGCCGCGCTGGCGCAGCACGAGCTGCGGCTGCGGGCCCGGGCCAAGTTCACCAGGGCTGAGCAGATGTGGCTGACCAGGGAGGGGCTCGAGCAGGCCTCGGCGGAACCGATCGCCCGGCACCGCGCGACCAGGTATGCCGGCAGGGCCCGGGTGGCCGACCTGTGCTGCGGCATCGGCGGAGACCTGATCGCGCTGGCCGGCGCCAGCGGAGCGGACAGCGCTACGCAGGTGCTCGCGGTGGACCGGGACCCGCTGCACCTGCGGATGGCCGCGCGCAACGCCGAGGTCTACGGGGTGTCCGCCGAAACCTGGCTGGGCGACGTCCGGGCGGCCGACCTGAGCGGGGTCGACGCGGTGTTCGTGGATCCGGCGCGGCGGGCCGGCGGTCGGCGGCTGCGCACCGGGGAGAGCGAACCGCCGCTGGCCTGGTGCGCCGCGCTGGCCGATGCGGTGCCCGCCGTCGGGGTCAAGGCCGCGCCCGGGCTGGACCGCGCGCGGGTGCCGGCAGGGTGGGAGGTGGAGTTCGTCGCCGACGGCCGCGACCTGAAGGAGGCGGTGCTCTGGTCGCCCGCGCTGAGCGGTGGGGTGGCCAGCCGGGCGACCGTGCTGCCGGGCGCCCACCAGCTGCTCCCCGAGCCCGGTCCCGCCGTGCCGACCGCGCCACCGGGGGAGTTCCTGCTGGACCCGAACCCGGCGGTGACCAGGGCCGGGCTGGTCGAGGACCTGGCCCGCCAGCTGGGCGCATGGAAGATCGACCCGAGGATCGCCTTCCTCTCCGGGGACCGCCCGGCGCGCACCCCGTTCGGCCGCGCGCTGCGCGTGCTGGACAGCGGCCCGTGGCGGGAGAAGGACCTGCAGGCCAGGCTGCGCGCGCACGACGTCGGAGCGCTGGACATCCGTCGCCGCGGCCTGGCCGGTGACGTCGAGGTGCTGCGCCGCAAGCTGCGCACCACCGGGAGCACCCCGGCCACCCTGGTGATGACCAGGGTGGACGACCAGCCATGGGCACTGATCTGTGTGGACGCTCCCGCGGTCTGACGGAGAGCGGGTCACCGCCCGGCCCCTCGGTAGCACAACAGCGCGGCGGGACCGCTCTGCTCAACCGAGACCAGGCCGAGCTTGTCGGCCCCGGTCGGGCTGGTGAACAGCCGGCGGCCGGCGCCGAGGACCGTCGGGAACACCAGTAGGCGGTACTCGTCGACAAGGTCGTGCTCCATCAATGTGTGCACGACGCTGGTGCTGCCGATGACGATGACGTCCCGCTCCCGGCGCAGCCGCTGCACCTCACCGGTCAGCTCGCCTTCGATAACGGTGGAGTTGTTCCACTCGCCGACATCGGTGAGTGTCCGAGATGCCACCCACTTCGGGGCCGTGTTCATCCTCGTCGCGAACTCGCCAGAGCGGCTGGGCCAGCGCTTGGCGAACAGTTGCCAAGTCCCACGGCCCAGGAGCAGCGCGCCGGTGTCGAGCTGGGCGCCCAGCTTGAACTTGTCCCCGGCCACTCCTTCGGGGCCGTAGCGGAACGCCCAGCCTCCGCCCGGTGTCGCGGCGGATCCGTCGGGATCTTCGACCACACCGTCGAGCGTGATGAACTGGATGACGATGACGCGGTTCATGGCGATCCTTCCCCGGCCGGCTTTCGGCTCTTCCCGTGGTGCGGTCGGATGTACCTACCGGCGGCAACCGGCGAACTCATCGCCCGTCGGGAAAAATGGCCGGGAGCGGCACGGACGGGGGAACGAAGAGTGACCGTCCCCATCGGCACGGACTTCGAGGCGGCAACCGCCCCGTTCCTGCGCGAGCTGGTGGTGCACTGCTACCGGATGCTGGGTTCGGTGCACGAGGCGGAAGACCTCGCGCAGGAGACGTTGATTCGGGCGTGGCAGGCCCGCGACCGCTACGACGAGCAGCGCGCCTCGTTGCGCACCTGGCTCTACCGGATCGCCACCAACGCCTGCCTGACCGCGCTCGAGAGCCGGGCCCGGCGGCCGTTGCCTTCGGGCCTCGGCGCGCCGAGCGACGACCCGCACACACCGCTCGTGCCGGACTTCGAGGTGCCCTGGCTGCAGCCCCTGCCCGACCGCTACCTGCGGCGTGACCAGGGGGATCCCCAAGCGCGCGCGACCGAGCGCGACGGCGTGCGGCTCGCCCTGATCGCGGCGATGCAGCTGCTGCCACCGCGACAGCGGGCCGTCCTGGTGCTGCGGGACGTCCTGGACTTCAGCGCGGCGGAGGTGGCCGCCCAGCTGAACACCTCGGCGGTGGCGGTCAACAGCGCGCTGCAACGTGCCCGGGCCGCACTTGCCAGGGCAGCGCCCCGGGCGAACGCGCTGCGCGAGCCCGACGACCGGACCGTCCGAGTGATGATCGAGCGCTACATCCGCGCGTTCGAGGCCGCCGACGTGGACACGCTCGTCACGCTGCTCACCGACGACGCCGTGCTGGAGATGCCGCCCATTCCGCTCTGGTACACCGGCCGGGTCAACTATGGCCGGTTCATCGCCCGGGTCTTCGCCATGCGGGGCACCGGTTGGCGGATGGTCCCGACCACGGCGAACGGCCAGCCCGCCATCGCGGCCTACTGCCCCGATGACATCGGCGTCCTGCGGCTGCACACGTTGCAGGTGCTGACCGTGACCACGGAGGGGATCGCGCACGACGTGGTTTTCCAGGACCCTCAGG
>DATHIT010000254.1:0-8744 GCA_035489915.1 Pseudonocardia sp. | reverse complement strand
GTGATCGCCGGCCGGGCTGACCGCGTCCTGGTGATGTACGCGGGCCGGATCGTGGAATCGGGGCCGACGAAGGAACTGTTCGCGCAGCCGAGGCATCCCTACACCGAGGCGCTGCTGGGCGCGATCCCCAGACTCGACCAGGACAAGGACGAGGAACTGCGCTCGATTCCAGGCCTGCCACCGGATCTGGCCCATCCGCCGGCCGGTTGCCGCTTTGCGCCCCGGTGTGCGTTCGCCACGGACCGCTGCCGAACCGACGATCCGGCGCTGACCGGCGGGGCCCACGGGTATGCCTGCTTCCATCCTCGACCCGCAAAGCGCGCAGCGGTCGAGACGGTGACCCGGTCGAAGGATGCGCGCGCGGCGGCCGAACCGGGACAGCCGTTGCTCGAACTCGTGGATGTGCACAAGGAGTATCCGGTCTCGGGCGGCTTGCTGTGGCGCCGGGCCCGGTCGCTCAAGGCGGTGTCCGGGATTTCGTTGTCGGTCACCGAGGGCGAGACCTTCGCCCTCGTCGGCGAATCAGGGTGTGGGAAGTCGACGACCGGACGGCTGATCGTGGGCCTCGACGAGCCGACCGAGGGCACGATCAGTTTCGACGGCGAGACTCTCGGCGCTCGCCGGATGCGGATGCGGCCCAAGGACATGCAGCTCGTCTTCCAGGACCCCTCGGCTTCCCTCGACCCACGGATGAAGGTCGGCGCGAGCCTGCTGGAGCCGTTGGTCCTGCAGCACGAGGGTGGCCGCAGGGACCGGATATCGCGTGTCGAGGAGATGCTGGACCAGGTCGGGTTGCCGCGCGGTGCCCTCGACCGGCATCCGCACGAGTTTTCCGGCGGACAGCGGCAGCGGATCGGCCTCGCCCGGGCACTGATGCTCCGGCCGCGTCTGATCGTGGCGGACGAGCCCGTGTCGGCCCTCGATGTCTCGGTTCAGTCGCAGGTCCTCAACCTGATGAAGTCACTCCAACGCAGCATGGGCCTGACTTACGTCGTGATCAGCCACGACCTGTCCGTGGTGAAGTACCTGGCCGACCGAATCGGCGTGATGTACCTCGGCAAGATCGTCGAGATGGGTCCAGCGGCGCGGATCTATCAGCAACCCGCGCATCCCTACACCGCCGGTCTGTTGGAGGCGATTCCCGAGCCGGATCCTGACAAGGAACGCGCCAAAGCGAAGAAACTGATAGGCGGGGAGCTGCCCTCGGCGATGGATCCGCCATCGGGTTGCCGGTTCCGCACCCGGTGCGCGCACGCGCAGGATCTCTGCGCGGCCGAGGAGCCGCCGTTGCGGCCGATCGCGGGCGGTCAGCTCACCGCGTGCCATTTTCCACTGCGGGAGCCGTACACCGCGCAGGCGAAAGCAGTTCCCGCCGCGTGAGCCCGCTCAGAACAGGGTTTGCAGCATGCCTCGCGAGGCACAGATGTGCCGGCGCATCGCGCGCTCCGCCTCATCGCCGTCGCGACTGCGGATACCGGCGAGCAGTTCGTCATGGCCCAGCATCGCGGTGGGTTGCACCGTGCGGGACGAGAAGTAGAACCGCCAGAACCTGAGGTTGTGCATGAGCAGGCGCTCCACGGTATCCGCCAACAGAGAGTTCTTGAGCATCCGCACCAGGGACAGGTGGATCTCGTAGTCGGCCCGCAGGTAGTCCTCGGTGTGCGCGGCGGCGCGGGCCTCGTCGGCGGCGGCGACCAGCTTTTCGAGCTTCGCTATGTCCTCATCAGTCGCCCGGCGGGCGGCGAGGTGGGTTGACCCGCACTCGATGGCTTCGCGGGCTTCGAACAGGTCCAGCACGTCGTTGAGGGTGAAGGCGGTGACGACTGTGCCGCGGCGTGGCAGCACGTTGAGGAAACCTTCACCGGCGAGCCTGGCCAGGGCCTCGTGGACCGGCATCCGGCCGATCTCCAGCTCCTGGGCGAGGTCGTGCTCGTTGACCACACTGCCCGGGGACAGTCGCAGGTCGAGCAACATGTCGCGTAGTTGCTGGTAGGCGCGATCACTGGCTCGCTCCGTACTAGCTGGCATCCGCGCTCCTCCGCAGCTGCTCGGTGAGCCAGAGCCCGGCGATCTCGGACGAGTCGGCGAGGTCGAACCGGTGCCGCATAAGCAGCAGTGACGCCTCGTGCTGCCGGGAGTCGTCGCTGGCCACGCAATCCTCGACCACCACCACGTAGTAGTCGCTGAACAGGGCGTCCCGGGCCGTGGATTCCACACATCCCTCGGTCGTGCAGCCGGTGACGAGCACGGTTTGGATCCCGTTGCTGCGCAGCAACAGATCCAGGTTGGTGCCGAAGAAGGCGCTCGAACGCCATTTTGGAACCACGAACTCGCCGGGCAGGGGCTGGAACTCCTCGGCGAACTCGTGTCCCGGCGTGCCGAGTTCGGCGTAGCACAGCGCTGGGCCGCCGGCGCGGGCCGCGGCGTGTATGCGCAGGTTGAACCGCAGTTGGGCGGGTGAGTCACTCGCCCGTCCCGGGAGCGTGGTCATCTGAACGTGAACGACGAGCACCCCCGCCTCGCGCGCGGTATGCAGCAACCGCGCGAGCCGCGGCCGCATCGCCGGATACATTCCGAGGTTGACCCCGAGTCGACCGAGGGCGCCGTCCGGATTGAGGAAATCCCGCTGCATGTCGATCAGCACGAGCGCCGCGTGGTCCGGGCTGACCAGCTCGGAGAGCTCGGTGAACACCTGTTTGCCGGCAATCTCGATCAAGCATCCGCTCCGCTCGGGCTAGCCCTTGGCCGGGTCGTGATCTAGGGTAACAGATCACATTGCAAACTGTGATCTATCAGTGGTTGGCCAGCCTGGAGGTTCCCATGCCGAGCCCCGTTACCGTCCTGAAGAACGGGGTCGCTCTGGTGGGGCCGGAGTTGACTGAGCGTCCTTTTCGGACATTGGCGCTGCGGGGCGACTCGATCGGCGAGTTCGATGTCCAGGCCGGGGAAACGGTGGTGGACCTCGGCGGCGCCTATGTGATCCCGGGGCTCGTGGACTGTCACGTGCATTTCGACCTGGCCGCCCACCCGCTCGCCTATGTGCATTGGGATCGCAGCGGTTTCGTGCGGTCAATTACCTGTCTGCACAACGGGTTGCTCGCGCTCCGGGCCGGGATCACCGCGGTCCGCGACCTCGGGTCGGTCGATCACCTCGTGCTCGAATACGCCGCCCACGTCCGTGCCGGCACTGTGACCGGACCGAGGGTGGCGGCGGCCGGGCGGCCCATCACGATCACCGGCGGGCACTGCGCCCAGTACGGTCTGGTGGCAGACGGCCCGGTGGCCGTTCGGACGGCGGTGCGCGCACAGATCGCCGGTGGCGCGCCGGTCGTCAAGCTCATGGCCACCGGCGGCATTTCGACTCCGGGCAATCCGGGCGTGCCGGGCCTGAACCTCGACGAGATGACCGCGGCGGTCGAGGAAGCACACAAGCTCGGTGCCCGGGTGGCGGCACACGCCCATTCGCCCGCGGGCATCGTCGCCGCGCTGACGGCCGGGGTGGACACGATCGAACATGCCGCCTTCGCCGATGACGACGCGCTCGAGCTGATCAAGAGCACCGGCGCGACGCTCGTGCCCACGGTGAGCGCACTCAACAACATTGCTCCGGGAGTCGGGATTCCGGACGACACCGTGGAAAAGAGCCTCGCGGCGCGCGAAACGTACCGGGCCAGCACGGCGCGTGCGATCGGTGCCGGTGTGCGCATTGCCGCTGGCACGGACGCCGGCACCGCGTTCAACCCGATCGGCGGTCTGGTCGACGAACTCGAGATGTATTGCGCCGCCGGGATGAGCGCCTTCGAGGCGGTGCGGGCGGCGACCGTGCGGGCGGGCGCCGTTGTGGGTGGGCAGGTTGGGATGATCGCGGCTGGATACCGTGCGGACCTCTTGGTGCTCGCCGACGATCCGCGCACCGACATCGCCGCGTTGCGTAAACCGAGTCGGGTGATCGCGCGAGGAAAGGTCCTCAACCGCGCCTGGCTGGACGACACGCTCGAGGAATACGCGGGCGTCCTCGCTTGACGACGGCACCCTTTCGGAGGTAGCTCGTGATCATCGACATGCACATGCATCTCGACGATGTCCCGTCGCTTGGCTGGGAGCTCTCGGCCGAGACCTGTATCCGCGCCATGGACGAGGCCGAGGTTGACAGCGCCGTGGTGATGGGCATTGCGGATCTGCCCGGCGGTACGAATCCGGGCGCGATGGAGCTCATCATCGACGCGTGCGACAGGTTTCCGGGGCGGTTCTACGGATTTATCAGGCTGAACCCTCGCCACCGGGACGAATCGTTGAAGCTGCTCGCCCGCGCGGTCGGTGAACTGGGCTTTCGCGGGCTCAAGCTCCATCCGGTGTCCACACTCGCCCACCCGGGAGAGCCAGCCACCATCGCCCTCATCCAGGCCGCGGGCGAACTGGGCGTCCCGACGCTGTTCCACTGTGGCGACGAACCCCTGACGACACCCCTGTCGATCGCCCCGGCCGCGACCGCGTGCCCGGACGCGAAAATCATCCTGGGGCACATGGGCGGCTACCGGCACGTGGACGAGGCCATCGACGTGGCCGAGCGGCATCCGAACATCATCCTGGAGACGTCCGCGATGCCCTACCCGGAGAAGATTCGCGAGGCGATCGATCGGATCGGCGCCGACCGCGTGATCTTCGGCAGCGACGGCCCGGTCAGCTCTCCGGCGCTGGAGCGGCAGAAGGTTGTGCGCGCCGGGCTCACGGAAGAAGAAGCCCGGTTGGTCCTCGGCGGTACCGCCTCCACGTTGCTAGGGGTGTCCTGATGGCCGTCGACGCGCTGTGTTTTATTGGCATCTCTCGGTTCGGCTACGAGCTCGATGCGGAAGTCGTGCTTCGTGAATTCGACACCGAAGGCATTTCAACCGCCGTCGTCGCCCCGATGCATCCGCCGCACGGCGACATGGCCACGGTCAATATGGAACTTGCGCGCGTCGTGCGGAACTCGGGTGGTCGATTCCTGGCGGCCGTCCGAGTGGATCCATGGGACGCTGCGGCGGCGGTGGAGCAGGTGACCGGCGCCGTCACCGAGGGCGGGGCACGAGCGCTGTTCCTCCATCCCGACGAGGAGCACTTCCGGATCAACGATGTGCGGGTTCGCCCCATCGCCGAACGTGCGAACGAGCTGCGGGTTCCCGTCGTGGTTGCCACCGGGTTTCACTGCGTGTCCGAGGCGGTGCAGGTCGGGCGGTTCGCGCAGTGGTGCCCCGACGTGCCGGTGATCATGACCAACGGCGGCCAGCTGAACATCTCCGGGCTCGGCCAGTTCGACGCGGAGCTGGCGCTGCGACTGCCCAACGTGCACATCCTGACCAGTGGCGTGTACCGAGATGACTTCCTCGAGCGGACCGTGAAGACCTTCGGCGCCGATCGCGTGCTCTTTGCCAGCGCCGCGCCCCAGTTCGATGTCGCCTACGAGAAGCGGCGCGTGCACCAGGTCCACCTGACCGACGCGGAACGCGACCTGCTGTTGTCCGGCAACGCCGAACGCATCTTCGGCATCGGCGAAGTGGCCCGATGATGGCGCCGCTCGCGGGACGCACCGCGCTGGTTACTGGCGCGGCGAGCGGAATCGGGGCGGCAATCGCCGAGGCTTTCGCGGCCGCCGGGGCGCGGCTGTGCCTTGTCGACCGGGCTGAGGGCGACGGGCTGCAAACGATTCATGATCGTTGTGCCGCCTACGGAAACGCGGTGCTGAGCGTACGCGCGGACGTCTCAGTCGAGGCCGACGTGACGCACATGTTCGCCGTCACGGCCGAGCAGCTCGGAACCGTCGACGTGTTGGTCAACAACGCCGGCATTCTCACTGAATGCCGGGTGGCCGACATGTCAACGGCCCTGTTCGACGAGATGATCGCGGTCAATCTGCGCAGTGTTTTCCTGTGCTGCCACGCGGCCTTGCCCGGGATGCTGGAGCTCGGCTTCGGCCGCATCATCAACATCGCGTCGCAGGTCGGACAAAAGGGCGGCTCCGGCCTCGCCCATTACAGCGCGGCAAAGGCCGGCGTCATCGGTTTCACCCGGTCGCTCGCCAGGGAAGTCAGCGCGCTGGGCATCACCGCGAACTGCATCGCGCCCGGCCCCATCATCACCCCGCTCGGCGGCGACCTTTCCGAGGAGTGGACGCGACCGCTGCTGGCTGGCCTGCCGTTGGGACGGTTCGGCCAGCCCGAGGAGGTCGCGCCGACCGCGGTCCTGCTCGCCAGCGATCCTGGCGGGAACCTCTACACCGGGCAGACGCTAGGGCCGAACTCCGGCGACGTTATGGTCTGACCGGGCAGCGATCCCGCACGTCCAGAGTCGTCACGGTACGGGTGACTTCGGTGATGTGTAGCCGTCTGTTGCCGTGTTGGAGTGACGAGAGGCGGTCTTTCGTCGCTATTGGTATACATGTTACGGGTGTTAGCTCGCTAGCTCGGAGCTCATATGGATGGGACCGCTCGGTGGGTCGACCTGTGGCAGGCGCTCGCCGCGAGCCGGCACCCCGGCGGCGGCGGTCCTGACGGACCCTGGTGGATATGGACCTATGTCCCCGGCACGCGCAGCGTCGCCATTGGCGATGACCTGGCAGAACCCGTCCGTCGCAGCCACACGGCCCTTATCAGCCTCGCGGCCCTCCTCATCGGTAGCTGCACCGCCGTTGTCGCGTTCTCTTGGCTGCATGGGCATCGAGTGCCGGTGGCCGGGCGCGAGCTATTTTTTGTAATCAGCATTGGCCTGGCTGGCACTGCCGGAGTGATTGCGGGTGGCGCAACCCGGGACGGTCTCAGGTTCATCAGCAACGCAGTCCAGAACCGCCACACAATGCGCCTCCAGGCGGCTCGCTGGACAGCCATCACCCTCGACACCTTCCGCACCGGGGCGTACCCGCCCGGCAACCCGGCTGCCGGTGTCTCGATGGAAGGCCAGCTCGTCGCCGTCGCCACGGTGGTCGCGCGGCGCATCCATGCCTCTCGCGCCTGGCAGTCCACCCACCTCGATACCCACCGCGTCCGTCTCGATCTCGCCGAGGACGTACGCCAGCTGGCCGTCCGGGCCGCACGACTGCACGGCACGCGGCGCAAGCTCGGTCCGCGACCGCAGCCGATCTCGCCCGGTCTCACCCGCGCCGCCGAACTGTGGGAGAGCCACAGCCTCGTCGCGGACCGTGTCCAAAAGGCACTCGCCGAACGGGTCAGCGCGCTCATCACCTACTACGAGCACCTGGAGACGCTCTCCGACGAGCTCGCCGCGCTCGACCTCCTCTCCGGCGCGAGCATCGACGACCAGCTCGACGAACTGCTCGCCGGCACCGTCGGCGACCAGCAGGCCGCCCAGCACCTGCGCGATCTCACCGCGGAGGCGCGAGCCAGCATCACCGCGATCCACGACGTGATGCAGCTGCTCACCCACGACCTCCGCACGCTCCAAGCCGCCGACAACATCGCTCCCAGGCACGACCAGGGGTGAACGCGATCCGGACCTAGACGTGCCGGTCCCGCAGGCGATCGAGCTGGTAGAGGTCCGGGAAATCACCTCCCACGAGCGGTTCGGGGCCGTTCTTGCACGACGACCCCAGCGATCGACCAGCGCGGACCTACGCCGGCCTCACCAAGGTGCATACCGGCGACGACCGATCGTCCTGGCTGCGCCTGCCGGTGATCGCGCCGCAGGGTGCCGAGTAGGTCGCGGCATGCACGTATTCAACCTCGACCAGGAACAAGAGTGGGACCCCCAGAAGCACGTCGAGAAGGTGCTGGGCCGCATCGAAGATGGAGACGTCTCGCGGCGAGCTGCATGAATACGAGAACGGGCGCCACCGGACGCTTTTGTTCCGCGTCCGGTATGGCCGGGATATGCGCTATCACACGGTCCACTGGCGAGGCCAGCCTGACTGGGTGCAATCAGCGCAGGATCGAGCGTACTTCCAGGCCCATCCGGGGCCCGATCACTGCTGATACCCGCGGGGTATCACAGAGCGCAAAAAGGGTCTTGGACTACGACGGCCGATAGTCGAGATCCTGACCAGGGAACTCAGTGCGTGGTTCTCGAGGGAAGGTGTTTCTTATGGCTTACCAAGCCCGAACTGCCCTGCTCGTGAACGGGCGGGAGGTAGTCGCCGATCACGACACCCGCACGACCTTGCTGGATTTCCTGCGCGAGGACCTGGCGCTGACCGGTGCGAAGAAGGGATGTAATCGGGGCGAGTGCGGGACCTGCACGGTGTTGGTGGATGGCGAACGGGTCAACGGCTGCATGGTTCTGCTCGTCGAGTTGGTCGGGCGGCACGTCACTACCGTGGAGGGGCTGGCGACAGACGATCGGCTGCACCCGGTACAGCAGGCATTCATCGATCAGGACGCATTCCAGTGCGGTTTTTGCACGCCTGGCCAGATCATGTCGGCGGTCGCTTGTGTGGCCGAAGGACACACCGGCAGCGATGACGAAATCCGGGAATGGATGAGCGGCAACATCTGCCGCTGCTCGGCCTACCCACAAATTGTCGCCGCGGTGGCCCAAGCCGCGGCGCGGGCAGCCGAACTGACACCACCGACCCCGGGGCGGCCGTCATGATTCCCTTTCGGTATTCCCGCGCAGGTTCGGTCCGTGAGGCGTGCAGCGCCTCGAGCGAGCCGACGACCGTGGTGTTGGCCGGTGGCACCGAGCTGCTCAACTGGATGCGGCTGGGCGTCAACGCCCCGGAGCACCTGGTGGATATCAAGGCCGTAGGCGGGTTGTCC
>DATHIT010000253.1:0-7083 GCA_035489915.1 Pseudonocardia sp. | reverse complement strand
GCCATCCAGGGCGGGGTCCGGTGTGGTCGCGGCATCCGGACCGGTTGCGCTCGGACCGGTCGCGCTCGGGCTGGTCGCGTTCGGGCTGGCGACGTGCGGGCTCGCGGCGTGCGGGCTGGCGGCGTGCGGGCTGGCGACGGGGTTCGGAGCGGCATTCGGGTGGACCGCGCCCGGAACGGTGCCCGGTCCGGGACCGGCCAGGTTCGCCCCGCCCGGCCCCGCGGCGGCCAGGTCAGGCGGCACCGGCGAGCCGAGGTCTGGAGAGTTCGGGTCCAGGCTCTGCGACAGATCCGCGTTGGCCGGGTCGACGGGCATCGGGCCACCCAGCTGGCCGACCCGGAACGTGCTGCGCACATCGGAGCCGCCGTAGAGCCCGGGGCCCACCTGCTTGCCGAAGAAGTCCAACGTGGCGATCACCTGGGTGCCCGGATCCCAGGCACCGGTGGGCTGCCAGACCAACTCACGGTCGGTGCGCCAGCGGGCGCTCCCCGGCCCGGGCGGGTTCGAGGTGACCACGAGCGCCCGTTCCACGGCTCCACGGTCGCCGATCGGCTTGTCGAACACGACGCTGATCGGGGTGGCCCCGCTGATCGTTTCCCCGTCGTTCGGGGTGATCTTGGCGGCTACCTGCTGGCCGGGCGCAAGCGTGGTGAACTTGGTTGCTGTGGTGCTCTCCTCGCCCGAGGTGGCTCGGACCACCGTGGTGAGCACGTAGGAGGTATTCGGCTTCAACGGGTTGCTCGAGGCCCACCGCGCGCCGTCCGGCGAGAGCGCTCCGTCCAGCTTGGCGCCGTCCTGGGTGCGCAGGTCCGCCTGGGTGAGCCGCCCTCCGGCCACGACCGCGGTCACCGCCTCGGTCGGCGAAACCCCCGATGCCCCGTCCGGCGGGTTCACCGTGAGGTTCGGCTGGAACGCGTCGGCCATGCCCTGGGCCAGCTCCTTTTGGGCGGCGACGTCCTGAATCGCGCCGATCGGATCACCGGCGTTCGCGTGCCCACAACCGCTGAGTACGCCCACCAACACGGCGGCCGCTCCCACCAGAGCCACACCACGCGGATCGACACGACCCACCACGACCTCACCTCCGAGGGCATATCAACGAGGTCAGCTGACTGAGTGGTCAACGATCGACACACCCGGTGAGTTACTTGACCGGGCACCTAACCTCGACTAAAAGGACCTGCCGAGGTCACGGGCCATCGCCAGGCCCCGCCGAGTTGCGACCGGCGGAGCTGTGTTAACTTCTTTAGGCGCTCGACGGGGCGCCTGCCTGGCGCCGCTAGCTCAACTGGCAGAGCAGCTGACTCTTAATCAGCGGGTTCGGGGTTCGAGTCCCTGGCGGCGCACCATCCGAACGCAGGTCAGCAAGCCGCTGACCTGCGTTTTTTGCGTTCGCCTGGAACGCTTCCTCCAGTCTCCGAACGTCCATAGTGGACGAATCCGGGCCCGAGCCGCGCCCGAGACGACAAGATCACGCCCGAGCAAGATCGTCTGACTTACACGAAGGGCCGTTCGTCACTCGAGGTTCTCGACCTTGTGGGTGCCGAGAACGATGTCACCGGCGCTGACCTGGTCGTTGGCTCGACGTGCCGGACGCCCCGCGCTCCCGGCGGCTGTCGGGATCGGCATGATCGGCGGTCGTGGCATTCCGTCTGACCTACTTGGACACAGTTCCTCACCGCGCAAGCCCACGCGATCCTCGCTATATCGACTTCGCCCACGTCGACACCGTCTTCCTCCGCCGCCTCTACGCGCTCATCGTCATCGAACACAGCACCCGACGCGTACACGTCGCAGGAATCACCGCCCACCCAACCGGAGCATGGGTCACACAACAGGCCCGGAACCTCCTGATGGACCTCGGCGACCGCGTCGAGCAATTCCGGTTTCTCATCCGCGACCGCGACACCAAACTCACCCACACCTTCGACGCAGTGCTCCAGGCAACCGACATCCGGACGGCTCGCCACCGCACCCCACGGTCTCCAAAACCGACTCCTACGGCGGGATCGCCTCGGCGGACTGATCCACGAATACCTGCAGGTAGCGTGACGTGACAGGATTCTCGGCACCTACAGGGTCCATAACGGCTGATGACCGCCGCGCGCGAGACGGCGATCGCACCGTCGCCGTCGCAGCGGTAAGAAACCGTCCGCTCCGACAAACCGACACAGCTCGCGTCCACCGGCGCGACAGGCTCGGCGGCCTCATACACACTACGCAGCCAATCGCTGGCCGTTGTCGCAACTGCCCGGCCACCGCCCCAGTCCGGGGCCAGCTAGTTGAGGTTTGCGCGTAACGATCGTGCGGCGATCACCAGCCGTTGCGCCATCTCCGGTTGCACCTCCGGCACCTGGGCTTCGAGAATCCGGGCCCCCTCGAGCCATTTCGCCTGGCTGCCCAGCGCCTGCGCCAGCTCCATCTGCTCGGCGAGGCCCGCGCCCGGCAGGTTGACCCGCATCCGCACGACCCACTCGATTCCGGCCGGACGACGCAGCGTGCGGAACACGGCTCGCAGATTCTCCAGCATCCGCACCAGAATCGCCCGGGTCGTCGTCGCCTCGAGCAGATGCGGGCCAAATGGCCCGGTACCGCCCAGCGCTCGGAACCGCGACTCGCAGGCCGCAAGCGACAGCTCGGCGCCGCCGTCGAACACATCGAGCAGGACGTCGCTCCCGGCTAGACGGACCAGGAAGTGCCCCGGCATGCCGACCCCCTCGATCGGCACGCCAGCTCGGCGCCCGACCTCCATGCAGACGACGGCGAGTGTGATCGGGATTCCCAGACGGCGAGTCAGGACGTGGGGCAGCAGCGAGTTGCGCGGGTCATGGTAGTTGCGGGTGTTGCCAGTGAAGCGCTCCTGGACGAAGAGGCGGTGCAGGAGGCCTTCCAGGTCAGTTATGCGCACGGCGAGCTGATCCAGCTCGGCCAACCAGCGCTCGATGTCCAGCTTAGGGTCGGCGCCTGCGGCGAGCGCGAGTGCGGCGCGGTCCAGCGGCGGGTCCGGCTGACTGACCAGCTCGGCGAATCGCCGCACGGCGTCCATCCGCTCATCTTCGGTCCACCGCGCCAGCGAGCCAAGCTCGATCATCCTCTGGCCGCTGGATGTCGATCAACGGAACCGTCGACTCCGTCGTCAAGTACCAGTTCCGGAATTGGTTGCCCCCGTGGCGCGGCCTGGTTGGGCTACTGCCGACGGGATGGCGCCTCGGATCGGAGTTAACCAGCGGGAGGCTGATCACTATCACTCCTGGGAAGGGCGAGCAGAGGCTCCGGGCGTTGCGGAGAACCCCACCCATATCTGTACGGATTCGGACTCCGCTCGACTCCAGCCAGCCCCATCGCGCAAGTGACAGTGGGCGCCAGAGCGAGCAACGACGACGAGGCTCATGATCCGTAGATCACGGCTTTCGCTGCATCCAGTTGCCGGGTCCTCGACCGGACGGGATCGGCTAACGGGACGCTGATCTCGCGGTGAAGTCGGCGCCGGACGCCTCACCCGTCGGGCTTGGTCTAGATCGCTTCTCAGGTCGGCCGCTCAGTCGGCCGACCGTGCGGCGGCTCGATTTGCCGCATCGGTTAGAGCATCCGACTGCTGATGGGTAGATCCTGTCTCTCACGCCGGGAAGCGGCGAGAGCCTGTCGAGGGCCGTCGTGGCACCTCTTCAGAGCATGGACATGTTTGATCATGTCAGCAGTGGATTGGTCGATCCGAGCACGGCCCCGTTGTGGGTTGACCTGCGGGTCGGCGCCGGTCAGGCAAGTGATCATGATTTGTTCCAGCGCTTCCACCGGGAGCTCAAGCCTGACCGGCGGTTCCATGGGCATTGTGTCGTGTCGCATCATGTGACCGAAGTCACGGCGGTGCGTGCGTCGTGCGAGGAGGAGACATCCGGCATGACAGTGAACCAGCACGCCCTGGGCACCACCGCCGAGCCGACCGTGGATGTGGATGCGGTGATCATTGGCGCGGGGTTCTCCGGGCTATACATGCTGCACCGGCTGCGTAACACGATGGGCCTGACGGGCCGGGTGTTCGAGGCCGGCGGCGGCGTCGGCGGGACGTGGTACTGGAATCGCTACCCGGGCGCGCGCAGCGACTCCGACAGCTACGTCTATGGCTTCACCTTCGACGAGGACCTCTGGCGGGAATGGGAGTGGAGCGAGCGCTACCCGGAGCAGCACGAGATCCGCGCCTACCTGGAGCACGTGGCGCAGCGGTTCGACCTGTACCGCGACATCACGTTCGACACCCGGATCACCGGGGCCTCCTTCGACGAGGCGCGCAACACCTGGGCGGTGACGACCGACGCCGGTGAGACGGTTAGCGCGCGATACCTCGTCACCGCCGTCGGGGCGCTGTCCTCGTCGAACACGCCGCCGTTCAAGAACATCGACTCGTTCCAGGGCGAGACGTACCACACCGGCCTCTGGCCGCACGAGGAGGTCGACTTCACCGGCAAGCGCGTCGGTGTCATCGGCACCGGCGCGAGTGCGGTGCAGGCCATCCCGCTGATCGCGAAGGAGGCATCTGACCTCACCGTGTTCCAGCGCACCGCCAATTACGTCATCCCGGCCAACAACGGCCCGGTCTCCCAGGACGTCAAGAAGGCCCGACTCGACGACTACGCCGGGATCCGGGAGCGCATCCAGCGGTCGCATTTCGGCTTCGAGCTGAACCTCCTGGAGAAGGGCGCGCTCGAGTCCACCGACGAGGAGATCCACCAGGAGCTCATGCCCCGCTGGGAGGAGGGCGGGTTCGGCATCTGGCTCGGCAGCTACGTCGACATGTTCTTCAACGACGAGGCCAACGCCAAGGTCCGCAAGTTCCTTCACGACCGGATCCGGGAGAAAGTCGACGACCCGGAGACCGCCGAGCTGCTGATCCCGAAGGGCTATCCGTTCGGAGTCAAGCGCAACCCGCTCGACTCCGGCTATTTCGAGACCTTCAACGAGCCCCATGTCCATCTGGTCGACGTGAAGTCCAACCCTATCGCCGAGATCACGCCGACCGGGGTCACGCTGGAGGACGGTAACGAGTACGGGTTCGACGCCATCGTCTACGCCACCGGTTTCGACGCCATGACCGGTCCGATGAACAAGATCGACATCCGCGGTCGGGGAGGGCAGCTGCTGCGCGAGAAGTGGGACGAGGGCCCCCGCACCTACCTGGGCCTGACCAGCGCCGGGTTCCCGAACCTGTTCACCATCACCGGTCCGCAGAGCCCCTCGGTGCTGTCGAACATGCCGGTGTCGATCGAGCAGCATGTCGACCTCGTCGTGAAGATCATCGGCGAGGTACGCGAGCGTGGCGCCGAGACCGTCGAGGCCACGCGGGAGGCGGAGGACGCCTGGGTCGTGCACAACGCGGAGCTGGTCAAGCCGACGCTGTTCGAGACCGCCGACACCTGGTACATGGGAGCCAACATCCCCGGCAAGCCGCGGGTGTTCATGCCCAACCTCAGCTTCGTCGGGCCGTACCGCGCGAAGTGCGACGAGGTCGTCGCGAACGACTACGAGGGCTTCACGTTTGGCACGAGCAAGCAGGAGGCGACAGCATGATCGAGAACCCGTTCTACAGCCACGAGTTCCATGGCGAGTACGACCTGGTCAGCATCGGGCGACTGGACCTGGAGGAGGGCGGCTGCATCCCGGACTGCCAGCTCGCGGTCACCACCTGGGGCGAGCTGAACGCCGCAAAGGACAACGCGATCCTGATCACGACCTGGTACTCGGGTACCCACCAGATCTGGCGTGACGTCTATGTCGGTCCGGAGCACGCGCTGAACCCGGACCGCTACTTCATCGTGGCAATCAACCAGATCGGCTCCGGGCTGTCCACGTCTCCGCACAACGCCGACGGCGCCAACGCCGACCTCGCCATGTCGAACTTCCCGAAGGTCCGTATCGGCGATGATGTCGTGGCGCAGGAGCGGTTGCTTCGCGAGCACTTCGGCATCGAGCGCCTGCAGCTCGTTGTGGGCGGCTCGATGGGCGCCCAGCAGACCTACGAGTGGGCAGTGCGGTTCCCGGACAAGGTGCTGCGCGCCGCGCCGATCGCGGGGACCGCACAGAACACCCCCCACGACTACCTCTTCGCACAGGCGCTCAACGAGCAGTTCTGGTCGGACCCGGGCTGGAACGGTGGGGAGTACAAGTCCAACGCCGACGTGGTCGAGGGCATCAAGCGGCACGCCCATATCTTTGCGGTGATGGGGTTCTCCACCGAGTTCTGGAAACAGGAGGTTTGGCGGGCCCTGGAGTTCGACTCCAAGGAGGCGTTCCTGGCCGGGTTCCTAGAGCCCTACTTCACCGTGATGGACCCCAACGACCTGCTGGCGATGGCGTGGAAGTGGCAGCACGGCGATGTCACGCGCCACACCGCCGGCGACCTCGCCGGCGCACTGGGGCGGATCACCGCGAAGACGTTCGTGATGCCCATCAACGAGGACATGTTCTTCCCGGTGCGCGACTGCCGCGCCGAGCAGGAGCTGATCGCGGGCAGCGAGCTACGTGTCGTGGAGGACGTGCTGGGGCACCTGGGGCTGTTCGGGGTCGCACCCACCTACATGCCCCAGATCGACCAACACCTGGGCGAGCTGCTGGCCACCGAAGTCTGACAAATCAGGTCCACCACCGCGGCCGGCGGACTTCCACGGCCGCCGGCCCCACCGTAGCGAAGCAGCAATGATGACGAGCGCGAATGCGCGGCCTGATCTCCCTAACAGGTGGTTCGGACGGGGTTGGTCTCGGGGCAGGCCTCCCCGTGTCCGAAATCGGGACGCGGAGGGCGGCCCGGTCGGCGCGACCGTGCTCGGCATGGGAATCACGTTGCGCGGCGTCAACCTCGGCTACATGGGCCTCGACCTGTCCCTGCTCTCGAACCGGCCCGGCACCTCCGACGCGCTCTACACCTACGACAACTACGCCGAACCGGTGGCGGCACCGCAGATTCACTGGGACATCCACCGCTGCACCTCGACGGCCGTGCGCGGCCGCGCACGATCGACTTCTCGGTCGGCCGCGTCTACGCCTGACAGAGAGGGAACGACATGACCACTGGTAGGGAGGAAATGACATGAC
>DATHIT010000252.1:0-13005 GCA_035489915.1 Pseudonocardia sp. | reverse complement strand
GTCGACCCGGTGTTCGGCATGGACGTCGGTTTCTACGCCTTCCAGCTGCCCTTCTACCGCTGGGCGCTGGATCTGATGTTCGTCGCGGTGGCGCTGTGCTTCGTGCTCTCGCTGATCACCCACTACATCTTCGGCGGGGTGCGGCTGACCGGGCGGGCCGGTCAGGTCTCGGTGGCCGCGCGGGCCCAGCTCGCCGTGCTGGCCGGGATCTTCGTGCTGCTCAAGGCGCTGGCCTACTGGCTGGACCGGTACTCGACGCTGCTGTCCTCCTCGGCCGACAACGGCGGGGTGTTCAGCGGCGCCAGCTACACGGACCTGAACGCGGTGATCCCCGCCAAGATCATCTTGCTGTTCATCTCGCTGATCTGCGCCGCGCTGTTCTTCGGCGCGGTCTTCCGGCACAACCTGCAGCTGCCGTCCATCGCGATCGCGCTGCTGGTGCTGTCCAGCGTGCTGATCGGGGCGGCCTGGCCGGCGGTGCTGGAGCAGTTCGTGGTCCGGCCGAACGCGAACGTGCGGGAGGCGGTGCCGATCCAGCGCAACATCGACGCCACCCAAGCGGCCTACGGGCTGACCCCCGACAAGATCAAGTACGAGGACTACTCCGGGGTATCCAACGCAACGCCGAGCGCGATCCGAGGAGACACCGCGACCCTGTCCAACCTGCGCGTGCTGGATCCCAGCAAGGTGGCCAAGACGTTCACCCAGCTCGAGCAGCGGAAGAACTTCTACGGCTTCCCACAGAAGCTGGACATCGACCGGTACAACATCAACGGCCAGGTGCAGGACTATGTGGTGGCCGCGCGCGAGCTGGACAGCAGCGCGCTGACCGGCAACCAGACCGACTGGATCAACCGGCACATGGTCTACACGCACGGCAACGGGTTCGTCGCCGCGCCGGCCAACCAGGTCAACTCGGCGCTGGACGACGCGGCCGGTTCGGGCGGCTACCCGAACTTCACGGTCAGCGACACCAGCAACAAGGGCGACATCGTGGTCAACCAGCCGCGCATCTACTACGGCGAGCTGATCACCGACTACTCGATCGTCGGCTCCCCGGCCACCGATGCGCCGAGGGAGTACGACAGCGACACCGACGCAATCACCTACACCGGCAAGGGCGGGGTGTCGCTGGGCAACCTGTTCAACCGGCTGGTGTTCGCGATGTCCTACGGCGAGCGGAACATCCTGTTCAACGGGTCGATCAACGACGACTCGAAGATTCTCTTCGTGCGTGACCCGAGCGACCGGGTAAGCCAGGTGGCACCGTGGCTGACCCTGGACGGGGACCCGTACCCGGCGGTGGTGGACGGCAAGATCCAATGGATCTTGGACGGCTACACCACGCTGAACAGCTACCCGTACTCCGAGCAGATGTCGTTGGGCGACGCCACCCAGGACACCCTGCCCGGGGTCCGGCGGCTGCCGAACAAGACGGTCAACTACCTGCGTAACTCGGTGAAGGCCACTGTCGACGCCTATGACGGCACGGTGACGCTGTACGCGTTCGACCCCACCGACCCGGTGTTGCAGACCTGGATGAAGGCCTTCCCCGGGACGGTCAAGCCGGACAGCGACATCAGCCCCGACCTGCGGGCCCATTTCCGGTACCCCGAGGACCAGTTCAAGGTGCAGCGCGAACTGCTCACCCGCTACCACGTGCAGAACCCCGCCGAGTTCTTCTCCACGGTGTCGTTCTGGGATGTGCCGTCCGATCCGACGGTGAGCGCCGCCGGGGCCGCACCGTCGGCGCAACCGCCCTACTACGTGCTGGCCGGGCTACCCGGGCAGACAGGTCCGAGCTTCCAACTGACCAGCGCGCTGGTCAGCCTGCGCAGACCGTTCCTGTCCGCCTATGTCTCGGCCAGCTCCGATCCGACCAGCTACGGCAAGTTCACCGTGCTGCAGTTGCCCGCCGATACGCAGACACCTGGTCCACAGCAGGTGCAGAACCAGTTCGTGTCCTTGCCGCAGGTGAGCCAAGAGCTCAACCTGCTCAGACAAAATCAAACAACGATTGATTACGGCAACCTGTTGACGTTGCCGGTGGCCGGCGGGCTGCTCTACGTGGAGCCGATCTATATCGAGCGGGCCAACCAGGAGTCGTCGTTCCCGCAACTGGCCAGGGTCTTGGTCAGCTACGGAGGCAAGATCGGTTACTCGCCGAGGCTGGACGAGGCGCTGAACGAGGTGTTCGGCCCGAGCGTCGCGGGTCTCGTCCCGTCAACTCCGACTGGTGCGGGAGGCGGTACCGCACCGTCGGTCGCCGGCCCGGCCGCCACTGGGGAGCTGCAGGCTGCCGTGACAGACATCAACGGGGCGCTGAGCCGGCTGAAAGCGGCGCAACAGTCCGGTGACTTCGCCGCCCAGGGCACCGCACTGTCCGACCTGGACAAGGCGGTGAAGCGCTACACCTCGGCGGAGGGCGCCCCGGCACCCTCCCCCGCTCCGGCGGCACCGCCCGCGGCACCGGCCGCGCCGGCACCAAGCGGCGGCTGACCAGCACACGGCCGGCGTAGGGACCCCCCCTGCGCCGGCCGTTTGCCGGTGTGTAAACTTGCAATTACCAACGCGGGGTGGAGCAGCTCGGTAGCTCGCTGGGCTCATAACCCAGAGGTCGTAGGTTCGAATCCTACCCCCGCTACTACAACGGCCCGTCGGGATCCAGCCCCCGGCGGGCCGTTTTTCCTTGTCAGGGGCTTGTGACCGGCATTGGCGTGCTGACCCCGTGACCTGCGGTTGGGTCCTACTCACACCTTCGAGGGCGCCTATCTGCCCGGGTGTAGCAGGATGTGTAGCAGAACTCCGGATCGTGGAACTCGGCCACATACATCTCTTGGTTCTCGATCTTGCGCCTGAACCAGTCGTGCGCGCCCTGCTTGGGCATGCCGAGAGCTTCACCGATCTCGGTCCAAGTCGCGCCAGCCTCCCGCGCTTCCCTCATCACTGACCAACGGCGACCAGTGAGCAGCTCCACCAGCCGTCGGTTGGCCCGCAGGCCTTGGACAGCGCTGATCACGGGCAGCTCGTCGAGCTCTGTCGCCCGTGCTCGAGCATGTCCGGGTCGACTGCGCGTGCGCTGCCGCGCTCGATCGCGGGGCGTCGCCAGCCGACTTTGTGCGCCGCGCCCGAGCCCAGCACGCTGCGCGACACCAGTGCCACGGACCGACCAGCAGACAGAAACGGGTGCCCGTCGGAGGCTCAGCGGGCAGGTTCATCTCTAGGGGGTGATGCCGGCGTCGGCCCGGCATCACCATGATCCGGGTATGGCGGTGTGGTCCGACGTGCAGGTCACCGCGACTACGTGTTGCGGCGCGGCGTCTCGCGGAGACAAGGTCGCTGTGGCGCGGGATGAACGACCTAGCCCGGGTCCGAACAAGGAGTCGAACTGGCTGCCGGCGCCGTCCGGGCCGTTCAATCTGACAGCTCGCCTGCACTGGCCGAAGCCTCAGCTTCTCGACGGCAGCTGGGCACCTCCAGGGATAAGGCAGGTGTATGCCGGTGCGGATAGGCCCACGGACGGCGCCAAAGGCTAGGGCCGCCTTGACGCTCGCCGGCGGTGAGGTTCCGCCCCACACCCAACCCAGGTGGCGGGGCGGCCCCACCCTGCAGGTGACGCGGCGGGCTTCGCGGTCCACGCATCGCCGCGGCGAACCGTTGAGGGGCGGCTCCTTCTGTACGCCGGCAGTTACTGCCGGCGATACCGACCGGCCCGTTGGCTCGCGGCGGTCGACACCGGTACGAGCCACATCGGCTTATGCCGCATCGTCCGCACCGCTTCGTTGACCGGGGGAGAGACCATGACCGAGACCGGAGCACGCGGCACGGGCGCAGGCCGGTTCTCGCTGGCGGACGCGGTGCCGCTGGTCGGTCAGTTGCGTGGCTACTCGAAACGCGCGCTGAGCGGCGACGCCTTGGCCGCGCTCGCCATCGCGGCCACGCTCGTGCCGCAGGGGCTGGCGTACGGGGAGGTCGCGGGGCTGGCGCCGGCCGCTGGCCTCTACACCGCTGTTGGCGCCGCGCTGGTGTTCAGCCTGGTGACCTCGACCCGATTCGTCGTGGTGGGTCCCTCGTCCACCCTGGCTGTGATGACCTTCGAGGCGGTGCGCGGGCCTGCCGCCGGCGACCCCGCCAAGGCCGCCGCGCTGGCCGGATGCCTATCCGTCCTGGTGGGGCTGCTGTGTGTCGCGTCGCCGCTGCTGCGGATGCGAAGGATCTCCGACCTGCTCTCCGGGCCGGTGATGCTGGGGTACCTGGCCGGGTGCGCCGTGGTCATCTTCGCCGGACAGCTCGGCGTGCTGATCGGTGTGCCGGCCAAAGGCGAGGGAGCACTAGCCAAGCTGTGGAACGTGA
Source organism: Pseudonocardia sp. (assembly GCA_035489915.1). Classification (GTDB taxonomy): domain Bacteria; phylum Actinomycetota; class Actinomycetes; order Mycobacteriales; family Pseudonocardiaceae; genus Pseudonocardia. The sequence continues at coordinate 8,652 of DATHIT010000252.1, read as the reverse complement.
TCACCCACCTGGGACAGGCACATGCGATGACCGCCGTGGTGGGCCTGAGTGCGGTGGCCGCGCTCCTGCTGCTCAAGGGCCACCGCACCCGCCTACCGGCCTCGCTAATGGTCCTGGCCGCGGCGGTGGTCGCCTCGGCCGTGTTCGACCTGGCCGGGCGTGGCGTGGTCGTGGTGGGCGCGGTCACCGGTGGCCTGCGCATGCCGGGAATCCCTGCCGTGAGCGGCGCCGAAGTTGTGGCGCTGTTCCCGGCCGCGGGCGGGATTGCCCTGATCGCGATCGTCGAGACGGTGACCGCCATCCGCAAGACCGCGGATCCCAGCGCGGGGCCCCTCTCGCTCACCCGAGAGTCCGCTGCGCTCGGCGCGGCGAGCGTGGCCTCCGGGGTCCTGGGCGGCTTCGCCCCGATGGGGAACGCCTCCAAGAGCCTCTCGGCGCGCGGCGCCGGCGCGCGTTCGCAGCTGTTCCAGCTAGGAACCGTCGCCCTCGTCCTGTTCGCCCTGGTCACCGGCGGACCGATCATCGCGATGTTGCCGCTCGCGGCGCTCGCCGCCACCCTCGTCGCCGTCACCGTGCCCCGGCTCATCGACGTGCCGGGGTTCCTGCGGTTGTGGCGAGCCTGGCGCGCCGAGGCTGGCATCGCGCTTATCACCGCGCTCGGCGTGGTCGTGTTCGGTGTCCTGCAGGGTGTGCTGATCGCGGTGTTGCTCGCCGCCGCCCAGATGCTCCAGCGGACCGCGCGCCCGCACGACGCAGTACTCGCCGTCACCAATCCCGACGAACCGGCGCACGAGGTCAATGAACACGAGCTTCCCCGCACCGACGTGCTGATCTACCGCGTCGACGCGCCGTTGTTCTTCGCCAACATCGGCCGCGTCACCGACCGGATCCGCACCCTGGCGGCGGCCTGTGGACCCGATCTCCGGTACCTGATCCTCGACGCGGAGTCGGTGTTCTATCTGGATGCGAGCGCGGCCGACACAATGGCTGAACTCACCCTCGAGCTGCGCGAGCGCGGCTGCGAGTTGCTACTCGCCCGCGTCCGGGCGCCGGTGTTGGCGACGCTACGGGCCAATCCGTACCACGAGGGCGCAACCCGTGACTTACTCGCCTTCCCCAGCGTCCGCCAGGCCTACGCCTACGCCCACGAGAAACTGCAAGCACGGCGTGACGACGGCGGCAGGGATGCGCAAACCGCGCCGGGTCCGATGCAGTAGTCGATGCGCTCCGGGGTTACCCGAAGCGGGTTACCGGATCCCAGCAGCTCGGAGCAGAGACCTTATCTCGCCGTGACCGCACTGCTTGGCGTCTCATGCAGCGAGGTGACGCGCAGTCCCATGCTCTGGCACAGCGCCAGGAGTTCGTGGCCCTCGCCTGTTCGGGACCCGAACCCGGCTCACTCTCACCGTGCTCGGACTGTCGCCCTCGCTCCTGTCATTGGACGAGATCCCCGCCGACCTGACCGTATCGGTCAACATGGTCAAAAGTCATGTGCGGTCGATCTACACGAAACTCGGCGTCAGCAGTGCCGGATGGTCGTGTCTCCGCCCACGAGCGCGGCCTACTTGTCAGCTGCGCGCGGCCCAGCTGAGCGCTGGCTACCGGGCCGCACCAACGTCAGGCAAGTCAGTCGCGGTGGGCTCAGCGGCTGATTCGTCTCGCTTTGGTGAGCTGTTGTCACGGGCTCTCCCCAGAGACTTGGATAAATGCCCGCTCCCACCGATCAGTGCTCTGCGCCATGGTAGGACACCCTCGATCTCGATCTCCAGCGAGAAGCTGAGGAATGTCCGAATCAGTACGATCAGCCCGAGGATAGCCACGTTCTGCAGGGACGCGTCGACGGCAACGGTCAGGATGAGGTCGGCGGCCACCAGCACTTCTATTCCGAGCAGCAACGCACCCCCGAACGCTTCCCGCAATGTCTGGTAAGCCACTTGACCACGCCGCGTTCGACGCCAAGCCCACACAGCAAGCCCAAGTGCCCACGCCAGGCCCAACACGAGAACCGCAGCGCCAACCAGCTCGAAGGCCTGCGCCACCCGGTGCATGATCTCGACGTACGTCATCCTGAGCCCCACGTGGAGGGGAGTTCGGCGAGCGGGCAGCGGCGCCGCTCGCGTGGCCGGTCGACCTCGCAGACCATCGCAACCTTCTCGCCCATCGTCACTCCTGCCCTGTACGCCACCATCGTCGGACCCAACGGTCGGACCCAACGATCGCCGGGTTCGTACAGCCGCGTCGCCACCCGCGACGGGTGGCCCGGCTTCATCCCGCTCGCATGTGGGTCGCCAGAACGACGTCATGCACGGTCACCTCGACTGCCCCGGCGCTGGTCAGAACCTCGCGGGGTTGGTGTGAGCCGTTAGCCGGTACCCAGCCTCGTCGCGCTCGGCGGTGAATCGGGCGATGTAGGGCGTCGACCTCGGCCTGGAACGTCTCGGTCAGCGTCCGCCGGCGGGCGCGCTTCGTGGTTCATCCCCAGGGGGTGATGCCGGCGTCGGCCGGCAGCACAGATGATCCGGGCATGGCGTGGACCGACGAGCAGGGCACAGCGGCCGCGTGCTGCGGCGCGGCGTCTCGGGGAGGCGAGGTCGCTGTGGCGCGGGATGAGCGCCGGGCGGTCGCCACCGTGTCCGAGCCGCCCCGTCCGTTACTTCTGGTGTTGCCCGGCGGCGTGTTCACGATGGGTTCGACCGAGCGGCGCTACCGCGAGGACGGCGAGGGCCCGCCGCGCACGGTGCACGTCGAGGCGTTCCGAATCGCCGCGCACGCGGTGAGCAACGACGACTTCACGGCCTTCGTGGCCGCGACCGGATACCTCACCACGGCCGAGCGTGAAGGCTGGTCGTTCGTCTTCGGCGGGCTGCTGCCCGACCGCTTCCCGCCGACCAGGGCGGTGGCCGCCGCGCCGTGGTGGCGGCAGGTCCCCGGCGCAACCTGGTTCCGGCCCGAGGGCGGGGTCTCCGATCTCGAGGGCCGCGGCGATCACCCGGTGGTCCACGTGTCGTGGCTGGACGCGCGCGCCTACTGCCGGTGGGCTGGCGGGCGGCTGCCGGATGAGGCCGAGTGGGAGTATGCCGCCCGAGGAGGCCTGGAGGGAGCCCGCTACCCCTGGGGCGACGAGCTGACCCCGGGCGGCGAGCACCGCATGAACGTCTACCAGGGCCGCTTCCCCGAGCACGACACCGGCGAGGACGGCTACGCCGGCACCGCTCCCGTCGACGCCTTCGCCCCGAACGGCCACGGCCTGCACAACGCGACCGGCAACGTATGGGAATGGTGCGCCGACCGGTTCGGCCCCTCCCGGCCTAGCCAACGCAACATGCGCGGCGGTTCCTACCTGTGCCACGAGTCCTACTGCTGGCGCTACCGATGCGCCGCCCGCAGCGCGAACACCCCGGACAGCAGCGCCGGCAACATCGGCTTCCGCCTCGCCGCGAACGTGGTGGCCACAACCGGTTGAGGGCGCCCCGAGCAAGACACCCGCAACCGATCTATGGCTACCCCGTGTAGCGGACGTCGACGTTGTTGATGTAGCCGTTGAACGGGAAGGACGCCCTCTCGTAGTAGTCCAGCGATACCGGTCCGTCCAGGCAGGTGCCAATGTCGCGGTGAACAGCAGCGGAGCGCTCTGAGCGGCTCCTACTCGGCGACTGATTCCATCCTGTGGGTTGCCCTGCTGAAAACGCGATGTATCGGTGCCCGGCTCGCCTGGAAGACCAACTCCATCGGCTTCGAGAAGTCGGCGGCCAGTACCCACCGCAATCTGGTGCCGCGGTCACCTACCGACTCGAGGGTCCACTCCTCCATAAACGCCCGGACGCCGGGCATGTTCATCTCGTCAATCCGGTACACGAAGTGTTTGCCTGCATCCCACACGAGCACCGTCTCACGGGCCAGGATCCCGCCGCGGAACGAAATCCGCCGCCCGGTTCCCACACCGTAGGGCGGATCCCCCTCATAGCGGCAGTCTCGCAGCACCGAGAACCAGCGTGGCCACCTCTCCGGATGGCCGGCCAACTCGTCGAAAACACGGTCGGCCGGTAGACCCACCTCACCGACATGCACCTGCCGCACCGGGGCACGGTCCAGGAAAGCAAGATCCTCACTCCGCAGTACGCATCCCATACCGGGCCTCTCTTCGGGAAGCGGTCGCGGCCACGCGGCCGCTCGTGGAGCCTGCAGCCGATCCTTCGTCACCGACCGGGCTCGTCGCGTTGTTCGGGTTCCCGACATCCGGCTGCGCCGGGGTGGAGCCGACATGTGCAGCCGCACCGGCTGGCCGCGCCGCCCCGTCACCACCACGCGGCCCGACGCAGCCTCGGGACTCCAGCCCGACGTTTCAGGGCCAAGCGATGCCGTAGTGAGCCCTGAGACGCCCGCTACGGCATCGGAACACCCTCCTGGGGCGCTAGGGCCGGCCCGTCTGACACCTGGGGGCCACAGCTGCCCCGTCGTCGTCCCGTCGCTGGCCTGACCTGCGAAACCGGGCGGGTGTTCCAGCCGACCTTGTCCCGTCTTAGCGCCGCCCAGCCACCGCAGCGTCACTGCACTCGAACGTCCTCGCCGTCATCCTTTCCGCCCTCGCAGTGCCACTGATCGGGGTTGTCTCGGTCGCGATACACGTGTCCGCCGTGATCGCGGCACTCGGCCGGGTAGACCCACGCCGGCTCAGGCTGTAGCGGACGCACCGAGGTGGAGGCCCACGCCGGGCCACCGGCCATTCCGAGGGCACAGAGCACAGCGACCAGCGGCAAGGCTGCCCGGCTTGCTGCCCGAATTCCGTCCATGGCAACGATCTCCTTTCGGGCTCCCGTCACCAATCGGGTTCGACCGACGTACGGGAGGCGATCTTCTTAGGACACAGGTACCTGCGGCCCTGGGCATCACCCGCGACAGCAGGGCCGGCAACATCGGCTTCCGGCTCGCGGCGCAGGTGGTGGCCACAACCGGTTGAGGGCGCCCGAGAAAGACACCCTCAACCGATCTATGGCTACCCCGTGTAGCGGACGTTGAGGTTGTTGATGTAGCCGTTGAACGGGAAGGGTGCCCTGTCGTAGTAGTCCAGGGATACCGGTGCGCCCAGGCAGGTGCCGATGTCGAGGCAGTCGTTGGCGGTGAAGAACAGCGGAGCGCTCATCGGTACCTGGCCCGACCCGCAGGCCTCGCCCTTGACGGTCATGGAGATGTTGAGCGGACCAGCCGGCTTGAGCTCGGCGGGGGCCGTCTCGACCTGGATGATCGTCTGCCCGACCGGCAGCCGTTGCTCGGAGCGGATCTTCGTCCGTTGAAGGATGAAGAAGTTGTACTCGTAGCAGAGGAAGCCGTCGTCGATGTAGCAGGTCAGACCGCCGCTGCTACCTCCCAAGGCGTAGAGCACGCCGTGGGCATCGTTGGGGATGTCCAGGTCGATGGTCACCCGGTTGGCGCGAGTGCCGAGCGAGGGTGCACAGACCTCGGGCATGCGGGTGATGTCGCCGGTGAAGTTCCACTCCCGGTACGGCGTCGAGACCCGCAGTTCAGGATGCAACATGGGGACCCACAGACCGCCGCCGACGGGGTACACACTGTTCCGGGCCGCCTCGATGGAGAACGTCTCCTTCATCTGCGCGAGCTTGTCGGGCTGCTCGGCGGCGAGGTCGTGGGCCTGCGCCCAGTCCTCGTCGAGGTTGTACAACTCCCAGACGTCCTGATCCGGCGTCCAGTCCCTGATTCCCGCCGGTGCGCCGGGAACCCACGGGGCGCGCGGGCCGAAAGCCGAGGCCATCCAACCGTCGTGATAGATAGAGCGACTGCCCATGATCTCGAAGTACTGGGTGAGCAGGCGCCCGGCCGCGTTGGGGTCGTCGAAGGTGTAGGCCATGCTCACGCCGTCGATCCGGTCCTGCGGGACGCCGTTGACCACCCGTGGCGGGGTGATGCCCAGCAGCTCGTAGATCGTCGGGACGATGTCGTTGCAGTGGTGGAACTGCGCGCGGGGGGTCTTATCCGGTGTGATCCTCGCCGGCCAGCGCACGGCCATCGGGTTGCGTGTCCCACCTAGGTGTGAGGCCAGCAGTTTGATGCCCTTGTACGGGGTGCTGCCTGCCCAGGCCCAGCCGGCGTGGTACATGTTGTCGACCTTGGGTGAGCCCAGGACATCCAGGCCGCCGAGCTCCTCCAGCGCCCTGAGGTGCTGGTCGATAGTCGTCGGGATGCCGTTCTGCGCGAGCATCTCGCTGATGGTGCCGTTCTGGCCTTCGCCGGAGGAGCCGTTGTCGCCCCAGATGTAGAACACCAGGGTGTTCTCCGCGTAGCCGAGACGCTCGACCTCGTCGACGAGCCGACCGACCTGCACGTCCACATGCTCGCCGAAGCCCGCGGCGACCTCCATCAGCCGACGCTGGAAGGGGCGCTCCTGCTCGGGGATGTCCTCCCAGGCCGGCATCCTCGGGTCCCGCGGGGTCAGCTGGGTCTCCGGCGGGATCCACCCCATCGCCTTGGCGCGGTGGAACACCCGCTCCCGGTAGGCGTCCCAGCCGTCGTCGAACTTCCCGGCGTACTTGTCGGCCCACTCCTTCATCACATGGTGCGGACCGTGCAGGCATCCGCTGGCCCAGTACATGTAGAACGGCTTGTCAGGTCTGAGCGCTTTGTGCTTGCGCAGCCAGCCGATGGCGTCGTCGGCGAGGTCCTCGCTGAGGTGATAGCCCTCCTCGGGGGTCTTGGGCGGCAGCACGACCGTGGTGTTCCGCACCAGGTTGGGCTCGTACTGCGAGGCCTCCCCGGCGAGGAAGCCGTAGAAGTACTCGAAGCCGATTTCGCTCGGCCAGTTGTGGAACGGACCGGCGGCGGTCGTCTCGGCCGCGGGCGTGTTGTGCCACTTCCCGAACGCGGCCGTGGCGTAGCCATAGTCCTTCAGCACCTCGGCGCCCAGCGCACTGCTCTTGGGGATCTCCCCCGCGTAGCCGTCCCAGTCATTCGCCAACTCCGCGATCTGACCGTTGCCGATGCGGTGATGATTGCGGCCGGTCAGCAGCGAGCCCCGGGTGGGCGAGCACATCGCGGTCGTGTGGAAGCGGTTGTACCCGATGCCCTCGTTGTGGATCCGGGTCAACGTGTCGGTTCGGACTTCGCCGCCATAGGTAGTCGGAAGTCCCGGGCCCGCGTCATCGATCAGCACGATCAGGATGTTCGGGGCATCCTCCGGCAGGCGTCGCGGCTGGACACGCTGCGCGTAGACCGATTCCTGCATGGTTCTGCCCGCCACGCTCGCGGACGGAGTCGGCGGGAACGGCAACACATCTTGTGGATTTAACGGCATCTCAATCTCCTCACGTGGACCGCGACCTTGCCGGGCCCGGGTGTTGGCGTCGAAAGCAGGCGATCACGTAGTCCGCTCCGCCTCTTTTCCGCCTTCTTCATCGGCCGGTCAGGAATCGGTACGATCGACCGCTGGGGTGCGACTCGGCGGTTCGTCATCTTCTGGCTCTTTGAGGTGATCGTCTTTATGGTCGCTCGGAGAGGGTCCAAAGGGCTCGATAGCTTTTCTCGGGCTCGACAGCTTTCTCCATCTCTCTGGCGTCGGCCCGAACCTCCTTCTTTATGGCCTTCTCAAGTGAATCTCGCCGCCTGCGGTGCGGCCCCCTCAGGACGAGCCCGCACCAGGCGTGCTTACCGAGCCGCCGTCCGTCGTGACCGCACTGCTCGGCGTCTCCTGCACCGAGATGACACGCAGTCCCATGGACTGGCATAGCGCCAGGAGGTCGTGCAGGTGAGCGTCATCCGCGACCTGCCCGTAGATGATCGACTGCGCGGGCACCGGGATCACTTGCATGCCCGGAAAGCCGTGGCAGGCCAGCTCGGACATCCGCCCGGCCACCCGCAGCTCATATCGCATCACTCCCATGCTCGTCCTTCCCCCGCGACAGCACCCGGCGGATCCGGCCGAATTAGGTTGTCCCCCGCGGCGGGGCGCCGGCATCACCCGGTTGGGATGACCGTGTGAGAGCCGGTTGATCGGGGCCTGGGCCCCGGGTACGCCCAGGTCGGGCGAGGCTCGGGAGCGGTCCGTGGCGGTTGCGTGTCGAGAGCCGGATCGGCCAACCGTCGCCCCCCGGCGAAGCGCACCAAGACAGCGATGACGATCACCGCCACGCTGGGCGCGGCGAGGCGCGCAATCGGAGGATTGCGATGCAACCGCTGCTGCGGGCGCATCACCCCAAAAGGGTGATTCAGTCCGGCGGCCCACACCGCGCTGAGGGCCGGCGAGACCCTACCCGCGCCGTCATCCGCCCGACGGCGATGCGCGCCTCGCGGGGGCGCCGCGAGGCCCCCTGCCCGGGGCGTCACGGCCAGCCACAGATGCCCGGTCCATCGCGGCGCCGACCCTCTGTTCAATCGGCCCGGCATGCATCATTCACCTCGGGTGGCGCCAAGGGCGTCCGGCTCGGCCAGGCTGCGATTCGGCTCGACATTCGCGGGACCCCATCCCCGCGAGGTTCGGAGGAGGCGGGATGACCGACAAGCGCTTCGAGTTCCGGGTGCATGGCCCGCTCTCCGAGGACGCCCGAAACGCGTTGTGCGGTCTCGCCGTCGTCGAGGTACCTCCGGAGACGGTCCTCGTTGGCGTCGTGGTGGACGAGTCCCACCTTCACGGGGTGCTCGCGCTAA
>DATHIT010000251.1:0-14008 GCA_035489915.1 Pseudonocardia sp. | reverse complement strand
TCCGCCGTGCCAGCACCCGCGCAATCGCAGTCCATTTCACCAATCAGGACCATCGACGATGGCACCCACGTAGTCGGGGTCGACATCGAACCCGGCACCTACCGCACCACCGGGGCGTCCGAAGACAGCATCGGCAAGATGTGCTCCTGGTCCAGGCGCAAGGACACCTCCGGGGAAGCCGGATCGGTCATCGCCATAAATATCGCCAAAGGGCCGACAACCGTGACGATCAAACCCTCGGACGGCGCCTTCGAGTCACGCGGATGCAACGCTTGGACGAAGCTCAACTAACGGCAAGGACGAGGCAACGGACCCGGTTGCTGTTGCGGCACCGCTGACTTGTCGGCCTGGGCGTCTAACCCAGGCCGAGGGCGTTCGCGAAGTAGCGGATGCCGGTGTCGCAGTCGGGCATGTCGCCGAATACCTCGCGGAAACCGACCAGGCACAGCGCGAGGTATACGGCGCGCAGTTCGGAGCAGCGGGCCAGCAACTCCGGGTCGGGGCTGTGGTGCTTGGCCACCGCGTCGGGATCCTGCCAGTGCAGCAGCGCCAGGTCCCACTCCCTCGGGCCGAGACAGATGTCCTCGAAGTCGATCCAGATAAGGCCGTCCGGGGTGGCCACCAGGTTGCCCGGGTGGGCGTCGCCGTGCACGGGCCGCAGTTCGCCAGGCGCCTCCCAGAGTGGGCGCAGCTCTTCGGCCCGGGCACGCAGCTTGTCCGCCTCCGTCGCGGTCAACGGGTCCGGGCAGCGGTCCAGCGCCGCGAGGCCGAGCGGGAGGTCGTTGGCGACCTGCGGGAGCACCGGCAACTCACCCGGGTACGGCCGCAGCGCGGCATGCAGATCGACCAACATCGCGGCGCAGTCGGCATTGCTCACCTCGTGCTCGGGGTCCGCGTTCAGGTAGCTCCAGAAGCTGACCACGAAGCCGTCGTGCCGGTGCGGCCCGGGCGGCAGCTCGCGGCTGGGCGAGACGACCGGGGCACCCTGGTCGGTCAGCCAGCCGGCCACGTCGACCTCCCGGGTGAGCCACTCCTCGACGGGCGAGCGCATCAGCGGCAACCAGGTGGACACGCGCGCCACCACCGGCGCCGGCTTCAGGTGGCTTTACCGACGTGTCCATCCCGTACGCTCCGGCGTTGGAGAAGACTGAATATGTCGATGACCATGACTGAGGGCACCCAGGTGAGCTGGCATCGAGCCGGGAGCGGGACCGTTTCGGCCCGCGACGTGATCCGTGTGGCGGCCAGGTCGGTGGCTGCCCCCGACCAGCTGGGGCTGGCCCACTCCAGCCCATCGGCGGCCCACTGATGGCCACCGGCCCGGCGGCCGGGGCAATCGTGCTTGCCGGCGGCAGCGGCACCCGGTTCGGATCCGGCCACAACAAGGTCTATCTGCCCCTGGCCGGACGCTCGGTGATCTCGTGGTCGATCAACACCCTGCTGACGATCCCCGAGGTCGGGCCGCTCGTGCTGGTGGTGCGCCCGAGCGACCGGGAGCTCGCCGAGTGGGTGCTCGACCGGGAGGTGGAACGCGGCGAGGTCGAGCTGGTGCACGGCGGGTCGACCCGCCAGGAGTCCGAACTGTGCGGGCTACGGCACCTGGCTTCCCGGATCGACGACGGCAAGGTCGACATCGTGCTCATCCACGACGGCGCCCGGCCGCTGCTGAGCCAAAACCTGGCCTCGGCGGTGATCGATTCCGCCCGCGTGAGCGGTGGCGCCATCCCCGGCCTGCCACGCCACGACCTGGTCCAGGTCTCCCCCGACGGTCAACAACTGGCCGGCAGCGCACCGGGCCACCTGATCACCGTGCAGACTCCGCAGGGATTCCGCGCCGGGCCGCTGCTGGCCGCCTACGAAGAAGCCGCGCGGCAAGATTTCGTCGGCACAGACACCGCGTCCTGCGTGCAGCGGTTCACCGACCTGCGCACCCGTTGGATCGCCGGCGAACAGGCCAACTTCAAGATCACCTATACCCACGACCTGCTGGTGGCCGAACGGGTGCTGGCCGACCTCGGCCGATGACTGAGCCCAGGGTTTCTGCCCGCTAACCAGCACCCATCAGCGGACTACCCGGCCGCGGTGAATGACCGTAACTTCATCATCCCGGGCGACTGATCCGCCCGACCACTGTCGCTGGCGCGATTCGTGGCCAGCATGCGGGGTACATCTGGTCATGCCCGATGTTGTTGGCTCGCCGAACTCCGCGAGTGAGCGTGGAGTCCGGGAATGACCGCGGCCACGGCTTCGCGAGAGCAGAACACCAAGGGTTGGATCATTCCCCTCGCCGTGCTCATCGTGGGCATGTTCATGTCCGTGCTGGACTCCAGCATCGTCAACGTCGCGATCCCCCGCATCCAAACGGAGTTGGGTGCGAGCGCGCGGGATGTGGAATGGGTGGTCACCGGGTACACGCTGGCCTTGGGTGTGATCGTTCCGCTGAGCGGCTGGCTGGGCAATCGGATCGGGCTGACCCGGCTCTACACGCTGTGTCTGCTCGGCTTCGCCGGCGCCTCCGCGCTGTGTGGGCTGGCCGGGAACCTGAACACCTTGATTCTGTTCCGGATTCTCCAGGCGATCCCCGGTGGCGTGCTGCCGGTGATCACCATGACAATCCTCTACCAGATCGTGCCGAGGGAGCAGATCGGTTCCGCAATGGGCGTGTACGGCCTGGGCGTCGTTTTTGCCCCCGCCGTCGGCCCTACCCTCGGCGGCTATCTGGTGGAGTACACCAACTGGCGACTGATCTTCTACATCAACGTGCCGGTCGGCATCCTGGGCGCGATCGCCGCTTTCATCATCTTCCCCCGGATGCACCCGACCAGCTGGCCCAAGTTCGACCTCTGGGGCTTCCTGACCGTCGGCTACGGACTCTTCGCCCTGCTGCTGGCCACCTCCAAGGGGCAGGACTGGGGCTGGACCGGCTACCGGGTGCTGATCCTGCTGGTCTCCAGCGCGCTGAGCCTGGCCCTCTTCGTGGTGATCGAACTGGAGGTGGACAACCCGCTACTGGATGTGCGGGCGTTCCTGTACTGGCCGTTCACCAACTCGCTGCTGCTGATCGCGGTGATCACCACCGGCCTGTTCACCACCTTGTACTACATCCCGCAGTTCCTGCAGATCAATCAGGGACTGCAGCCGCTGAATGCCGGCCTGGTATTGCTGCCCTCGGCATTGGTGATGGTGGTGTTGGTGCCGATCGCCGGGCGGCTCTACGACAGGTTCGGCCCGCGCTGGCCGGCGGTGATCGGGCTGCTGTTCATGACGTACGGCTCGCTGCTGCTCACCCAGATCACCACCGACACGCCGCGCGAAGAGATCATCCTGTGGACCTCGGTCCGCAACATCGGCACCGGGCTGGCCATGATGCCGATCATGACGGCTGGGGTCGCGGCACTGCCGCTGGCCATGGTCAGCGCGGGCAGCGCGCTGAACAACGTCACCCAGCGGGTCGCCTCCAGCCTCGCCGTCGCGGGGTTCGGCGCGATGATCACCGCGCAGCAGGCCAAGCTGATGGCCGATCGCGGCGCACTGCTGAACAACCCGGACAGTTTGCCCCAGCTGAGGCAGGCCAGCGAGCAGGGCGCCGCCGGCCTGCTGCCGATCTACCAGAAGCTCAGCCACGAGGTCGCGGCGACCAGCTATGCCAACGCGTTCCTGGTCGTCGCGGGGCTGTGCGCGGTCGGCGTGCTGCTCGCCCTGATGCTCCGCTCCGGGCCAGCGAGGCCGGCCGCATCCCCGACAACGCCCGCACCCGCGGCGCCACCCGAGGCCGCCGCGCCGCTCCCGTCCGCCGCGCCACCCGGGCCGGCCACGCCCAGCCGCGACGCCGTGGCCCCGGTGCCGTAACGGACTCCTAAGTACCGGCGGCACCGCAGTCAGCCGAGAACGTCGGTGGCCTTGTGCTCGGGGCCGACTCCCTCGATCAGGATGGTGTCGGCGGAGGAGTTTCCGGTGCGCAGCGGCAGGATCGCCCGATAGTCGGCGGACTCGTACCAACTCCGGGCCTGCTGATGGCTCGGGAATGCGATCACCACCAGGGTGCCCGCCCAGTCGCCTTCCACCCGCTCCGGTTCGCCGCCGTGCACGATGAACTGGCCCGCAAAAGGCGCCAGGGTGGCGTCGATTCGTTCCAGGTACTCCACAATTCCCGGGCCCATATTCACGTCGCGCAGATTGGCGATGGCGTAGGTGGTCATGGTGAATTCCTCCTGGTCGGCCGGTTGCCGGGCAGCTCGTTGTTCCCGCTACCAGCCTGCGGTCAGCCGCCCGGCATGTCGATTACCCGCGGCGTCATGGCCGGCCCGGGTCACGCGGGTGCCCTCGGGAAGAATGACCGGGTGCCAGAGCTCGTGGTCGACTCCGTGCCGGAGCTGTTGGCGGGGTTGCGCGCGGCGGGCGCGGGGCGTGGCGGTGCTGTCGGGCTGACGCTCCTCGCGGGTCGAGGCCTGGGGCTGGCGGTCGCCGGGGCGGAGTGGGCGCTGGCCGCCGCGGACCCGGCGGCGGCGGTGGCCTCGGTGGAGGCCCAGCTGCGGCCTCGCTGGGTCTGGTGGTCACAGGAGACGGCCGCGGTGTTGACGGCCGCCCGGGTGCGATTGGCCACCTGTTGGGACCTGGCGGCGGTGCACCGGGTGTTGTTCGGCGGGTGGCGTTCGGATCCCGGGCTGGTGTGGGCGGCGCTGCACAACCTGGACGCCGAGTCGATCCCGGGCATGGGCCAGCTGGATCTGCTGAGCGCTGGTGGGGAAGAAGGCGCCGACCCGGATAACCCGATCCGCCCGGACGGGCATCTGCGTCCGGAATGGGTCAGCGGAGGCTGGGCCCGGGAGCCGCAACGGTGGGCACGGTGGGCGGCGACCGCGCTGGCGGTCAGCACCGAACAGAGCCAACAGCTGGTCCGGCTGGGGGTGGCCGGCGACCCGATGGCGACCGCCCGGTCGGAGTCGGCGGTCGAGCTGTTGTGCGCGGAGTTGTCCGAAGGCGGCCTCCCGGTGGACCGCCGGAGCGCGGAGCAGCTGCTGACCTCGCTGATCGGTCCGCGTCCGCGCGACGAGACTGAGGCGAACGCCCTGCGCCGCCGCCGGGACACCGAGGTGCTGAGCCTGGCGTCCTATGCGAGCGAGGTCGACCTGCGCAATCCCGCCCAGGTGAAGCGGATGCTCGTCGACGTCGGTCTCGATCTGCCGGACACCCGGGCCTGGCGGCTGGAGGGCCTGGCTCACACGCACCCGGTGATCCCGGCGTTGCTGGCCTGGCGCAAGACCGAACGCATCGCCACCACCTACGGCTACCGGTGGCTGGACGAGCACGTCGGCGCGGACGGTCGGCTGCGGGGACGCTGGAGCAGCAGCGACGGCGCCGCTGGCCGGATGACCGCGCAGGCGGGGCTGCACAACCTGCCCGCCGAGCTGCGCACGGTGGTCACCGCGGAGACCGGGCACGTGCTGGTGCGGGCGGACCTCGGCCAGATCGAGCCGAGGGTGCTCGCGGCGGTGTCCGGAGATCGGGTGTTGGCGCGGGCCACCGCCGACGATGACTTGTACTCGCCGGTCGCCGCGCGGCTGGGGGTGACCAGGCCGGTGGCGAAGGTGGCGGTGCTCGCCGCGATGTACGGGCAGACTTCCGGTGCCGCGGGTGAGGCGTTGCGTGGTCTGGAGTCGGCTTACCCGACGGCGATGCGGTTTCTGCGGGACGCCTACGAGCAGGGCCGCGGCGGGCGTGATGTGCGCACCTACGGCGGCCGGCTGGTCCGGATCGGCTCGCCGCCCGCCGGGCTGGACGAGGACGCGCGGCGTGCCGCGACGGCGGCGCGGGGGCGGTTCGCCCGCAATGCGGTCATCCAGGGCGCGGCGGCGGAGGTGTTCAAGGTCTGGGCGGTGACGGTGCGGGCCCGCGCCGCGGCGCTGGACGCCCGCATCGTGCTGTGCCTGCACGACGAACTGCTGCTGCACGTGCCCGCTGAGCACGGCCAGACGGTCGCCGATCTGCTGCACGAGTGCCTCGCGGAGACCGCGCGCCGATGGTTCCGCGACGCGGCGGTGCGGTTCGTCGCCGACGTCAGCGTCATCCAGCAGTGGTCCGAGGCGAAAGGCTAGCCTCGAGGCTGAGGTGGTGAGGCTCGGATGAGGGCAGTGCTGCTGGGTACCGCCGCCGGCGGCGGCTTTCCACAGTGGAACTGCGCCTGCCGGCTCTGCGCCGGTGCCCGACGTGGTTCGCCCGGGGTGCCCGCCCGAAGCCAGGACGGGCTGGCCGTCAGCGCCGACGACCATAACTGGTACATGTTGAACGCCTCGCCCGACCTGCCCGCTCAACTGGCCGCCACCCCGGCACTCGCACCGGGGCCCGGCCTGCGCGACACACCGGTCCGGGGTGTCCTGCTCACCGACGCGGAGCTGGATCACACGCTCGGCCTCATGCTGCTGCGCGGGGCAGCGGACCTGCGGGTTTACGCGCCCGAACCGGTCATCGACGCGCTGACCGAAGCGTTCCCGGTGCGCGGCCTGCTGGACAGCTACGCCGAGTGGCGCTGGCAACCGGTACGCGTCGGCGAGCCGCTCACCGTGCACGGCCTGGTGGTGACCGCCTACCCGGTGAGCGGCAAGCGGCCGCGCTACGCGGCGACCGCCGCCGCCGGGCACGACTGGGTGGTCGCCTACCGCATCGAAGATCCCGCCACCGGCGGTGTGCTGGTGTACGCGCCGTGCCTGGCCAGCTGGCCGGACACCTTCGACGAGCTGACCGCCGGAGCGGACGCGGTGCTGCTCGACGGCACCTTCTTCACCGCCGGCGAGCTGGCCGAGCGGGCCGGTCGCCCCGCCCCACCGGGGCCCGGCGCCACCACCCCGATGGGCCATCTGCCCATCACCGGCCCCGGTGGCAGCCTCGATCGGATCCGGGAGCGGACCGGCGTGCGGTGGATCTACACCCACTTGAACAACACGAACCCGCTGCTGGACGCCGGCTCACCGCACCGCCAGGAACTGGCCGCGGCCGGCGCCCAGGTGCTCGACGACGGCACTGAGCTGCGGCTCTGACCGATGCCGAGCCACTGGCTAGCGACCTTGTGACACAGCGAGCGGCCGCGTAACGTTCTACTTCCGCTGGCCGCTGCGCGATCGCGCTGTCGCACATGCGACCTCTCCTCGACGCCGAGGACCAAGCATGATCGTTTCGACGTCCGACCGAGCGCCTGGCGGGCTGAGTGATCTCATCTGCGAACAAGGCCATCCAGGCCCATTTCGCCGCGACGGAACAAAACCGAACGAACGCTGATGAGCCCGCAACGGCGACTCCGACAGGCTAGGAGTCGTCCTCGCGCAGGTTCAGCACGGTCCGCAGCACGTACTCGACGGCCGCATCGAACGCGCTGCCCCGCAGCTCATCCCGCGCGGCCAGGTTCTGCGACGCGAACTGGAGCATCCGGTCCCGGCCGACCCGGCGGACCACCATCGCCGCGATCTCCTCGAGGTCGACGCCGGGGTTGTCCAGCCGGGTCAGCGCCAGCTCGACGACCAGCTCCTCGTCTGTCACCAGTTCGCTCCGCTCCCTGACTCTCCGGTCGTGTACTGCCCATCATCCCTATCCAGCGGCGAGCTCAGTGAACCAGCGACGCGACAGAGACCACGGTCACGCGGCCCGGGACGCCGGCATCAGGTACTTCCACGGGGACGCGCTGCCGCCGAGCTTGGTGGGTACGTGGATGACGGCGGGCCGGTGGGCGGCCAGGGCTTTGTCGAGTGCGCGGCCGAGTTCGCCGGGGGTGTGCGCGGTGAGGCCGACGGCACCGAAGTCCTCGGCGAGGCGGGCGAAGTCCGGGTTGACCAGCGTGGTGCCCAGGGTGCGGCCGTTGAACAGGCGTTGTTGGTCGAGTTGAACGTTGCCGTAGGAGCCGTTGTCGAACACCACGGCGACGACGTTGAGGCCGTACTGGACGGCGGTGGCGATCTCCTGGATGGCGAACATGAACCCGCCGTCCCCGGCGATGGACACCACCGGCCGGTCCGGGTACGCCGCCTGGGCACCCAGCGCGGTCGGGTAGCCGAAGCCGAGCGTGCCCTGATGGCCGCAGGTGAGGTAGGTGCGCGGGGTGTACACCGGGTAGCCGAATTCGGAGGCGAACCCGGCCTGACAGACCTCCTCGACGAACAGCCCGTCGGCGGGCAGCACGGCGCGGATGGCGTCGAGGAACTCCAGCTCAGGGCCGACGTCGCGGATCTGGGCAGCCATCCGGGCCTTCACCGCGGTGAACTCCTCGGTGCGGTCCGGGCGCGGTGGGCCGTCGGCGCGCAGGGCTTCGGTGAGAGCGGCGCTGGCCTCGGCGGCGTCGGCGACCAGCGCGGTGACCGGCGCCGAGTCGGTCTGCAAGCGGGCGATCTGGCGCGGGTCGGTGTCGATGAGCACGGTGCGCAACCCGGCGGGGCGGTCCGGCCAGCGGAACCAGGACAGCTCCATGCGGCTGCCGATGCCGATGACCAGGTCGGTGTCGGCCCACCGTTCGAACCCGGCGGCGCAGGTGAAGCCCAGCGGGTGCTCGTCGCTCACGATGCCGCGACCGCTGCGCAGCGACACCACCGGCGCTTGGAGGTGCTCGGCGAGCGCGGTGACCTCGGCGCCGGCGTGCCGGGCACCGCCGCCGACCATGATCATGGGGTTGGTGGCGGCGCTGAGCAGGGCGGCGACCTCGGCGATCGCGGTCGGGTCGACCAGCGGGCTGGTCACCGGCAGCGGGGCCACCGGCGCGGCGGGCGCTCGCAGGCCGAGCACGTCCCACGGGACGGCCACGGACACCGGTCGGGGACGTCCACTGCGCGCCTGGTGGAACGCGGTGGCCAGCGCCTCGGGAACCTCGCTCGGGTGGCTGGCCAGGGTGGACCACTTGGTGATGGTGTTCAGGGTGGCCAGCTGGTCGGGCATTTCGTGCAGGTGGCCCAGGCCGCGGCCGAGGAAGGCGCGGGGAACTTCGCTGGTCAGGCAGACGACCGGGGTGCTGGCGCCGTACGCGGTGAGCAGCGCCGCGCCGGCGTTCAGCACGCCGGGGCCGGGGACAACGGTGAACACCCCGGTGCGGCCGGTGGCCTGGGCGTAGCCGAAGGCCATGTATCCGGCGGCTTGTTCGTGGCGGGCGCCGACCACCCGGATGGCATCGCCGGCACGGGCCAGGGAATCGAACAGTTCGTAGGTCTGCACCCCGGGGATGCCGAACACGGTATCCACCCCGTGCGCGCGCAGCCCGTCCACCAGGTAATCAGCGGCGGTCGGCGCCGAGGCGCCGCTCTCATCGTCCATCACTATGCCCCTCCCCCGGCGGAGTCTTAGCTACATCCGGTCGAGCCGCAAGCGTCCGGCCCGCTGGCGCCGACCTACCCTGAGAAAACCGACACAACGCACCGGCCGACGGGGCCTGTCAGATCGGTGCCCGGGCGCGTACCGGGCCCCGCGAGTTGGATCTGAATTCCCGCGTCGCCGGCCAGACCAGGCGCTACGCTGCCCCCGAATCGATCACTCACCACGGCTGGGGGGCTCTCGATGGCTGACACCACCAGGACAGAGCCCGCGCCGACGTCGCCGCTCGACCGCTACTTCAAGATCACCGAGCGGGGCTCGACCCTCAGCCGCGAGGTGCGTGGCGGGCTCGTCACGTTCTTCACCATGGCCTACATCATCGTGCTCAACCCGCTGATCATCGGCACCCAGCGGGACGCGGACGGCCAGTTCCTCGGCGGCGGAGGCGCGCCCAACCTGGCGTTGGTGGCCGCCGCCACCGCGTTGGTGGCCGGCGTGTTGACCATCCTCATGGGGGTGTTCGCCAACTTCCCGCTGGCGCTGGCCGCCGGCCTGGGACTGAACGCCTTCGTCGCATTCGCCATCGCGTCGAAGATGACCTGGGCCGACGCCATGGGCCTGGTGGTCATCGAGGGCTTGGTCATTCTTCTGCTGGTGCTCACCGGGCTGCGCAAGGCCGTGTTCAGCGCGGTGCCGCCCGAGCTCAAAGTCGCGATCAGCGTCGGCATCGGCCTGTTCATCGCGTTGATCGGGTTCGTCGACGCCGGTTTCGTGCGCCGCACGCAGGTGCCGCCGGTGCCGGTAGAGCTCGGCGCCGGCGGTCAGCTGGCCGGCTGGCCGGTGCTGGTGTTCGCGCTCGGCTTGATCGCCATGATCATCATGATGGCGCTGCGGGTGAAGGGCGCCATCCTCATCGGCATCGTCGGCGCCACCATCCTGGCCGTCGTCATCGAGGCCATCGGCAAGATCGGGCCAGCGGTCTCGTCCACCGGCGCGGTGAACCCGCACGGCTGGGGGCTGTCCGTGCCGGCGCTGCCGGACAAGGTCGCCGAGATCCCGAACTTCTCCCTGGTGGGCCAGTTCAGTCTGCTCGGCGGCTTCGAGCGGATCGGCGTGGTCGGCGCCGTGCTGTTCGTGTTCACCCTGCTGCTCGCCGACTTCTTCGACACCATCGGCACCATGACCGCCACCGCCGCGGAGGCCGGGCTGCTCGACGAGGACGGCTCCCCACCCAACGCCCAGCGCATCCTGATCGTGGACTCGCTGGCCGCCGCCGCCGGTGGCGCCGCGTCGGTGTCGTCCAACACGTCCTACATCGAGTCCGCGGCGGGCATCGGCGAAGGCGCGCGGACCGGCCTGGCCTCGATCGTCACCGGCGTGCTGTTCCTACTCGCCACGTTCCTCGCGCCGCTGGTCGCGATCATCCCGAACGAAGCGGCCGCCCCGGCGCTGGTGGTGGTCGGCTTCCTGATGATGACCCAGGTCCGCGGCATCGACTGGGACGACTACAGCATCGCCATCCCGGCGTTCCTCACCATCATCCTGATGCCGTTCACCTACTCCATCACCGCCGGGATCGGCGCCGGCTTCATCAGCTACGTGATCCTGCGCGCGGTGCGTGGCCGCGCCCGCGACGTGCACCCGCTCATGTGGGGCGTGGCCGTGCTGTTCGTCATCTACTTCGCGCTGGACCCCCTGCAGCAGCTGCTCGGCGTCAAGTAATGGTGTTGCTAGCGCGCCCGGCCGCCGCGGCTGGGTTCCTCGTCGAGGTCGGCGCGCAGCTGGGTGAGCAGGTCCGCTGTCACGGTTGACCGGTCCACACTCCGGCCGGCGACCGCGGTGACCAGGATGTCGGTGATCATCGAGGCGGTGGTGATCTCGCCGGTCACCTTGGTGTCGGACATCGGCGCCGGCAGCGTGACCAGCACCCGGTCGCCGAGCCGGCGATCCAGGCTGGAGGTCACCAGGATGACCTCGGCGCCGGTCCGCTCGGCGTGCGTGAGGATCGCCTCGACGTCGCGGTTGTGGCGACCGGGCACGAAGACCAGGACCACGTCGTCGCCGGTCAGCGGCAGCAGCGCGTCGGCCAGTTGAAACCCACGCGTCGGGTCAGCACCCACTCGTGCCCGTGCCAGACGCCCGCGTCGAGGATCGCCGGATAACCGACCTCGGCCGGGAGTAGCTCGACCAGCCGCCGCTCACGAAGCAGGTCTGCCGGCCCCGGCTCGGCCGCGACCCGGACGACGAGCTCATCGGTCAGCCAGGTGGCGTTGGTCCAACCTGGGCCGCGCCAGGCGCCGCCGAAGTCCACTCCGTGCCTCCCGAGGACCTCCTCCGCCACTCGCCCCGAACCAGGATCGACGATGCTGCCGTGCGTCACAGCACCGATGCTAGGCAACGAGCTTTCCGCCGCGTCCCGGAGTGGGTTCTCAGCTGGCCCAGGGGTTTCTTATCCAACGAAGGCAAAATAGAGGACGTTACGTCCACTAAGAAGGTGCGCGCGGAGGCCAAAGGGTTTTCGGCGTGGCACGTCAGATCCAGGAGATCAGGGTGAAGGGCCCGACTAGCGCCGCCTACGCAGGCGCCAACCAGAAGCTCCACCTCAACGGCAACTCGCCGAAGGTCGCCCAGCCCGACATCGCCGTCGCCCAGCCCGACATCGCCGAGCCCGACATCGCCGAGCCCGAGGTCCAGGACGCCCAGACCGAGGACGCTCAGACCGAGGACGCCCAGCTGGCGCCCGAGGAACCGGCCAAGAAGAGGATGAAGCGCGGCACCCGGACCGCGCTGATTTTCATCGTGATCCTCGCACTGCTGGCCGCCCTGGGCCTCGGGACCGCCTACTACCTCTACTCGCGCAACTTCGTCAGCACCGACAACGCCCAGGTCGACGGCGACAAGATCGAGATCAACGCGCCGGCGACCGGCATGTTGGTGGACTGGCAGGGCACCCAGGGCAGCATGGTGGCCCCCAATCAGATCGTCGGGCGGGTCAAGGTGGGCAGCACCAGCGGCGTGCAGATGCCGATCAAAGCCCCGGGCAACAGCAACGGAACCATCGCGATCAACAACGTCGTCAACGGGGACTGGGTCACCGCCGGTGAGCAGCTGGCCACCGCCTATGACCTGAGCAAGATCTACGTCACCGCCCGGGTGGACGACACCGACATCGACTCGGTGCACCTCGGCGCGCCGGTGGACATTTCGGTGGACTCCTCCTCCGGTGCCCCGGTCACCGGCGTGGTCACCGAGATTCAGGGGGCGGCCGCCGACGAGTTCGCGCTGTTCCCCCAGTCCAACAGCACCGGAAACTTCCAGAAGGTCACCCAGGTGATCCCGGTGCGGATCGCGTTCACCAACACCGACGGCCTGCGCCTGGTGCCGGGCATGAACGTCACGGTGCACATCCACAAACAGCCATAGGATCAACCCTTGTGTCGTTCAGTGCCGAGCTCAGGGGCCGCACCGGTGTCACGTGGGGCGCCGCGGTGGGCCACCGGTTCGTCGACGAACTGTGGCGCGGCGCCGCCGAGCCCGAGGTGCTGCGCGCCTACTTCGTTCAGGACAACCAGTTCCTCGACGCGTTCGTCGCGCTGATGGGTGCCGCCGTCGCCGCGGCCGACCGACCCGAGTCCCGGATCGTGCTCGCCCGTCAGCTCGGGCTCATCGCCGGGCCGGAAAACGACTTCTTCGCCCGCGCCATGGACGCCCTCGACGTTCCGCTGCCCGACCGCGTCACGCCCCAGCTCGCCGAAGCCACCCGCGGCTTCCTTGAGCTCATGGACCGGGCCCGGGTCAGCGCCGACTACGCCACCTGCCTGGCCGTGCTGCTCGTGGCGGAGTGGCTCTACCTGGACTGGGCCGACCACCCGGACGCGGACACCCCGAGGGACTGGATCGCCAGCGAATGGATCGAGCTGCACCGGGGGCCGGCGTTCGCCGGCTGGGTGGAGTTCCTCCGTGCGGAGTTCGACCGGGTCACCGCCGTGCTCGACGACACTTCACGCGAGCAGGTGGCCTCCGTCTTCACCCGCGCGGTCGAGCTCGAGCTGGATTTCTTCGACGCCGCGTACCAGGCCTAGTGTCTCGCTGGCGTCAGACCATGAGGCTGATGGGCTCTTCGATGCCGAGCAGGGCGCGCCCGTAGACCTCTCGGTTGAGGGTGTCGGAGGCCAGCGCGTGGCGGGAGGCGGTTTCCAGGTCGCGCCAGATCCGCTGCAGGGGGTTGGCTTCGGCGAAGCTGCTGGCTCCCCCGACGGTGAGCAGCAGATCGACCGCTTCGCGGGCTCGGCGCGCGGCGACAGCGGTGTCCATCAGGATGCGGGCGCGGGCAGGCAGATCGAGCACGCGGGCTTCGGCCACTGCGGCGTCGAGGTCAGTGGCCCCGCGCAAGGCGTGCAGCGTGGCGGTATCGATGAGCGAGGCAGCTTCGGCCATCGCCAGTTGAACACTGGGTGCGGCGGCCGCGGACGGGTAGAGCGACACGCTCAGCGGTTTCCCCTTCGACAGCCGCTCATGAGTCAGCTCCAGTGCTGCCTGCGCCAGCCCGAGAATGGGCCCGAGCAGCGGCAACGCCAGATACCCAGACAGCGCCGCGGTGTAGCGCGGTTCCTCGGGCCGAGAACTGGTGTGCCCGCCGGCGAACAGCTCGGCCATGGACAGCGTGCGGTGGTGGGGCACGAGGACGCCGGCCGCTGTGTAGCTGTCGCTGCCGGTCCCCTTCATG
>DATHIT010000250.1:0-9519 GCA_035489915.1 Pseudonocardia sp. | reverse complement strand
GCGGCTGCGGTACCTGCGTGAGCTGGAGGAACGCCGCGCCGCCGTGCTGGAGTCCATCGACTCGCAGGGCAAGCTGGACGACGAGCTGAGAGCCCGGATCCTGGAGGCCGACTCGAAGGCCCGGCTGGAGGACATCTACCTCCCGTACAAGCCCAAGCGGCGGACCAAGGCGCAGATCGCCCGCGAGGCCGGCCTGGAACCGCTCGCCGACACGCTGCTGGCCGACCCCTCTCAGGACCCGACCGCGCTGGCCGAGGGCTATCTCGCCGAAGGCGTCGCGGACGCGGCCGCCGCACTGGACGGTGCTCGCTCGATCCTGGTCGAGCGGTTCGGCGAGGACGCGGACCTGATCGGTGAGCTGCGCGAACGCATGTGGACCCGGGGCCGCGTGGCGTCCAAGGTCCGCGAGGGCAAGGAGGAGTCCGGGGCCAAGTTCTCCGACTACTTCGAGTTCAGCGAGCCGTTCACCAAGCTCCCGTCGCACCGGATCCTGGCCATGTTCCGCGGCGAGAAGGAAGAGGTGCTCGACCTCGTCCTGGAACCGGAGGAACCACCGGCCGAGGGACCCAGCAGCTTCGAGCGCAGCATCGCGGCCCGGTTCCAGGTGTCCGACCGGGGCCGGCCCGCCGACAAGTGGCTGACCGACACCGTGCGCTGGGCCTGGCGCACCCGCATCCAGGTGCATCTGGGCATCGACGTGCGCGCCCGGCTGTGGCAGGCCGCCGAGGACAGCGCCGTCGACGTGTTCGCCGCCAACCTGCGTGACCTGCTGCTCGCCGCGCCCGCCGGCACCCGCGCCACCATGGGCCTGGACCCCGGCCTGCGCACCGGGGTCAAGGTCGCCATCGTGGACGACACCGGCAAGGCGGTGGCCACCGACACGATCTACCCGCACGAGCCCCGCCGGCAGTGGGACGCCAGCCTCGCGTCGCTGGCCAAGCTCGCCGCCGCGTACAAGGTCGACCTGATCGCCATCGGCAACGGCACCGCGAGCAGGGAGACCGACAAGCTGGCCGCCGAACTGGTGGCCAAGATGCCCGAGCTGAAGCTGACCAAGGTGATGGTCTCCGAGGCCGGCGCGTCGGTGTACTCGGCGTCCGCCTACGCCTCGGCCGAGCTGCCCGAAATGGACGTCTCGCTGCGCGGCGCGGTGTCCATCGCCCGCCGGCTGCAGGACCCGCTGGCCGAGCTGGTCAAGATCGACCCCAAGTCCATCGGCGTGGGCCAGTACCAGCACGACATCTCCGAGCAGAAGCTGTCCCGCTCGCTGGACGCGGTGGTGGAGGACTGCGTGAACGCGGTCGGGGTGGACGTGAACACCGCGTCCGCGCCGCTGCTGCGCCGGGTCTCCGGGATCACCGAGGGCCTGGCCACCAGCATCGTCAGCCACCGCGACGCCAACGGCCCGTTCCGCACCCGCAAGTCACTCGCCGGGGTGCCCCGGCTGGGCCCGAAGGCCTTCGAGCAGTGCGCCGGCTTCCTGCGCATTCCCGGCGGCGACGACCCGCTGGACTCCTCCAGCGTGCACCCCGAGGCCTACCCGGTGGTGCGCCGGATCCTGGCCTCGGTGGGCGCCGAGCTGCCCGCGCTGATCGGTGACGCGAAGACGCTGCGCACGCTGCGCCCCGACCAGTTCACCGACGACACGTTCGGGCTGCCCACGGTCACCGACATCCTCGCCGAGCTGGAGAAACCCGGCCGCGACCCTCGGCCGGCGTTCAAGACCGCCACCTTCGCCGACGGCGTGGAGAAGCTGTCGGACCTGAAGGTCGGCATGGTGCTGGAGGGTGTGGTCACCAACGTGGCCGCGTTCGGCGCATTCGTCGACGTGGGCGTGCATCAGGACGGCCTGGTGCACGTCTCGGCCATGGCCAACCGGTTTGTCTCCGACCCCCGCGAGATCGTCAAGCCCGGCGACATCGTGCGGGTCAAGGTGCGCGAGGTGGACATCCCCCGCAAGCGGATCTCGCTCACCCTGCGGCTGGATGAGGACGCGGCGGCGGAGCGGCGGCGGGGGGACGGCGGCCGACCCGGCGGCGATCGGGCCGGCGGGGATCGGGACGGTGGCCAGCCGCGCGAGGACCGGAACCAGGGCCGGTCGGACGGACGCGGCGGGCGCGGTGGCGGCCGGGACGGACGTGGGGGAGACCGGCGGGGCGGCGCGGACCGCGCGGGCGGCGGCCGGGACGGAGCAGGTCGGGGTGGCGCGGGTCAGAGCGGCGCGGGTCGGGACGGTGCGGGCCGGGGCGGCTCCGGCGGCGGCCGGTCCGGCTCGGACCGGCCGGTCAGCGGCGCGATGGCCGATGCGCTGCGCCGCGCCGGATTCGATCCCGACAAGCGCTGAATGCGCCGTGGTGCCCACCGAGGATGCCGAAATACTTCTCCAGCCCAGCGTGACAATCGGGGCTACACTCGCTACGTAGCGTGTCGCTCGGCGTCACTTTTGGCACAGGGGTTTCATGTGCCGCGCACAGCTCGCGCATAGGTCTTGTTGGTAGCTCGGGCCGGGATCTATCGGCTTAATGAGAGTCCGGGCAAAGCCATTGTTTCCGGCGCGCTGGGTTTGCTTAGCTTCGGCGCCGTCAGATGAATTGTGGTCGGAGGCGGCGGACGGAGCCCTCGGCATGAACCTGCGGGAAACACTCGTGATCGCGCTGCGCAGCCTGCGCGGAAACCGATTGCGTTCCCTCCTCACCACCCTGGGCATCATCATCGGGGTGGCTGCGGTGATCATTCTTGTTGCGCTGGGCAACGGGGTCAGAGCGAACATGGATGCTCAGCTCAGCCGGCTGGCCAACCAGATCACTGTCACCCAGGCCACCGGTACCGTGCCCAGCGGTGGCGCGGCCCGACCGCTGACCGACCAGGACGTGGCGTCACTGCAGAACACGGTTGCGGCGCCGGACATCGTCTCGGTGACACCGAGCATGACCGGCACGGTGTCGCTCACCTCCGGCACGAATAACGAGCGGGCCAGCATGGTTGGCGCTACCTACAACTACCTGGACATCGTCGCGCGGGACATGGCCGTGGGTAACTGGTTCAGCCAGCAGGAGGTGCAGGGCAACGAGAAGCTGGTGGTGCTCGGCCAGCAGGCCATCAGCCTCCTGTGGGGTCCGGAGACGAACATGGGCGAGATACTGGGCAAGGATGTCCGGCTCAACCGCACCACGTTCAAAATCATCGGTGTGCTCGCCTCCGACGGGCAGAACGACAACGTGGCAATCGTGCCCTTCGGCGCGGCCCGGTCGTACCTGGTGGGCAACGCGAACCAGGTCAACCAGATCATTGTGAAGTCGACCAGCGCGTCCACGGTCGGCATCGCGCAGAATCAGTTGACCCAAATTCTGGACGCCCGGCATTTCATCCGAACCCCGTCCGAACGTGATTACAACGTCCGCGCCTTTCAGAATCTGATTGAGCAGCGCACCCAGTTCATTTCATTCCTGACCTTGTTCACCGCCGCCGTGGCGGCGATCTCACTGATCGTCGGCGGCATCGGGGTAGCCAACATCATGCTGGTATCGGTGACCGAACGGACCCGGGAGATCGGGATCCGCAAGGCGATCGGCGCACGCAGGAGCGCCATCCTCAAACAATTCTTGATCGAGGCGGTCGCGCTCACCGGTCTCGGTGGGTTGATCGGCGTGATCATCGGCGTGGGGACGGCCGTCGGCGGTGGAGTTCTGCTGCCCAGATTCGTACCGTCCTTCCCCACCCCGGTTCTCACTTTCACTCCGGTGGTGGTCGCCTTCGGGGTGAGCTTGGCGATCGGGCTCATCGCCGGCGGTTACCCGGCACACCGAGCGGCCGGGCTGCGGCCCATCGAGGCACTGCGTTTCGAGTAGCCGCCTCGGGTGGCCGCGTTTCGAATAGCCGCCGAGGGCTTCAGTTAGGGTGATCGAGTGGACGTGGAGGTCACTCGGCTGCCTGGGGTCGGGATCAAGCAGGAGTTCACCACGGCGACCGGGCGCCGGCTGGGTGTGCTCACCTACCGGGACGGGCACCGTGAGCTGCTGGTCTCCGATCTGACCGACCCGGACGCGTGCAGCGCGACGGTGCCGATGACGGAGCCTGAGTGCGTCGCGCTGGGCACCCTGCTCGGCGCACCCAACCTGGTTGCCCAGTTGCGTGGCGAACACGCCGAGGTGCCCGGGGTGGGCACCGCGCAGCTGCCGGTCACGCAGGGCTCCCCGTATGCGGGCCGCACGCTGGGCGACACCGCGATGCGCACCCGCACCGGCGCTTCGGTGGTGGCCGTGGTGCGCGCCGGCTCGGTGCACGCCTCTCCCCGGCCAGATTTCCGCTTCGAGGCCGGTGACCTCGTGGTGGTGGTGGGCACCCCGGACGGTCGCCGGCACGCCGCGGCGATTCTCGAACAGGGCTGATCGCGTCCCGTGGGGCACACCGCCACGGCGCTGATCGAGCTCGGAGCTCTGTTCTTCGGGCTGGGTGTGCTGGGCCGGTTGGCCTCCCGGATCGGGGTCTCGCCGGTGCCGCTGTACCTGCTGGGCGGGCTGGCTTTCGGCACCGGCGGGCTGCTCCCGCTCGACGGCATCGCTTCGTTCGCCAATCTCGCCTCCGAGGTCGGCGTGGTGCTGCTGCTGTTGCTGCTCGGACTGGAGTACACCGCCTCCGACCTGGTGTCCGGGTTGCGCCGGTCCTGGCTGGCCGGCGTGGTGGACATGCTGCTCAACGCGCTGCCGGGGGCGGTCGCCGCGCTGCTGCTCGGCTGGGGTCCGCTGGGCGCGCTGGCCATGGCCGGGGTGACCTGGGTGTCTTCCTCCGGGATCATCGCCAAGGTGCTCGGCGACCTCGGTCGGCTGGGCAACCGGGAGACCCCGGCGGTGCTGTCCGTGCTGGTGATGGAAGACCTGGCGATGGCGCTGTACCTGCCGATCACCACCGCCGCGCTGGCCGGGCTGGGCCTGTGGGCCGGGCTGCGCACCGTCGGGGTGGCGTTGGCGCTGCTCGCGGTGGTGCTGCTGGTGGCGCTGCGTTACGGGCGGTTCGTCTCGCTGCTCGTGGAGTCACCCAGCTCCGAGGTGTTCCTGCTGCGGCTGCTCGGGGTGGCGCTACTGGTCGCTGGGCTGGCCTCGGAGCTGCAGGTGTCCGCCGGGGTGGGCGCGTTCCTGCTGGGCATCGCCATCTCCGACGAGACCGCCGAGAACGCCACCCGGGTGCTCGCCCCGCTGCGTGACCTGTTCGCGGCCATGTTTTTCGTGGTGTTCGGGTTCAACACAGACCCCAGGGAAATCCCCGCCGTGCTGCCGGCCGCGGTGGCGCTCGCGGTAATCACCACATTGACCAAGATCGCCACCGGGTGGTTCGCCGCGCGGCACGCCACGGTGAGCCCGGTCGGGCGGCTGCGCGCCGGGGCCGCGCTGGTGGCCAGGGGTGAGTTCTCCATCGTGATCGCCGGGCTGGCGCTCACCTCGGGCACGCTGAACCCCGGTCTGGCCCCGCTGGCCACCGCCTACGTGCTGATCATGGCAGTGGTCGGCCCGGTGCTGGCCAGGGTGATGGACCCGCTGGCCCGTGCCCTGTTCCGGCGGCGGGCGGCGTCCGGCTCTGGGCCTTGAGCGCTGGGAGCGCCACAAGACTCAGGTCGCTGTGATCGGGAGCATGACGTCCAGCTCCGTTCCGTTCCCGGCCGAACTCTCGATCGACATCGATCCGTCGAGCGCCTCGACCCGGTCCTTGAGCCCGAGGAGACCGGACCCTCGGGACAGGTCCACCCCGCCGTCGCCGTCATCGCGGACCCGCACCCGCAGCACAGCGCCGCGCTCGGCTTCGCCGGTAAACACCTCGACCTGGACTGCCGAGGCGTGGGCGTGCTTGGCCGCGTTGGTCAGCGCCTCTGAGACCACGTAGTAGGCGGCGATCTCGGCCTGCGCGGGCAGCCGCCGCTCGACCCGGACATCCAGCTCCACCGCGACGACCGAACGGCGGGCCAGCGTGCCGAGCGCCACGCGCAGCCCACCCTTGGCCAGGACCGAGGGGTGGATACCGCGAGCCAGCTCACGCACCTCGTCGATCGTCTCGGTCAGCTCGGCGGCCACCTCGCCCAGCTGTGCCTTGAGCTCCTCGGACCCGGGTGGCGGCGCCATGCCGCGCAGCTGCAGAGCCAGCGACACCAGCCGCTGCTGGACGCCGTCGTGCAGATCGCGCTCGATACGCCGCCGGGCGGTGTCGGCGGCGGCCACGATTCGCGCCCGGGACGCGGCCAGCGCGGCCTGCGCCTCGGCGTTGGCCAGAGCGGTAGCCACCAGCTCGGTGAACCCGGCCAGCCGGGCCTCGGTGTCCGCCGACGGCGGTTCCTCCCCAGTGGACGCGACATTGACGATGCCCCACGGCCGCCCGTCGACGCTGATGGGCACACCCACCGCCGAGCGCATGCCGATCGCCCGACCGAGGTCGGCGGCCGGGCCCGTGGCGGTGGTGTAGTCGTCGATACGCGCCGGACGGCCCGTCTGGAACACCAGGGTGTGCAGGGATCGCCCGCCGAGCGGCACGCGCCTGCCGACAGCGAGGGGCAGGGCGCCGGTGCTGCTCCACATACCGATGATCGTGCCCGCACCGTCCGGGTCGTACCGGGACAGAAGCGCGATGTCGGCGCAGAGCACCCGTCCGACCGAGGCGGTGACCTCGGCGAACACCTCCTCCGGTGGCACCGCACGAGCCACCAGGGTGGCCACTCGGCGCAGCGCGGCCTGCTCGTCCGCGTAGCCCCGCAGCTCCACCCGCGCCTGCGCGTTGGCGATCGCGGTGGCGACCAGCTCGGTGAACCCGGCCAACCGGTCCTCGGTACCCGCCGGCAGCGGCTGCGTGTCGCCGGTCGCGATGACCATGGCGCCCCACAGCCGACCGTCGACCTTGATCGGCACCCCGACCATGGCGCGAATGCCGAACCTGCGATCGACGCCGCTACAGGGGCCGGAGGCGGCGCCATAGTCGTCGATCCGTGCCGGCCGGCCCGCCTCGAGCACCAGAGTATGTATGCCGCCACCGAGCGGGATCCTGGTACCCACCGGAGCCGGCACAGCGCCGCCCATCCGGCTCCACGCCCCGACCGCGGTGGCCGCCCGGTCCGGGTCGTATCGGCTCAGGAGCGTGTAGTCGACGCTGAGCAGCCGCCCAACCTCCTCGGTGACCGAGGCGAACACCTGCTCCGGCGCCGCCGCGCGAGCCACCAGAGTCGCGACCCGCCGCAGCGCGGCCTGCTCTTCGACGATCCGGTCGCCCACTTGGGTAGCCACCACCATGGTCCCCGCCTCGGCGGATCGGCCGAGCTTAGCAGCGGTCAGTAGTAGATCGGGCCGCGCTGGCCGCCGCCGGTCGGCACCGCGTCCCCGGTGATCGCCACACTGCGCGGTGAGGCGAGGAACGCGACCACCGAGGCCACCTCGGCCGCGGTGACCAGCCGGCCGATGCTGACCCCCTTGGCGATGTCGGCGGCCGCCTGCTCGGCGCTCACCCCGCGCTGCGCGCCGAACGCCGCCAACGTCTCCGGGGCGCGCTCGGTGACGGTGAAGCCGGGGTGCACCACGGTGACGTTGATCCCGGCCGGGCCCAGCTCGTCGGCCAGGTTCTTGGTCATCGCGGCCACCGAGACGTTGCGCATCGAGCCGATCAGCGAGCTGGCCGTCCGGGCGTTCAATCCGCTGATGTTGATGATCCGCCCCCAGCCGCGCTCGACCATGCCCGGCGCCAGTGCCCGCGCGCAGCGCAGGTAGCCCAGCACCTTGGTCTCCAGCTCGGCGCGCAGCGCGTCGTCGGTGATCGCGGCCAGCGTGGGCGGCGGACCCGGCTTGGCCGGCTCGGCCGCGGCGTTGACCAGGATGTCCACCCCGCCGAGCAGCTGGCTGGCCCGCGCCGCCATGGCTCGCACCGACTCGTCGTCGGCGGTGTCAGTCGGGATCGCCACCGCCCGCGCCGGCCGCCCGGCCAGCTTGTCCACCGCCGCGTCCAGCGCCTCGACGCCCCGGGCCGCCAGCGCGACGTGCACGCCCTCGTCCAGCAGCGCCTCGGCCACCGCCAGCCCGATGCCCCGGCTGCCGCCGGTGATCAGCGCGCGCTTGCCGTTCAGCTGTAGATCCATGATGCGCTGGTCAGCTCCTCGGGCCACCGGCGACGTAGATCACCTGGCCGGACACGAATCCGGACTCCTCGCTGGTCAGGAAGGACACCGTGTTGGCGATGTCCTCCGGCTGGCCGACCCGGCCGACCGGGATCTGGCTGGCCGCGCCCTTCTGGAAGTCCTCCCAGGACACGCCCACCCGCTCGGCCGTTGCCTTGGTCATCTCGGTGGCGATGAAGCCGGGGGCGATGGCGTTCACGGTGATGTTGAACTTGCCCAGCTCGATGGCCAGCGTCTTGGTCAGGCCCTGCAGACCGGCCTTGGCGGCGGAGTAGTTCGCCTGGCCCCGGTTGCCCAGCGCGGACACGCTGGACAGGTTCACGATCCGGCCCCACTGCGCCTGGGTCATGTGTGCCTGGGCCGCGCGGCTCATCAGGAACGAGCCGCGCAGGTGCACGTTCATCACCGTGTCCCAGTCCTGCTCGGTCATCTTGAACAGCAGGTTGTCCCTGGTCACGCCGGCGTTGTTGACCAGGATGGTGGGCGGGCCGAGCACGTCGGCGATCCGGGCCACCGCCTCGTTCACCGCCTCGGCGTTGCTCACGTCGGCGCCCACACCGAGCGCGTGGCCACCGTCCTTGGTGATCCGGGTGACCGTGTCGGTGCAGCTCGACTCGTCCAGGTCCACCACGGCGACCGCGTGGCCGTCCCTGGCCAGCCGCTGGGCGGTGGCGGCCCCGATGCCCCGAGCCCCTCCGGTCACGATCGCCACTCTGCTCTCGCTCACCAAGCCTCCTGCGTTGTCTATCGCCGGCCGGAGTTTGTCCAGCCGGGTGTCGGTCGTCTTTCGCCCATCCTGGCGGCTCGTCGATCGGTTCGCGCGTTGACGTGACCGACCTATCGTGGGACGGGTGACCCCACCTCGCCCCGAACTGGTCGGCCACTTCGGCATGGCCGCCTCGACCCACTACCTTGCCACCGCGACCGCGATGAGCGTGCTGGAGCGCGGCGGCAACGCCTTTGACGCCGCGGCCGCCGCCGGGTTCGTGCTGCAGGTGGTGGAGCCGCACATGAACGGCCCGGCCGGCGAGCTGCCGGCGGTGCTCTGGGACGCCGCCGAAGAGTCCGCGCACGTGCTCTGCGGGCAGGGCGTGGCCCCGGCCGGCGCGTCGGTGGCCGCGTTCCGGGAGCTCGGCCTGGAGCTGGTGCCGGGCACCGGGCTGCTCGCGGCCACCGTGCCCGGGTCGTTCGGCGCGTGGACGCTCCTGGTGGAGCGGTGGGGCAGCTGGGAAATCGCCGACGTGCTCGACTACGCGATCGGGTACTGCGAGGCCGGCTACCCGGCGGCGCCGGCGATCGTGGACACGGTGGCCATGGTGGCCGAGCTGTTCGGCACGTACTGGCCCACCTCGGCGGCCGCGTGGCTGCCCGAGGGCACC
>DATHIT010000249.1:0-2996 GCA_035489915.1 Pseudonocardia sp. | reverse complement strand
GTGCTGGCCGGCGGCCGGCTCACCGTGGAGGACGCCTACGCCTACGCCAAGTTCGCCCGGCTGGCCGCGCGGAGCAACGACGTGGACTTCCGGGTCAGCTCACACAGCGCCGAGGAACTGGAGTTCCTGGCCACCCACGTGGTCGGGTCCACCCCGGAGACCGGCGGGCTGACCTTCACCGGGCTGGAGCACGCCCCGGCGGCGCTGTGTGTGGCGCTGGACCCGGAGGAGGAGTCGAGCATCGTCTTCCTCCGGCTGCGCAAGGCCAACCGGCACCGGGGCACCCGGGTGTTCCACCTCGGCCAGTGGACGACGCCCAGCGTGGCCAAGACCAACGCCACGCTGCTGCCGGCGGTGCCGGGCGGCGAGCCGGCGGTGCTGGCCGAGCTGGGTAGCGACGTGCTGGACTTGTTGGGCCAGGCCGGGTCGGCGATCCTGGTCGGCGGCCGGGCGGCGGAGGTGCCGGGGCTTTACTCGGCGGTGTCCGCGCTGGCCGCGCGCACCGGAGCGAAGGTGGCCTGGATCCCCGGGCGGGCCGGTGACCGGGGTGCCCTGGAAGTCGGTGCGGTGCCCACCCTGCTGCCCGGTGGTCGGTCGGTGACCGACGCGGCCGCGCGTGGCGTGCTGGCCGCGGCCTGGGGCGTGGATGAGCTGCCCGCCGAGCCGGGTCGGAGCACCGAGGAGATGCTGGCCGCGGCGGCCGACGGCGAGCTGGCCGCGCTGGTGGTCGGCGGGGTCGACCCGTACGACCTGCCGGATCCGGAGGCGGCGTTGGCCGGGCTGCGCGGGGCGGCGTTCGTGGTCAGCCTGGAGCTGCACGAGTCGGCGGTCACCGAGCTGGCCGACGTGGTGCTGCCGGTGGCGCCGGACGTGAACCGGGACGGCAGCTACCTGAACTGGGAGGGGCGCCGGCGCGAGTTCGGCGTCACCCTGCCCGAGCCGGGCATGCTGCCGGACTGCCGGGTGCTGGACACCCTGGCGGTGGAGATGGACGTGGACCTGTTCACCCAGACACCGACCGCGGCCGCCGCCGAGCTGGCCAGGGTTGGCCTGGTTGGCGCGGCCCGACCGGCCGGCCCGGTCGCCGAACACCAGAACGGGACGTCGAATCGCGCGGCGCCGGCCGACGGGCAGGCGGTGTTGGCCACCTGGCGCCAGCTGCTGGACGTCTCCAGCCTCGGCATCGACGAGCCGCACCTGGCCGGCACCGCGCGGGCGCCGGAGGCCCGGCTGAACGCGGCCACCGCGGCCAGGCTGGGGCTGGTCGAGGGCCAGCCGGCCGTGGTGGCCACCGAACGGGGCGCGATCTCGCTGCCGGTGCGGCTGGCCGACCTACCGGACGGGGTGGTCTGGCTACCGGCCAACTCACCGGGCTCCCGGGTCCGCGCCACCCTCGGCGCCGGTCACGGTGACCTGGTCACGGTCACCGCGGGAGGGAACTGATGGACACCGTGCTGGCGCTCTCCGAGGAGCAGACCCAGCAGCTGCTCGCCCAGGATCCGATCTGGCTGGTCATCCTCAAGGTCGTCGTGCTGTTCGTCTTCGCGATGCTGATGACCTTGATCATGGTCAATGTGGAGCGCAAGGTGGTCGGCCGGATGCAGCACCGGCCAGGGCCGAACCGGACCGGCCCCAACGGCTGGCTGCAGTCGCTGGCCGACGGCCTGAAGCTGGCCTTCAAAGAAGACGTCAGGCCGATCACCGCGGACAAGGTGATCTTCTTCCTGGCCCCGACGCTGGCCGCCATCCCGGCGTTCGTGGCCTACTCGGTCATCCCGTTCGGCCCCGAGGTGTCCATCTTCGGCCACCCCACCGTGCTGCAGCTGACCGACCTGCCGGTCGGCATCCTGGTCACGCTGGCCTGCTCCTCACTCGGCGTGTACGGCATCGTGCTCGCCGGCTGGTCGTCCGGCTCGCCGTATCCGCTCTACGGCGCACTGCGCTCGGCCGCCCAGGTGATCTCCTACGAGATCGCCATGGGGCTGTCCATCGTGGCGGTGATCCTGTACGCCGGCACGCTGTCCACCGCCGGCATCGTGGACGCCCAGGAGAGCGGCTGGTACATCTGGCTGCTGCTGCCCAGCTTCGTGATCTTCTGCATCTCCATGGTCGGCGAGACCAACCGGGCCCCGTTCGACCTTCCGGAGGCCGAGTCGGAGCTGGTCGGCGGCTTCCACACGGAGTACTCGTCGCTGAAGTTCGCGCTGTTCATGCTCTCCGAGTACGTGGCCATGGTGAGCCTCTCGGCGATCGCCACCTCGCTGTTCCTGGGCGGTTGGCGGGCCCCGTGGCCGCTGAGCCTGTGGGCCGGGGCGAACGAGGGCTGGCTGCCGCTGGTCTGGTTCATCGGCAAGATGCTGGTCTTCCTGTTCGTGTTCATCTGGCTGCGCGCCACGCTGCCCCGGCTGCGCTACGACCAGTTCATGCGGATCGGCTGGAAGGGCCTGGTGCCCGTCAGCCTGCTGTGGATCCTGATGATCTTCGCTATCCGGACCTGGCGGACCAGTGGCGGCGGCCAGGGGGCCACCACGCTGGTGGTGATCGCCGTGGTCGTGGTGGCCGCGCTGATCTTCGCCTTCCTGGTACCGGACCAACGCAAGCCGGAGCCGCCGGAGGTCGAGCCCGCCTCCGACTTCCCGGTACCCCCGCTCGATCTCGCGGTGCCGCCCCAGCCTCGACATCGGCGGCGCACCACGGCCGGGTCGGGCGCCGACCCACTGGGTGGCGCCGGCCCGACCGAGCCAGGCGCGCTCGCCGGTTCGACCCGGCCCGCCGCCCCCGCTCAGACAGGGAGCAACGACGATGTTTGACGCATTCAAGGGCTTCGGCGTCACCTTCTCCACGATGTTCAAGAAGGTGGTCACCGAGCAGTACCCGGAGGACTTCCGCCCCACCGCCCCGCGCTACCACGGCCGCCACCAGCTCAACCGGCACCCGGACGGGCTGGAGAAGTGCGTGGGCTGCGAGCTGTGCGCGTGGGCCTGCCCGGCGGATGC
>DATHIT010000248.1:0-12938 GCA_035489915.1 Pseudonocardia sp. | reverse complement strand
TCCCACAGCTCCTCGTCGGTGGCCGACCGGGGCAGCGTGAGGTTGTCCCGCAGGGTGCCGGCGAACACGTGCTGTTCCTGGGTGACCAGGACGACCTCGCGGCGGCGTCGCTCCAGCGGCAGCGCGCTGACCTCCGCGCCGCCGATGGTGACCGATCCGGAGTCCGGCGGGTTCACCCCGGCCAGCAGCCGACCCAGGGTGGACTTGCCGGCGCCGGACGGGCCGACCACGGCGATCCGTTCGCCCGGCTGGATGTCCAGGCTGACCCCGCGCAGCACCTCCCGCTCGGCCTGGTAGCCGAACCGGACGTCCCGCACCCGCAATGCCCGGCCGCGCGGGATGGCGTCGGCCGAGCCGGTGTCCGGCGCGATCAGCCCGACGCCGAGCACCCGGCGCAGCGCGGCGTGTCCGATCTGCAGCTCGTCGGTCCAGGCCAGCGCCTCGTTCAGCGGCTCGGACAGCGCGCGGGCGTAGAGCACCATCGCGGTGATCTCACCCAGGCCGACCAGGCCACGTTGGTAGGCCCAGCCGCCGAGCAGCAGGATCGCCGCGATCGGCAGCAGCGCGCCGAGGTCCAGGCCGACCAGGTAGCCGCCCCACAGTCGGAACGACCGGTGCTCGTCGATCGAGGTGCGGTGCAGCGCGGCGTCCTGGTGCGCGATCCGCCGTTCGGTCATCCGCAGTGCCTCCACGGTGCGCGCGCCGCTCACCGTCTCGTGCGTGCTGGACTGGACGCCAGCCCAGCGCGCCAGGATCCGCTCCTGCAGCGGCACCGCGCGCGGCCGGTACCAGCGGGTGGCCACCACCAGCACGGGTACCGCGACCAGTGCGCCGGCGGCCAGCAGCGGGGAGGTGAGCACCATGGCCACGGCGGTGAGCGCGACCATCACCAGGGCGATCGCGATCTCCGGGGCGGCCTGGCGGAGGCCCTCGTCGAGCTTGTCCACGTCCGAGGTGGCCCGGCCCAGCAGCTCGCCGGTGCCGGCCGACTCCACCGCGTCCAGCGGCAGCGCGACGGCGTGGCGGACCAGGTCCTCCCTGGCCTCGGCGAGCAACCGCTCGCCGAACACCGCCGCGGTGAACCGGGCGGCCAGCCGCAGTCCGGACTGCAGCACCAGCACCCCGATGAAGGCCAGCGCGAGCAGGTCCACGGTGACCTGCGCGGTCCCCCGGGCGACCGCGTCCACCAGTTCCCCGAGCAGTCGTGGCCCGGCCAGCCCGGCCACCGTGGCGGCCAGGAACAGCGCCGCCATCCCGGCGAACGCGGCCCGGTTGCGGGTGGCCACCCGCCACAGCCACGCCCGGACCTCCCGCCGTCCGGCCAGCGGAAAGGCGTTCACAGATTCTCCTTCCGGTCCGCCACCGCCGCCCACAGCGGGCTGTGGCTGATCACTACGGTGGTTCTGCCCCGGCGCAGCTGGGCCACCCGCTGGGCGATCCGCGCCTCGGTGTGCGCGTCCACCGCCGAGGTGGGTTCGTCCAGCACCAGCACGTCCGGGTCGGCGGCCAATGCCCTGGCCAGCATCAGCCGCTGGCGCTGCCCGCCGGACAGCCGCCGGCCCTGCTCGGTGAGCTGCTCGCGGGCGCCCTCGGGCAGCCCGTCCACCACGTCGGTGGCGTCCGCTGCCCACAGCACCGTGTCCAGGTCGAGTGCACCGGTCTCGCCCTGGCTGACCTCGTCGGCGAGCGTTCCGGAGAACAGCACGTCCTGGTTGTGCGCCACCAGGACCCGCCGGCGTACCTCGGCCACGTCGGCGTCGGCCAGCGGCACCGCGTGGCCGGCCGAGCCTGCGCGCACCGGCGAGTCGACGTACCGGCCCAGCCGGTCGGCCAGCTGGTCCGCCGGACCGGCCGGCACCACCACGGTGAGCACCCCGGGCGGGCACTGCAGCCCGGTGTCCGGGTCGGTCAGCCCCAGCGCGCCGGGCGGCAGCGGGATCGGGTCGGCCGGTGAGGTGAGCACCGGGCGCAGCCGCAGGATGCCCAGCACGCGCTGCCCCGCGACCGCCGCCTCACTCACCTTGTGCGCGGCCTCGGTGGCGATACTCACCGGGATCACCAGGTACGCCGAGACGCCGTAGTAGGCCACCAGCTGGCCGACGCTGATGTCGCCGGCCAGCGCCAGGCGGGCGCCGAGCCAGGTCACCCCGACGGTGACCAGGCCGGGCAGCAGCACCTCGATGCCGGACAGCCAGGAGTCGATCCGCCCGGCCGCCACTCCGGCCCGGCGCACCCGCTGGCTGGTCTCGGCGAACCTGTCGGCGAACCGCCGCTCACCGCCGATCCCGCGCAGCACCCGCAGCCCGGACACGATGTCGGCGGCCATCGACGTCGCCGCGCTGACCTGCTCCCGGTGCGCCTCGGTACGGCGGCGCAACGGCCGGAGCAGCGGTGCCACCCCGGCGGTGGCCAGCGGCACGCCGACCAGCACCACGACGCCGAGCAGCGGGCTGCTGTTCAGCAGCGCGACCGCGACAACGCCGAAGGCCACCAGCGACCCGGTACCCCGGCCGATGATCTCGAACAGGTTGCCGATCTGGTAGATGTCGGACGAGCCGACCGCCACCACCTCGCCGGTCCGGATCTTGCCGGGCAGCGCGGCGCCGACCCGCGCGGCGTGCGCGAGTACCGCCCGTTGGGTGCGCGTCGCGGCCAGCAACCAGGCCCGCGAGGAGTAGTACTCGCTGAGGCCGACGCCGGTGGCCTGCACCGCGCCCAGCGCCAGGATCACGCCGATCCAGGTCCACAGACCGGGCCCGGTCGTCGCGCCGGGCCCGCCACCAGCGGATCCGGCCACGGCGGCATCGATGGCGCGGCCAATGGCGAACGGCATGACCGCCAACGGCACCGCCGCCAGCACGCTTAAGAAGATGGCCGAGAGAAGGGTGCCCGGCATGGCGCGCAGCAGCGACCACATCAGCCGAGGCACCGTGCGGGGAGTGGAACTGAATCAATAGGTCATGCCCGCAGGCTACCTAGATCAGCACAAACTCCGCCACGAGGTTTTGAGCCTGATGCCCGGCGGATATTGAGCCATGTCCAAGTGGTGTTGGACGGTATCGGCGCCGCGACCTAGCCTCCGGTCGTGGGTAGCCACCGACCCGGCCCGGTACCGTGCGGCCCTGATGTTGTCCCTGGATCAGGTGCGCGGGTTCGTGACGGTGGCCGAGGAGGGCCACTTCGGGCGGGCGGCCGCGCGCCTGCAAATCACCCAGCCGCCGTTGAGCCGACAGATCCAGAAGCTGGAGCGGGAAGTCGGCGTGCGGCTGCTGGACCGAACCCAGCGTGGGGTGGTGCTCACCCCGGCCGGCCGGGTGTTCCTGGCCGAGGCGCAGCGGCTGCTGGCCCTGGCCCAGGCGGCGCCGGACACCGCGCGCCGGGTGGCCGCCGGCGAGCTGGGCACCGTGCGCATCGGATTCACCGCGGTGTC
Source organism: Pseudonocardia sp. (assembly GCA_035489915.1). Lineage (GTDB taxonomy): Bacteria > Actinomycetota > Actinomycetes > Mycobacteriales > Pseudonocardiaceae > Pseudonocardia. Next base: position 9,508 of record DATHIT010000248.1, on the reverse strand, counting down.
CGGGTTCTGGGTGCTGGGGCAGATCCTCAACCAGCTGGAGGCGGCGCTGCCGTCGGTCGAGCTGGTGCTCAACGAGATGGTCAGCTCGGCGCAGATCGACGACCTGCGCAGCGGGCGGTTGGACCTGGCGCTGGCCCGTCCACCGATCGATGCCACCGAGTTCAGTTCCCGCCTGGTGCATCAGGAGCCGCTGGTTGTCGCGCTGCCGGCGGCGCACCCGCTGGCCGCCGAGCCGGGTCCGCTGTCGGTGGCCGGGCTGGCAGGCGCGGCGCTGCTGCGCTACTCGCCCGATCAGGCGCGCTACTTCGCCGATCTGACCGGTCGGGTGCTGGCCCCGGTCGCGTACACCTCGACGCACTACCTCACCCAGATCCACACCATGGTCGGGTTGGTCGCCGCCGGCCGCGGTGTCGCACTGGTGCCGTCCTCGGCCACCCACTTGAAGCTGGACGGGGTCCGCTTCCGGCCGCTGGCCGAGCACGCCGACTACCCGGTGGAGCTGCACGCGGTCTGGCGGCGTGCGGCGGTCAACCCGGCGCTGCTGAGCATCGTCGCGCTCCTGGACAGGCTCCGACTGGACGCCTGAGTTCCACCTAGTCGGAAGGGCCCACACCGTGACCATGACCGACCCAGCCACGACCGACCCAGCCACGACCGAGCCAGCCGCTCGGGCCGGCGACCGCATCCAGGCCGCGCGGATCTCCTCGGTGACCCTGCCGCTGGCCACCCCGATCAGCGACGCCAAGGTGCTGACTGGCCGGCAATCGCCGATGACCGAGGTCGCCATGCTGTTCGTCGAGATCAGCACGGCGGACGGCCGGGAGGGGCTCGGGTTCAGCTACTCGAAGCGGGCCGGCGGGCCAGGGCAGTTCGAGCACGCCAAGCAGATCGCCCCGGTGCTGCTCGGCGCGGATCCCAGCGACATCGCCAAGATCTGGGACAAGCTGGTCTGGGCAGGCGCCTCGGTGGGCCGCTCCGGGCTGTCCGTGCAGGCCATCGCGGCGTTCGACGTGGCGCTGTGGGATCTGAAGGCGAAGCGCGCGGACCTGCCGCTGGCCAAGTTGCTGGGCGCACACCGGGACTCGGTCCGCTGCTACAACACCTCCGGCGGCTTCCTGCACACCCCGATCGAGCAGGTGGTGGCCAACGCCGCCGAGTCGGTCCGGGCCGGCATCGGCGGCATCAAAATCAAAGTCGGTCATCCGGACAGCGCCACTGACCTGGCCCGGGTGGGCGCGGTGCGCGAGCGGATCGGTGACCGGGTGGCGCTGATGGTGGACGCCAACCAGCAGTGGGACCGGCCCACCGCGCGGCGGATGTGCCGCACCCTGGAGCGCTTCGAGCTGGTGTGGATCGAGGAACCGCTGGATGCCTACGACGCCGAGGGGCACGCCATGCTGGCGGCCACCTTCGACACCTCGATCGCCACCGGGGAGATGCTCACCAGCGTGGCCGAGCACGCCGAGCTGATCAGGCACCGGGCGGCGGACATCCTGCAACCGGACGCGCCCCGGATCGGCGGGATCACCCCGTTCCTCAAGGTGATGACCCTGGCCGACCACCACAACCTGCAGCTGGCCCCGCACTTCGCGATGGAGATCCACCTGCACCTGGCCGCCGCGTATCCCCGGGAGCCGTGGGTGGAGCACTTCGACTGGCTGGAGCCGCTGTTCAACGAGCGGATGGAGATCTCCGGCGGGCGGATGCACCTGTCCGCGCGTCCTGGGCTGGGCGTCACACTCAGCGAGCAGGCCAGGGCCTGGACGGTGGCCAGCCACGAGGTGCGTGGGTAGCGGCTAGGGCAGCCAGGACAGGTGCCCGGCCAGCAGGGCGTAGCCGACGAACGCCACCACGTCCAGCAGGGTGTGCGCGCCGACCAGCGCCCACAGCCGGCCGGTGCGCTGCCACACCCGGCCGAACACCGCCCCCATCACCAGGTTGCCCACTCCGCCGCCGACCCCCTGGTACAGGTGGTAGGCCCCGCGTACCAGCGCGGACACCGCCACCGACCGGTTGGGTGACCAGCCCAGCTGGCGCAACCGGGTGAGCAGGTACCCGGTGAGCAGCACCTCCTCGGCCCAGGCGTTGCCGGCCGCCGAGAGGATCAGCACCGGCAGCCGCCACCAGGTGTCGGTGAGCGTGCTGGGCTGCACCGTCAGGTTCAGCCCGGCGGCCCGAGCGACCAGGTACAGCCCGAGGCCGGGGATGCCGATCAGCGCCGCCAGGCCGACCGCCTTGAGCGCGTCCCAACCTGGTTGGTCACGGTCCAGCCCGATGTCGCGCAGCCGCAGGCCAGCCCGCACCAGCAGGTACCCGCCCAGGGCGCCCCAGCCCACCAGCTGCACCACGTAGCTCAGCTGCAGCCCGAGGTCTATGTAGGGGTTCACCGCCGCTGGTGCGTTCAGCGCCACCTGCTGCTTGTCCAGCGGACCGCGCAGCGCGGACTGCACCAGGGAGAGCGCGCTGCGCACCCCGGACAGCCCGAGGGTGATACCGAAGACCAACCACAGCTCGGCCTTCAGCAGCCGCCGCTCCGGCGGGTCCAGCGGGGTTGGGTCGGTCGGCCCGCTCGGCGTCAACCAGCTCCGCAGCCCGCCCGTCACGATCGCCGACGCTACCTGGCGGCTACCCTGGCCTGGTGCGCCGGTTCGTGTTCGCCCCTCGGTGGGTCGTCGGGCATGTGTTGGCGCTCGTCGCGATCGTCAGCTGCCTGCTGCTGGGCGACTGGCAGTGGGCCCGGGCGGAGGTCACCCACTCGCTGCAGAACATGGCCTACGCGCTGCAGTGGCCGTTGTTCGCGGTGTTCTTCGCGGTGAGCTGGTGGCGGATGCTGCGGCTGGAGTCCCGGCGGTTGGACGAGGAAGCCGAGGAAGCTGAGCAGTCCGACGCGGACCCGGTCCAGCCCTCGGAGGCTTCCCAGGCCGCACCTGCCCAGCCGGCCTTGCCCGAGCCCGCGAGGCCGGTCGTGGCCCGGCAGGCGGCTATCCAGGCCGATGAGGACGACGATCCGGAGCTCGCGGCCTACAACCGGATGCTCGCCGAGCTGGCCGCCCGTGATCAGGCAGCCGAAGCCGCCCGTGATCAGGCAGCCGGAGCCCCCCGCCGCTAGGGCACTCCCGTTCGGCAAGGCGGGTTGGGGGCCGGGGTAACCTCGGCTGGGTGGATAGCCGCAAGATCGCGCTGATCGCGTACCGGGTCATGGCATACATCACCGGTACCGGGTTGGTGGTGCTGGTCTGTATCGCCATGCCGATCAAGTACATCGGCGACAACAACCAACCGGTCGCCATAGTCGGCGCGCTGCACGGGTTCTTCTACATGGCCTACGTGGTGTGCACGCTGGTGCTGGCCGAGCGGTGCCGGTGGCGGCCGGTGCGCGCCGTGCTGGTCGCGCTCGCGGGCACCATCCCGTTCGTGTCGTTCTACGCCGAGCGGAAGGTCACCAAGCTGGTGCGGGAGATGGGCCCGATGCCGCGCCGCTCGAGCGGTCGCTCAGCGCGCCCGGAAGGGACAGCCGACCAGCAGTCCGACCTGCGCGCGTAGCTGCTCGGCGGTCTGTGCGGGGGATTCGAACGCCAGCCGCACGTCGTGGTCGCCGTCCTCGGCCTCGACCCGCAGCCGGATGCCCAGCCGGTCCACGCCGAGCGGGCGGATCCGGCAGCCGGACTTCTGCCGCAGCGGCTCGGGGAGGTGTCGGGCCAGCGAGGCGAACACGTCCGGGTGTGCCTCCTCCAGGTGCTGCAGCCAGCCGTTCTCCAGCTGGCAGAACGGATCGGGGGAGGCGGCGGCGAGCTCGGCCGGCGCCAGCGGACCGGTGCCTTCGGCGTCGGCGATCACCGCTGACCCGGGGCGCAGCCGGAGCAGACTGGCTCCGTGCCCGAGGTCCAGCAGCCGGGGATGCGGGCGCTGTTCCGCGACGTCCATGGCGAGCCGCCGGGCGTAGGTGGGTCCCGGCGCGACCAGCCAGCCGCTGATCCAGAGCAGCCCCCGGACCGGCTCGCGCAGCGCCACCGGCGCGGTGTCGGTGAGCTCCAGCATGGCCGGCAGCCCGCTGCGTGGACCCTCCCGCACGCAATCCATCAGCTCGTGATCGCTGGGCAGCAGCAATGTGGCCGCGCCGTCCGGATCTATGTCGTGCAGCAGCGGAACGACCCGCTGCGTCTGATCCAGGCCAACGACGGCGGCGTGGCCCCCTCGGCTGGCGATGCTGCGCGCGCGCTCAGCATTGGATGGCGCGAGCGGCCGGCGGAGTCGGGTACTACCCACGGATACACCTCCAGGTTGTTAGGTGAGCCTAACCTAGCGCCGGAAGACTGGCGAGACACCCGATGGGAGTGCTCCCGGACTCGGGGGCGACAGATACGGCCGTGCGCAGCCGTTTTGGATATCGCCCAGGGGAGCGGTTAGGTTCGGTCGGTGTCGACCGCGCACGAGGGCGAGCCCGGGGGTTCCTCGACCCCCATTCCAGCTTTGTTCGCGCACCTCGTCGACGACACCACCCTGCTGTTGCCCCGGCGGTCGGTCCCGCCGGTGAGCGAGGTCCTGGCGCGCTACCTGAGCGGGCGGGACGGCGACTACGGCGGGATGGCCGGCCAGTTGGTCTGCCCGGTGTCCCGGCTGCCCGAGGTGGTGACCGAGCTGGCCAAGCTGGCCCCGATCAGGCCGGTGGATCTCTCCCTGGTGGTGGATACCGGCCTCGGCGCGGTGCCCAAGGCGCTGTCCCTGGTGATGTCCCGGGAGGCCCTGCTGACCCCGTGCACGGTGGAGACCGCCGCGCCCGCGGATGTGGATTCGACCTGGCTGGAGCGGGTGTCCGAGTTCGTGCCGGACGACGTGCTGCCGGTGGTCGAACCGCGCCGCCCGCTCAGCGGAGAAACCCGGCAATGGTTGGACGCGGTGCGCCGGGTGTCCGAGCACGGCTGCACGCCGAAGCTGCGCTGCGGCGGCCCGCGCGCCTCCGACGTGCCGACGGTGGATGAGGTTGCCGACTTCGTGGCCGCCGCCGACGGCGCCCCGGCCGGGTTCACCACCAGCCTCGGCCTCCCGCACGCCGTGCGCCGGGTCGACGAGGCCACCGGCCGGGCCGAGCACGGCATGCTGAACCTGCTGGTCGGGGTGGCCAGGGCGCTGGTCAACGGGGATGTCCGGGCCGCGCTGGGGGAAACCGACGCCAACGTGCTGGTGCGCGAGGTGGCCCGGCTGTCCGAGGCGGCCGGCGGCGCGGTGCGTGGCCTGCTGGCCCGCTGCGGCTGCGGGCCGACGGACCAACCGGCCGCCGAGCTCCTCGGCCTTGGCCTACTCAAGCACTAGTCCGGGCGGTCAGCCGAGCAGCTCGTCCAGGGCTTCGGCGACGCGCTGGGCGCACACCCGCGGCGACAGCCCACCCACGCCGGTGCCCAGCCCGGGCAGTGCCAGCGAGCCGACCACCTCCCGCACCGCCCGGCCGTCGGGCAGCACGCCGTCCCGCCAGCGGCGGATCACCGCGCGCGCGGCCAGCCCGGCGGCGACACCCGAGCGGTGCAGCCGTTCCCCGGGTTGGCGCATGGTCGGCGCGCTGATCAGCCAGGCCGGCGCGGGTGGCGCGGCCTCGGTCGGCACGATCACCGTCTGGCCCACCGGCAGCTCGCCCCCGTACTCGGTGGCGATCGCCGCGCGCACCCGGTCCTCGATGCCTGGCAGCCACCGCGCGTAGACGCCGTCGATCCCGCCGCGCATCCAGCCGAACGAGTTCGCCGGGGACACCACCGCGTCCACCGCCAGGTCGGTCACCGAACCCCGGTGCACCCGCAACCAGGCCCCTACCGAGTCCCGCACAGAGGCCAGCCCGTCCCAGGCCGACGCCATCGGCTCGTCCACCGCCACCAGCACCAGCTCAGGAACCTCGCGCACCCGGCCAGCCTAGGACGGTCGCTGGGGACGGTTAGGCTCGGTGGCGTGTCCCGCCTGGCGTTCCTCGGTCCCCGTGCCACCTTTGCCCACCAGGCCCTGCTCCGGCTGCCCGAGTCGCAGGGCGCCGAGTTGCTGCCCTGCACCACCACCACCGGGGCGCTGACCGCGGTGCGCAAGGGGGAGGCGGACGCCGCCCTGGTGCCGATCGAGAACAGCGTGGAGGGCGGGGTGCCCTCGGTGTTGGACGCGCTGGTCGTGGACCCACCGCTGGTGATCGCCAAGGAGACGCAGCTCGCGGTGAGGTTCGCCCTGATGGCCCGCCCCGGCACCGCGCTGGCCGACATCCGCTCGGTCGCCTCCCACCCGCACGGCGAGGCGCAGACCCGGCATTGGCTGGCGGCCAACCTGCCGGAGGCCGCCGTGCTTATGTCCAGCTCCACCGCGGAGGCCGCCGCGCAGGTGTCCCGGGGCGAGCTGGACGCCTCGGTGTCCGCGCCGGTGGCGGCCAACGTGCACGGCCTGGAGATCCTGGCCGACGACATCGCCGACAACGCGGCCGCGGTGACCCGGTTCGTGGTGGTTCGTCCGCCTGGCCCGCCGCCGGCGCCCACCGCCCTGGACCGCACCACGCTGGCCGCCACCACGGAGAACCGGCCGGGCGCGCTGCTCGGCATCCTCACCGAGCTCGCCGTCCGGGGTATCGATCTGACCAGGATCGAGTCCCGGCCGATCAAGGGGCGCCGGGACGAGTACTGGTTCCATCTGGACTGCACCGGGCACGTGGCGCAGCCGGCGATGGGGGAGGCGGTGGCCGCGCTGCATCGACGCTGCGTGCGGGTGCGCTACCTGGGTTCGTACCCGAGAAGTGCCGCGCCGGAGACCGAACAGCCCGGGGTTAACAGCGGGTCGGGGAAGCGAACGGGGCTGGTCACCGAGCCGGTGAACGGTTACGCGGCGGACCGGTTCGCCGAGGCGGCCGCCTGGCTGGCCGGCGTACGGGCCGGGACGATGGCGTGAGCGCGGCGAACCCGGGCGGGATGAGCGGCCCGTTACTGGTGCTGGTGCGGCACGGCCAGACCAACTCCAATGTGATCAAGTCGCTGGACAGTCGCCCACCTGGGCCGCCGCTGAACGAGTTGGGGTCGGCCCAGGCCGAGGCGCTCGCGGAGGCGATGTCGGTCGAGCCGGTCACCGCCGTGTACGCCTCCACCGCCGTGCGAGCCCAGCAGACCGCCGCCCCGCTCGCCGCCCGGCACGGGCTGACCGTCGAGGTGGTGCCCGGAGTGCACGAGGTGTTCTGCGGCGACCTGGAGGGGCGCTCGGACGAGGCCGCCCGGGAGAAGTTCGACGAGGTCTACACCGCCTGGGCGGACGGCGAGCTGAGCCGGCGGCTGCCCGGCGGGGAGTCCGCCGACGAGCTGCGGGACCGGTTCCTGCCGGTGGTCGCCCAGCTCTGGGCCCGGCATGCGGACCGGCCCGATCGGCTGATCGTGCTGGTCAGCCACGGTGCCGCGATCCGGCTGGCGGCCGGTGCGCTGATCGGCGAGTACGCCGACACCCGGTACGTGCCCAACGCCGGGCGGGTGGTGCTCGCGCCGCTGCACGGGCCGGAGAGCATGCGGGACGGGTCGGCCGGCGAGCCCGGCGGGTGGCTGCTCAAGTCCTGGGACGAGGGCTCGCCGGTCCCTGGGGACGCCACCGGCGGAGCCAGCGAGTAGCCTTGAGGCCGTGCCGCGCCGGGTTGAGGCCTGAGGTTGGCGACTGTCGCATCGGGGCATAAGACCTATTGAGGCAGGCGCACGACGTATTCCGCGCGATCACCCCGTATGTGGTGGGCGACCGTTGCGATCACGCGTCCGTGCTGGTCAGTGTTGAAGCCGCGCAACTCAAGCAGCGCGCTGCCCACCGGCACATCGAGCCAGCCGGCCTCGTCCGGGTTGGCCGGTCCGGCGCTGAAGGCACGTTCGGCGCGCTTGACGGTCAGTCCGTGCCGGGCGCTGATCGGCGCGAACACGCTGGTGTTGCCATCCCAGTCAAGGGGCGCGAGCGATGCGGGAAGCAGCACCTCTCCGATCGACCACGGCTCCTCCTCCAGGTAGCGGACGAACCGAAACTCGACGGTGGCCCCGGCGAAGTCAGGGAACGGAGTATCGGCCCCAGGGTCGATCTTGGTGACCGCGAGGACGCGATGGCGGACCGCGATCCCGCGGCGTGCCATCGACTCCGACAAGCTCGCCTCACCGTCATCGATGCGGTGACGCGTTGCCGGTACGGCGATAAAGCTGCCAACCCCGTGCTCGGTTCGCACCACCCCGGTGCGGGCGAGCTCCTCTAGTGCCCGTCGCATCGTCAGCCGATTGATGCCGTATTGCTGCGCTAGCTGCGCCTCGGGCGCCAGTCGCTGGCCGGGCACCAGCTCTGACCGGCTAACCCGGGCGATCAGGTCCTCGGCGACCTGCCGGTACCGCGCGGTCCCCGGCTGTTTGGGCACAGGCAACTGACCGCCGGTTGAGGGGGGCGGCCGGCGCTTCGCGCTACGCACGGGCGGGCTTCCATCCATCAGTAGTAGACATCTAGATATCTACTTTACACTGGCGGTGCGAGCGCCGGGGTCCAGCAGCACGCTGCATCGGCGGCGCGCGGCTAGGAAAGGTCCCGGATGCTGGCAGTCGCCTTCTTGTTCCTCGTTGCGATCGCTGCCGGCGTGCTCAGTGGCGTGGTGGGGACCGGGTCATCGTTGTTGTTGCTCCCGGCGCTCGTGTGGCTCTACGGGCCCAGGGTCGCGGTGCCGGTGATGGGCATCGCCGCGGTGCTGGGCAACGTGGGCCGGGTGATTGCGTGGCGGCGTCGTATCGCGTGGCGGCCGGTCGTTGCCTACGCGCTACCCGGCGTGCCAGCTGCCGCTCTTGGCGCCCACACCCTGTTGACGATCCCGCCAGCCGCGGTCGACGGTGCGCTGGCGGTGTTCTTCGTCGCGATGATCGCCGTTCGCAGGAGCCCCGCCCTCAAGCGGTGGCGGTTCAGCACCGGGCACATGGCACTGGCGGGCACCGTTGTCGGTTTCCTCACCGGCATGGTGTTCTCCACCGGGCCACTCAGCGTGCCGATCTTCACGGCCTACGGGCTGAGCGGCGGCGCCTTCCTCGGCACAGAGGCAGCCAGCTCCCTGTTGCTTTACGCGGGAAAGCTGGCCACATTCGGCACCGCCGGCGCGCTGACCGGGGGCACCATCGTCCGCGGCGTCGTGATTGGTGGGGCCCTCATGTTCGGCTCGATCGTCGCCAGGCGTGTCGTCGAGCGCATCGGCCTCCACGCCTATGACGTCCTGATCGACATTGTACTTGCGGTCGGTGCGGTCACCATGATCTTTGCGACCGTTCGCTAGCGGCGTCTCCGAGCTGCTCAAGCACGAGATGACATTCGGCGACGGCTGACCAGCTGGCAGGCAGACAAGGTCTCGACGCTTCTGAAACGGCCTCTGAAGAGAAAACGTCTAGACCACGCGGGTTCGTGGGCCCGCTGTGTCGTGGTGGGTGGTTTGGCGGTGATGGTGTAGCCGAGTGTTTCCAGTTGGCTGATCAGGCGGCGGGCGCGGCGGGCGGGGTCGTTACGGCGGGCG
>DATHIT010000247.1:0-14573 GCA_035489915.1 Pseudonocardia sp. | reverse complement strand
GATGGGTGCCTACCAGACCGCCAAGTTCGGCGTGGAGGGCTTCTCCGAGGTGCTCAACGCCGAGGTCAAGCCGCTCGGTATCAAGGTGGTCATCGTGGAGCCCGGCCCGTTCCGCACCGAATGGAGCACCACGTCGATGCGTCGCGCCGAGGTGGGCCCGGACTACCAGCAAACTGTCGGCGAGATGAATCGCATGCGTGAGGCCACAGCCGCCACCTGGCCCGGCGACCCGGCGCGCGCCGCCAAGATCATCGTGGACATTGTGGCGCTGGACGAGCCGCCGCTCCGCCTCCTGCTCGGCGCCTCCGCCGTCGACCTCGCCGTGCGATCCGCCGCCTCCCGTACCGCCGAAGCCGAGCACTGGGCCGACCTCAGCCGCTCCGCCGACTTCCCACCAGGCGACTAAAAGCCCTGGTAGTAACCCGTGAGTGGTAAGCGTCGCGATAGCACGATCGGCGCCACCAGTCACTGCCCGGTGGTGCCGTCCAGCCGTTCCCGCAGCAGGTCGGCATGACCGTTGTGCCGGGCGTACTCGGCGATCATGTGAACCAGGATCCGGCGCAGCGAAACCGGCTTCCCTGACGAGCGCTGGATGCCGGTGCGCTCCAGGTCCGGAGTGGCTGCCACGATCGCCCGGGATCGTTCGCACTCCACGCGCCATGCCTCGAAGGCCTCCACCGGGTCGCCGTCCACCCCGTCGAAGTCCAGGTTCGGCTCCTCGTTGGTGAAGTACAGCATCGGCACGTCTTCGCCGGAGAACTGCTGGCGAAACCACCAACGCTCCACCGCCGCCAGGTGACGGGCCATCCCGTGCAGGCTCAACCCGGATGGCGGCACCGCGCGGTTGGACAGCTGCGCGGCGGTGAGCCCCTCGCACTTGAGCCCGAAGGTGGCCCGGTGCCACTCCAGGTACCCAGTGAGGATCTCCCGTTCGTCGCCGACCAGCGGCAGCGCCGGCCGAGTGTCGGACGGCCAGTTCGGTGAGTAGCTCCCCGGTTGGACGGTCACCCGCAGAGCATCGCAGCGAGGTCTGACACGGGGTTACTTCTGGAGGGGGTCGCGGGGGAGGCCGAGGATGCGCTCGGCGATCTGGTTGCGGACGATCTCCGAGGTGCCACCGGCGATGGTCAGGCAGCGGGACATCAGGTAGGCCCAGGTGGCCTGGGTGGCCTCGCCGGTGATCGCGTCCGTGCCGGCCAGTCGGCGGGCCAGGTCGGCCACCCGCTGGTCGTGCTCGGCGGAGAGCAGCTTGGCCAGGTTGCCCTCCGGGCCCGGGCCGGCCCCGGTCACCGCGCGGGCCGCCTGGCGCACCCCGAGCAGGCGCTTGGCCTGCGCCTCGGCCAGCAGCTCGGCCAGCTCTGGGGCGAACCGGGCGGCCTCCGGGTGCTCCCGGACCTTGGGTACCAGATCGGCGGGGGCGAGCCCGATCAGCCCGGCGCCGCCGCCCAGGGATACCCGCTCGTTGCCCAGGGTCGCCCTGGCTACCGCCCAGCCCTGGCCGACCTCGCCCACCACATCGTCGTCCGGCACGAACACGTCGTCGAAGAACACCTCGTTGAACAGGGATGCGCCGGTCAGCTCGCGCAGTGGGCGGACGGTCACCCCCTCGGCGGTCAGGTCGATGGCCATCATGGTGACCCCGGAGTGCTTGGACCCGGACGAGTCGGTGCGCACCGTGGCGAACCCCCACTGGCTCCACTGCGCGCCCGATGTCCACACCTTCGCCCCGGACACCCGCCAGCCCCCCTCATCACGCACGCCCCGGGTGGAGATCGCGGCGGCGTCCGAGCCGGCGCCCGGTTCGCTGAACAGCTGGCACCAGATCGTCCGCCCGTTCAGCGCGTCGGCGATCCAGCGGTCGGACTGCGCCGGCGTGCCGTGCTGAGCGATGGTCAGCGCCACCCAGCCGGTGATGCCGAGGTTGGGCACCTTCACCCGGTGCGCGGTGAACTCCTCCTCGATCACCAGCTGCTCCACGGCGTCCGCGTCCCGGCCCCACGGCGCGGGCCAGTGCGGCACCAGGTACCCGGCGGATACCAGCGCCTCGCGCCGCTGCTCCTTCGGCAGCGCGCGGACCTCGGTAGCCACCGCCCTGGCCTGCTCGCGGTACCGCTCGGCGTGCTCGGGCAGATCCAGGCTGGGCCGGCGGCGAACCCCGTCGCCGACCAACCGCAGTACGTCATCGCCCGGCGGACCGGCCCCGTCCAGCACGGTGCGCAGGGTCAGCGCCCGGCGCAGGTACAGGTGCGCGTCGTGCTCCCAGGTGTAGCCGATGCCGCCGTGCAGCTGGATATTCATCTCCGCCGCCCGCACCGCGCCGGGCAGCGCGCGCACGGCGGCCACGGCCGCCGCCAGCTCCGCCTCAGCGTTCCCGCTACCGGTATCGCCGCCGGCGCCGTGTGGGGCTCTGGCCGCGTCCCAGGCGGCGGCCGCCGCCAGCTCGGCGTCCACGGCCATGTTCGCGCAGTGGTGCTTGACCGCCTGGAAGGTGCCGATGGTGCGGCCGAACTGCTCCCGCAGCCCGGCGTACTCCACCGCCGCGTCCAGGCAGGCATAGCCGATGCCGGTCGCCTCCGCCGCGGCCAACGTACGAGCCAGCCGCACCGCGACGGCCCGCCCGCCGGTGATCCGACCGCGCGGGCCGGCCTCCTCGGTGGGCTGCTCGGCGCGCACCCAGGCCACCCGCCGGGTCGGGTCCAGCCCGGCCACCGACTCCACCTGGGCGGCCGACCCGTCCAGCACCACCAGATCGTCCCCGCTGGGCAGCAGTAGCACGTCCGCCAGTCCGCCGCCGAGCACCAGCCAGCCGCGCACCGGATCCGCCTCGGCCAGCCCGACCGCCGCGGTGCGCGTTCCGGCGGTCAGCTCGGGCAGCAGTTCGGCGCGCAGCTCGGGTGAACCGGCCTCGGCGAGCACGGCGCTGGCCAGCACGGTGGGCAGGAACGGGCCGGGGGCGACCGCGCGGCCCAGCTCGGCCAGCACCACGGCCAGCTCCGGCAACCCGTACCCCTCGCCGCCGTACTCCTCCGGGACGTGCAGCCCCAACCAGCCCAGCTTCGCCAGCGCCGTCCAGAACGGCGGCAGCGCCTCGGTGTCGGCATCCAGCAGCGCCCGGGCGGCCGCCCTGGCCTTCTGGTCCGTGAGGAACGCCCTGGCCACCCCGGCCAGCTCGCGGTGGTCGTCGGTGATGGCCAGCTCCATGGGTACGCCCACCGGTCGCCCCCTCAGGCCTTGAGTAGCGCGTCAGCCAGTTCGACTGGCCGGGTGAAGCAGGACTCGTGGCTGCCCGGGGTCTCCAGCGCGGTCACCCCGAGCCGATCCGGGAACCGGGGCGTCCAGGCCAGCTCGCCGGACAGCGCGATGTCCTCGGTGCTGTACACATAGCTCACCGGCAGACCGAGCGAGGGCACCGGCGGGATGTCCAGCCCATCGGCGAAGTAGCCCATCGGCTGGGGGACCAGCAGCGAGTGCAACAGCCGCTGCACCGGCTCCTTGGCGTCCTGGATGAACCCGTGCTGCCAGACCTCGAAGGGCAGCGTGATGCTGTTGGTGCCGGACGCCTCGGCCAGCTGGGCGAACAGCTCCGCGTGATCCTCCGGGATCTCCTCGAGCAGCGGGCGCCCGTCCACCGGGACGAACGCGCTCCAGTAGATCAGCTTGCGGATCCGCTCCGGGACCTGGTGGGCCGCGCCGCTGATCGGGTAACCGCCCCAGCTGTGCCCGACCAGGGTGACGTCGTGCAGGTCGCGCCGGCGCAGTTCGGCGACCACGTAGTCCACCGCGTCGGACAGCCGCAGCTCGCGCGGGTCGTCGCCGTCGGTAAGGCCGGGCAGGGTGAACGCGATCGCGCGGTGACCGGCGGCGCGCAGCCGCTGTGCCACCGGGCGCCACGCCCAGCCACCGTGCCACGCGCCGGGTATCAGAACGAAGGTCTCGGGCATCGTTGCTCCTCCGAGCGCCCGACCGGACGCTGCCTCGCGGCGTGTGGTGATCTGGCCATGATGAGTTGCTGGCGATCTCCGGTCAACGGCTCGAGGCCGTTTCGTAAACCCGCCAGTAACCTCTGGACCTACCCCGGTCGTGGTGTTCGTCTCGCTCTCACCGTGAGGACTTCCACCCGCCATGCGGGCGTGGCTGACTAGAGCCATGACGGCCGAACCGGTGGACATCGCGCTGGACCTGCTGGCCAACCTGCGCGACCTGGGTGGGCTGGACACCGAGGCAGGCGGGCACACCCGCCCGGGCGTGCTGTTGCGCAGCGCGGCCCCGCGACCGGGAGACCGGCACCCCGGCCTGTCGAGCTGGCCGCCGGCCACCGTGCTCGACCTGCGTGGACTCGATGAGCTGGCCGGTCGGCCGCACCCGCTGGAAGCGGCCGGCACTGTGGTGCACGCGCTGCCGCTGCTGGAGAAGGCGGTGCACAGCGGGCCGAACGGCACGGACTGGTCCAAGATCCCCGACCTGGCCAGTGCGTACCTGGGGTTCCTGATCCGAGGCGGGTCGAAGGTGGCCGGGATCCTGGAGCTGGTCGCCGAGGCGGACGGGCCGGTGATGGTGCACTGCGCGGCCGGGAAGGACCGCACCGGGGTGGTGATCGCGGTATTGCTGCGGGCGGCCGGGGTCACCCGCGCGGCGGTGCTCGAGGACTACCTGCGGACCGGGCCGGAGCTGCCCGCCATCCTCGCCAGGGAACCCGAGCTGACCACCCTGGTCGACCCGACGCACGTGCAGCGCCTGATGGGGGTGCCGGCCGAGGCAATGGTCGCCGTGCTGGACCTGCTGGACGCGGCGCCGGGGGGACCGGTGGGCTGGCTGCGCGGTCAGGGGGCCAGCCAGCGCGCGGTGGACACCTGGCGGCGCCGGCTGGTCTGAGAACGCGCCTCGGGACCGTCGAGCACGGTGGCACAGACCGGGTGCAGCTCGCGCAGACTCTGCAAGGTCTGCACGGACCGCGGCCGCTCTGTGCCGCCGGTACCGAGTCGATGAGACGTAGGCGACACGCCCGGTCTGCGTGGCGGCTGGCGTGGTCCCGCCGGCTGGGGCAGACTGCGAGCCGCGACTGCAGATCAATCCGTTGAGCCACGAGGCCGTTGGGGAAGACGTTCCTCGTCGACAGCGGAGGTCAGCAGTGAGTACACGTGGAGTGATCTACGTCCACTCGTCGCCGACTGCGGTCTGCCCGCACGTCGAGTGGGCGATCTCAGGCGTGCTCGGGAGTCAGATCACACTGCGCTGGACACCCCAGGCAGCGGCACCCGGCACCCTGCGCGCCGAGTGCAACTGGCGTGGTCCGGCCGGTGGCTCCGGCGCGATCGCGGGTGCCCTGCGGGCCTGGCCGGTGGTGCGTTTCGAGGTCACCGAGGAGCCCAGCGAAGGGGTGGACGGGCAGCGGTTCTGTCACGTGCCGAACCTGGGGCTGTGGCACGGTCGGACCAGTGCCAACGGCGACATCGTGGTCGGTGAGGACCAGCTGCGCTCGGTGATGTCCTCCCGGGGGCAGATGCGCGGGCGGGTGCACGAGATGCTGGGTACCGCCTGGGACGAGGACCTCGAGCCGTTCCGGCTGGCCGGCGACGGCGCTCCGGTCACCCTTCTGCACCAGGTGGGCTGACCCCGACGACAACCGCGCACCACCCTCGGCGGCCCAGTTAGCACGCCGGCTGATCTTCCCTCCCGGTACCGCATCGGGCCGGGCGGTGTGCCAAGCTTCGGCGTGGCCAGACGTGGAGACCGGCGGTGGGCGGTGACGCTCGTCGTGGTGCTGCTCGTGCTGGTTGGCGCGCTGATCGGGGTGGCCGGGCTGAGGTTGGCCCAGATGCGGGCGGTGCCGTTGGCCGCGCCGCGCGCGTTGCCGGGCGTCGGCCCCGGCTCGACCAGCCTCGAGGTCAGCAACGACGCGTGGTCCTACTCCTCCGGGCCCGCCGTGCAGGATGTGCTGACCCGCTACTTCGACTCGATCAACACGAAGAACTACCCCGGCTGGCTGGCCACGGTGACCCCGGCGCGCGCCGCCGCGCAGACCCCGGAGCAATGGCAGAAGGGCTACGCCAGCACGGTGGACGGCACCATCCGGCTGAGCAGAATCGACGAGATCGCCCCGGGCCGGCTGGTCGCCCTGGTGTCCTACCTGAGCACCCAGCGCCCGGAGGACGCGCCGCAGGGCCTGCAGACCGCGCGGATCTGCTGGCGCGAGGCCATCCCCTTGGTCGGCGACCCGCCACTGATCGACGTCGGCAAGTCGGGCAGCATCCTGCGCGGCGCCTGCTAGAAGCTAAAGCGCGAGCTACAGCGGGATGTTGCCGTGTGAGCCACGGCCGGCGGGTGCCTCGGCCAGCGCCTCCACCAGCCGCCGGCGGGTGTCCCGGGGCTCGATCACCTCGTCCACCACACCGAGCGCCAGCGCCCGGTTGACCCCGCCGGCGATCCGCTCGTGCTCCTCGGCCAGCCGGTCGTGCAGCGCGTCGCGCTCGTCGGCCGGGGCGGCGGCCAGCGCACGCCGGTGCAGGATGCCCACCGCCGCCTTGGCCCCCATCACCGCGACCTCGGCGTCCGGCCAGGCGAACACCGCGGTGGCACCCAGCGAGCGTGAGTTCATCGCGATGTAGGCGCCGCCGAACGACTTGCGGGTAACCAGGGTGACCCGGGGCACCACCGCCTCGGCGAACGCGTGCAGCAGCTTCGCCCCGCGCCGCACCACGCCGTCCCACTCCTGGCCGACCCCGGGCAGGTAACCGGGCACGTCCACCAGCACCAGCAGCGGCACGCCGAACGCGTCGCACATCCGGACGAACCGGGACGCCTTCTCCGCCGAGATCGAGTCCAGGCAGCCGCCCATCCGCAGCGGGTTGTTGGCCAGCACGCCGACGGTGCGCCCACCGAGCCGGCCGAAGCCGATCACCATGTTCGGCGCCCACTTCGGCTGCAGCTCCTCGAACGCGCAGCCGTGCGGGTCGACCGGATCGTCGTCCAGCACCGCCCGGACCAGCGGCCGCACGTCATAAGCCCGACGCTTGTTCTCCGGCAGCAGGGCGCGCAGGTCCACCGGCTCACCGAGTGAGCGGACGTCGAAGATGCCCGGCCGGGCCAGCATCGTGGTGATCCGCCGGGTGCGGTAGAGCGCGTCCAGCTCGGAGTCGGCCACCACGTGCACAACACCCGAACGCTTGCCGTGCGCGCTGGGCCCGCCGAGCGCTTCCATGTCGATGTTCTCGCCGGTCACGCTGCGGACCACGTCCGGACCGGTGACGAACACCCGCCCCTCCGGCGCCATGATCACCACATCGGTCAGCGCCGGGCCGTAGGCCGCGCCGCCGGCCGCCGGGCCGAGCACCACGGAGATCTGCGGCACCCGCCCGGACGCCCGCACCATCGCGGCGAACACCTGGCCGACCGCGTCCAGGGCCTCCACGCCCTCGGCCAGCCGGGCGCCGCCGGAGTGCCACAGCGCGATCACCGGGCAGCGCAACCGCACCGCCGCGTCGATCGCCTCCACCATGTGCCGGCAGCCATCCGACCCCATCGCGCCGCCCATCCGGACGGCGTCGGAGCAGTACGCGATCACCTTGGCGCCGTTGATCCGGCCATGCGCCGCGAGCACACCGCTGGTGTCCCGAGGATGCATCGGCACCATGGTGCCCTCGTCGAACAGTGCCGACAGGCGAACCTCAGGGTCTCTGGGATCGACCGGCGCGGCGACTTCGGCGACGGACGGACGGATATCGACCGCGGTCATTCGCGTGCTCCTTCAGTGGGAGTCAGGAGGTCATACCGCTGTGAAGGCGAGCGCGACGTTGTGCCCTCCGAAGCCGAACGAGTCGTTCAGCGCGGCGGTCAGCTCAACCTTCCGCGCCTCTCCGGCCACCACGTCGAGCTGGACGCCGGGGTCGATGTTTTCCAGGTTGGCGGTCGGCGGAATGAGCCCGTCGCGGATGGACAGCAGGGCGGCGATGCCCTCCACCGCGCCGGCCGCGCCCAGCAGGTGGCCGAGGCTGCCCTTGGGTGCGGTCAGGATCGGGTGGTCGCCGATCGCCTTGCGCACCGACACCGCCTCACCCACGTCCCCGACCGGCGTCGAGGTGGCGTGACAGTTGACGTGGCCGATGTCCGCCGGGTCGAGCCCGGCGCTGCGCATCGCGGACTGCATCGCCCTGGACTGGCCGTGGCCCTCCGGGTCGGGCGCGGTGATGTGGTAGCCGTCGGACGAGGTACCGATGCCGGCCAGCCGGCCGTGCACGGTGGCGCCCCGGGCGGCGGCGTACTCGGCCCGCTCCATGACCATGATCCCGGCGCCCTCGCCGAGCACGAAGCCGTCCCGGCCCGCGTCGAACGGCCGGGAGGCGTGCTCCGGGTCGTCGTTGTGGCTGATGCACATGGCGCGCATCTGGGTGAACCCGGCCAGCGGGATCCCGGTGATGCAGGCCTCCGCGCCACCGGCGATGACCACGTCCACCTCGCCGGCCTTCAGCATCCGCCAGCCCCAAGCCAGCGCCTCGGCCCCGGACGCGCAGGCCGACACCGGTGCGTGCACGCCGCCGCGGGCCTTGAACTCCAGGCCGACGTGGGCGGCCGGCCCGTTCGGCATCAGCATCGGGATGGTCAGCGGGCTGACTTTGCGGACGCCGTCGTTCTCCAGGATGTCGTCCTGGGTGAGCAGGGTGACCGCGCCACCGATGCCCGTGCCCACGATCACCGCGAGCCGCTCCGGCTCCACCTCAGGGGCGCCGGCGTGCTGCCAGGCCTCCCGGGCGGCGATGATCGCCACCTGCTCGCAGCGGTCCAGCCGACGCGCCTCGACGCGCTTGAGCACCTCGCTGGGGTCCACCTTGAGCTGTGCGGCGATCTTCACCGGCAGCTCGTAGCGGTCCACCCAGTCCGCCTCGATCCGGGACACCCCGGACTTGCCGGCCAGCAGGGCCTCCCAGGTCGACGCCACGTCCCCGCCGAGCGGGGTCGTGGCGCCGAGCCCGGTGACAACGACGTCGTTGTTCGAGGTCACTTCGACTTAGCGATGTAGTCCACCGCATCGCCCACGGTCTTCAGCTCGGCCAGCTGGTCGTCCGGGATCTTCACGCCGAACTTGTCCTCTGCCTGCACCGCGATCTCGACCATGGACAGCGAGTCGATGTCCAGGTCGTCCACGAACGACTTGTCCGCGGTCACCTCGGCGGCGTCCACTCCGGCGATCTCTTCGACGATCTCAGCGAGGCCGGAGAGGATGTCTTCGTTGCTCACGTGGGTATCCCTTTCCTTGAATGAATCTTTGGCGGATCTGACCCGCCGAGTGTGATCGGTACGGACGGTCGGGCGGGCGGCGGGGTGCGCAGGGTTAGGGGCAGACCACCACCTGGCCGGCGTAGCTCAGTCCGGCGCCGAAGCCGACCAGCAGCAGCACGTCGCCCCGGGAGATCTGCCCGGCGGCCCGCATGTGGTCGATGGCCAGCGGGATGGACGCCGAGGAGGTGTTGCCCGAGTGCACGATGTCCGTGGCCACCCGCATGTCCTCCCTGGCGCCGGCCTTGCGCAGCCGCTTGGCCACCGCCTCGATGATGCGCAGGTTGGCCTGGTGCGGGACGAACACGTCGATATCGGCCGGAGTCAGCCCGGCCAGCTCCACCGCGCGCAACGCGATCGGGGCGATCTGGGTGGTGGCCCAGCGGAAGACCGCCTGGCCCTCCTGGCGGATCCCGTTGCTGGGCTGCACGATCTGGATCACCTCGTGCATGTCCCCGGCGCTGCCCCAGACCAGCGGGCCGACGCCGACCTCCTCGGCGGACGGGGCCGGTCCGAGCACCGCCGCGCCCGCCCCGTCAGCGAAGATGATGCAGGTCGACCGGTCGTCCCAGTCCACCCAGTCGGACAGCTTCTCCGCGCCGATGACCAGCACGTTGCGTGCCGATCCGGAGCGGATCAGATCGGCCCCGGTGCCCATCCCGTAGCAGAACCCGGCGCACGCGGCGTTCAGGTCGAACGCGCCGGGGGCGGAGATCCCGATGCGGTGCGCCACCTGGGCGGCCGCGTTGGGGATCGGATTGGGCATGGTGCAGGTGGCCACCACCACGGTGTCCACATCGGCCGGGCCGAGGCCAGCGTCGGCGACCGCCTTGGAGCCGGCGTCGGCCGCCATGTCGACCAGCAGCGTGTCCTTGTCGGCAATGCGCCGGCTGACGATGCCTACCCGCTCCCGGATCCACTGGTCATTGGTGTCCACTCGCTGAGCCAGGTCGTCGTTGGTGACCACCTGGTCCGGCTGTGAGCTGCCCCAACCCAGAATCCGGGCGCCGGGCGCGGCCTGGACCAGTCGCAGCGGGGTCATGACGCACCTCCAGTGTGTTCGGCGAGCAACCCGGCGACCGAGTCAAGGTCGGCCGGGCTCTTCAGGGGCAGGGTGGGGGTACCCCGCAGCTCCCGTTTGACTAACCCGCTCAGCGTGCCAGCCGGAGCAAGCTCGATGACCGCGCTGACCCCGAGTTCGCGCAGCCCGGCCATGCACAGGTCCCAGCGCACCGGCAGGGTGACCTGGGCGACCAGCCGGTCGCGCAGCTCGGTCCCGGTGGTGACGGTGGCCCCGTCGGCGTTGGACAGCAGCGGGCGGCGCGGGTCGGCGAAGTCCAGCTTGTCCGCGTAGCCGCGCAGCGCCTCCTCGGCGGGGGCCATGAACCGGGTGTGGAACGCTCCGGCCACCGCCAGCGAGATCACCCTGGCCCGCTCCGGGGGTTCGGCGCCGAGCCGTTCGAGTGCGTCGAGGGGCCCGGCGGCGACCACCTGGCCGGCGCCGTTCTGGTTGGCCGGGTCCAGGCCGAGTTCGTCGAGCCGCTGCAGCACCTGCTCCGGCTTCCCGCCGAGTACCGCGCTCATCCCGGTCTGCTCCAGCGCGCAGGCGGCGGCCATCTCCCGGCCCCGGATCGCGGCGAGCTCGACGGCGGCGTCGGCGCTGAGTGAACCGGCGACCGCGGCGGCCGCCAGCTCGCCGACCGAGTGCCCGGCGGTGGGGAAGCCGGCCAGTGCGTCCTCGCCGGCGTCGGTCTCCTTGAGGGCGGCGGTCAGCTGCTGATAGGCGAGCAGCGCGGCGGCCACGATCAGCGGCTGGGTAACCGCGGTGTCCTTGATCTCGTCGGCGGTGGCGGTGGTGCCGAGGGCAACCAGGTCGAGCCCGGTGCGGTCGGACCACCGAGCCAGGGTCGCCGGCGCATCCACCTGCTCAGCACGGAGGCCGGTCAGCCAAGGGCCGAGCATTCCGGGAGTTTGGGACCCCTGTCCTGGGGCGAGCACGGCAATCACTCGGCATAGCCAACACGGTCAGCCCCGGTCACGGGGATGTCGACGCATACGAACTCCATCGGCGCGCTTTGGAGGTTTCCTCCAAATATGACCGCGTTCACTTTGGTAATGACCATGTGAATTTGTAGGGTCGGGCAGGTGTTCCCGCTGCTCAGCAGGAGTGTCGGAGTTACTCCGAGGCGCTCAATCTGCCGACGATGAGCGCAATTCGGAGTACAAGCGAGGCTCGCGGGTCGGTCGGATCAAGGCCGGTGACTTCAGTCACCCGGCGTAACCGGTATCGCACGGTATTGGGATGGACGAACAGCGCGCGGGCGCAGGACTCCAGCGCGCCACCGCCGTCCAGGTAGCTGGCCAGCGTGCGCCCCAGCTCGCCGCCAGCCGAGGTGAGCGGCTGCACCACGGTCGCGATCAGCTCGGCCTTGGCCCACGGATCGCCGGCCAGCGCGCGCTCCGGGAGCAGGTCCATGGCCCGAACCGGCCGAGGCGCGCCCGGCCATCCGCTCACCGCGCGTAAACCTTGCAGGGCGTCGCGGGCGCTCGCGTGGGCGGCGGCCAACGTGGGCGCGGTGGGCCCGATGACCACCGGGCCCGGCCCGAATGCGTCGGCCAGCCGTTCCGCCGGACTCAGCTTTACCGTGCCGGCGCGGGCAGCGGCGGCACCGTTCCCGCCCACCGACGCGGCGGCATTCCCGGCCCCGGTCGTCCCGGCACCGCTCGAAAGCCCGCCGCCGTTCCCGGCGCCCGGGACCCCGCCGCCCACCACGGGCAAGGCGCCGGACAACAGGGCGACCAGCCGGGCGCCCTGGACGCCGAGGAGCACCGAACGGCCCAGCCGGGTCGCGGTGCGGCGCATCGTGGCCAGCGGTTCGCCCTGGCTCTCCGTCTGGATCTCCGGCGGCGGGCTGCCGACCACCACGGTCACCGGCCGCTCGGCGTCCCAGCCCAGCGCCGAGGAGCGGGACACCAGCGCGTCGTCCACCTCGCCCCGGACCACCCCGTCCACCACCAGGGCCTCCAGCCGGGCGTCCCAGGCACCCCGGGACTCGGCCGCGCTGGCATAGACGGTGGCCGCCGCGAACGCGATCTCCCTGCCGAACCGGAGGATTCCCTCCGTCAGCAGCTGGCGTTCCCGGTCGCTGCCGGCGAGCAGGGGCAGTTGGTGCTCGAACACCTCGATGGCGACCCGGACCAGCTCCACGGTCTGGCGCAGGCTGACCCGGCGGGCCAGGTCGCGCGGGGCGCTGCGGAAAGCCTCGGCGGTCAGCCGGATAGTCTGGCCGGGCTCGCCGAGCCAGGCCACGAAATTGGACACGCCGGTCTGGGTCACCAGCAGCACGCCGGCACGTTGGTCGGCGGACAGCCGACGAAACCAGGGCAGCCGCTCTGACATGGCGGACACGCTGGCCGTTGCCAGGCCACCCGATGCCTGTTCCAAACGACGCCTGGTCCGGGCGGACACAGCCGGTCCGGGAACCGAGCGCCCCGTTGTCACATCGGGCAGCATGGCACGAATGGGCGCCGCCGGTCGTCGACCGTGCGGCTGCTCAACGGATGAAATTTCGCACCAATCAATTAGTGGCTCAGGGCGCGTTGACGCGACCGGGGCCTCGGCTGGATCGGTGCCGGGCCCCGAAGGCAAGCCGTGGCGGCCGGCCTCGGGGAGGGAACGGTCGCGGTCAGCCTAGTGGCGTGACCTTGGTTGCCTGGGGGCCTTTCTGGCCCTGCTCGACGTCGAACGTGACGCGCTGGCCCTCATCCAAGGTGCGGTAGCCGCTGCTCTGGATGGAGGAGTAGTGCACGAATACATCCGCGCCACCACCGTCGGGAGCGAGGAAGCCGTAGCCCTTCTCGCTGTTGAACCACTTGACGGTGCCCTCTGCCATTCTTGCTCTCCTCGTACTGAAATTCCGGGCGCTTGCCCCGGATATCGCGCCGACCCGCAGCGTGCCTGACGCGGGCTGGGATGCTTTCCCCCCGAGTACCCCCCGGCGAGAAGAGCAACGGCGGCAGACTACCGCGCCTGGCCCAAATGGGGGAGGGTCGTCGCCAGGTGGAGTGATTAGGGTTCCGACAATGCCGACCGAGAATCGGCAAGGGAAGCGCTAGGACGATCGGTGATTGCGCTCCGCAGCGGCCGAATCGGAGCCCTGAGCACGGCATCGCCGCAGGTCACGGGGCCGGCCCAGGCCTGGCGCGGCCTTGCGGGCCGACCCCGGTGACATTCTTCGCCGGACAATTCCCCGGCTTAGCGTGCTCTTATCGTGGCGCCGGCTCAGGCGACTCCCGAGTCCGATGTCTGCGGGCCGGCGGCGCGCGGATCGTCGATGCGGTACTTACTCGCCGCGGCAACCACGGTCGCCCGGTCCAGCTTGCCCTGATCCACCAGCGCGGCCAGCGCCTGAACGGTGATCGACTCGGCATCCACATTGAAGTGCCGGCGAGCCGCCGGGCGGGTGTCGGAGAGGCCGAAACCATCGGTACCCAGCGAATGGAAGGCGGCGGGCACCCACGGCCGGATCAGGTCCTGCACCGCGCGCATCCAGTCGGATACCGCGATCACCGGGGTGGCGCCGTCCTCGGTCAGCGCTTTCTTCACGTACGGCACCCGGGGCTCGGCGTCCGGGTGCAGCAGGTTGTGCTGCTCGCTTTCCACGCCGTCCCGGCGCAGCTCGCCCCAGGAGGTGACCGACCAGACGTCGGCGGATACCGACCAGTGCTCGGCCAGCAGCTCCTGGGCGCGCAGCGCCCACGGCAGCGCCACCCCGGAGGCCAACAGCCGCACGTGCCGGTCGAACCGCTCGGGCGCCGCCTGGTACCGGTACAGCCCGCGCAGCAGCCCGTCCACGTCAAGCCCCTCCGGCTCGGCCGGCTGTACGTAGGGGTCGTTGTAGAGGGTCAGGTAGTAGAAGACGTTCGGGTCGCGACCCGCCCGTGCCTCGTCGTCGCCGTACATCCGGGCCAGCGCGTCGCGGACGATGTGCCCGATCTCGAAGGAGAACGCCGGGTCGTAGGCCAGCACCGCCGGGTTGCTCGCCGCGAGCAGCAGCGAGTGGCCGTCGTTGTGCTGCAGGCCCTCGCCGGTCAGCGTGGTGCGACCGGCCGTGGCACCGAGCAGGAAGCCCCTGGACATCTGGTCGGCGGCCGCCCAGATGGCGTCGCCGGTGCGCTGGAACCCGAACATCGAGTAGAAGATGTAGAGCGGGATCATCGGCTCGCCGTGGGTGGCGTACGAGGTGCCGGCGGCGGTGAACGAGCCGAGCGAGCCCGCCTCGTTGATGCCCTCGTGCAGCAGC
>DATHIT010000246.1:0-2723 GCA_035489915.1 Pseudonocardia sp. | reverse complement strand
CATACCCACATCCCGGAAGAGGAAAGATGCACACCGACATCGAGCAGCAGCTGCGTGAGCTGCACGACTACTACGCGTTCCAGGTCAACGTGGCCATCGAAGAGGGCCGCGAGCACATGATCGACGGCCTGGTCGCCAGGTACCCCGAGGAAGCCGCGCGGCTGATCCAGGACGCACAGGCGCACGCCGCCTGACCATCTAGCGCCGGGCCCTAGGCTTGTCCACCGTGACGAGCATGTGGGGGTCTCCGGTACGGACCCGGTGGGCGGATTGGCGGCGCAACCGGCGGGATCCCCGCCAGGCCCGGTTCCTCACCATGGCGTCGTTGCGCTGGGTGATCAAGAACCGGGCCTGGACCCCGTGGTATCTGGTGCGCTACGCCCGGCTGCTGCGGTTCCGGCTGGTCAACCCGCACGTGCTGCTGGGCGGCATGGTCTTCCTCGGCAAGAACGTCGAGTTGCACGCCCGGCCCGGGTACGGCCGGTTGGAGATCGGCCGGTGGGTGCACATCGGGGACGGCAACTCGCTGCGCTGTCACGAAGGCTCGCTGCGGGTCGGGGACAAGGTCGTGATGGGCAAGGACAACACGATCAACTGTTACCTGGACATCGAGCTGGGCGCGGCATCGCTGGTCGCGGACTGGGTCTACATCTGCGACTTCGACCACGTGATCGCCGACATCCACCTGCCGATCAAGGACCAGGGGATCGTCAAGACCCCGGTGCGGATCGGCCCGGACTGCTGGATCGGCACCAAGGTGTCCGTGCTGCGCGGTACCCGGGTCGGCCGGGGCTGCGTGCTCGGCGCGCACGCGGTGGTGCGCGGGACCATCCCGGACTACTCGATCGCGGTCGGCTCGCCGGCCCGGGTGGTGCGTAACCGGCGGGAGGACTACCAGGCGGACGCGGCGCGGCGGGAAGCGCTCGCCGACATCGCCCGCAAACACGCCCGCGCCGTCCAGGAGTCCCTCCCGGACAGCTGAGGTCGTGCCCGGGCGGGCTGGCGGCGGTCAGGGGCCGAAGGCGTTGCCGGTGGGGATCTTCGGGCGGCCGATCGGGTCGATCCGGCGGCGGCGGGCGGCGGCGTACACCCGCGCGGTTGCCGCGGCGATCTGGTCCCAGTCGAACTCGGTGCGCAGCCGGGCGCGCGCCGCCCTGGCTCTGGTCTGCGCGGCCTTCGGGTCGTCCAGCACGGCGCGCACGGCGGTCGCGATGCCGGCCACGTCGCCCGGCTCGAAGGACAGCCCGGTCACCCCGTTCCGGACCACCTCGCCCAACCCTCCGGCGGTGGACGCCACCAGCGGCGCTCCGGCGGCCGCCGCCTCCAACGCGACCATGCCGAACGGCTCGTACCGGCTGGGCAGCACCACCGCGTGCACCGCCGCGACCAGCGCGGCCAGCTCCCGATCCGGCAGGTGGCCGACTAGCTGTACCGCCCGCCGCACCCGGTGCGCCCTGGCCTGCTCGATCAGGAAGTCCACGTGCGTGCCATGCCCGGCCACCAGCAGCCGGGTGCCCGGGTGCGCGCGGCGGATCCGGGGCAGTGCGGCGATCAGGTCGTGCACGCCTTTCTCGTACTCCAGCCGGCCGAAGTAGAGCAGCAGCGGCTCGCCGTCCGGGGAGTACCGGGCGCGCACCGCGTCCACCTCGGCTCCGCGCACCCGCCAGCGCCGGGGCTCGATGCCGTTGTGCAGTACCGAGATGTCGCCCCGATCCCGGTCGAACAGCTCGGCCGCCTCGGTGCGCATCGCCTCCGAGCAGGTGATCAGCGCGTCCGCCCGCTGGGCCAGCCACCACTCCACGGAGTGCACCTGCTGGCTCACCACGCTGGACAGCCAACCGGCGTGCCGGCCGGCCTCGGTGGCGTGCAGGGTGACCACCAGCGGCACGTCGAGCTGATCGGCCAGCCCGATCGCGGCGTGCGCCACCAGCCAGTCGTGCGCGTGCACCACGTCCGGCCGCCAGTCATCCAGCCAGCGAGGAGTGGCCCGCACCATGCCGTGGTTCATGCCCAGCGTCCAGGCCACCAGGTCCCGCTCGAACTCCAGGTGCGGGGGATCCTCGGCGACCCGCAACACCCGCACCCCGTCGACCAGCTCATCCTCGGTGGGGTGGGTGCCGGCGTCGGAGCCGGCCGGCTGGCGGGACAGCACCCGCACGTCGTGCCCGGCCGCGGCCAGCCGGCGGGCCAGCGCGTGGACGTGCCGGCCGAGGCCGCCAACGACCACCGGTGGGTATTCCCAGGACACGATGAGCACGCGCATAAGTGGCAACCTACCGGCCGTAATGCACGGAATAGTCGGTTCGGTCCGCCGAATCGGCCAACCATCGGGCGTCCAACTGGCCGAATACCCCGTCCTGACTGTCGTATGTGCCGACCGCGGCCCGTGCCTCGGCCAGCCGGCCGGAGGCGAGCAGTTCGGAGATTTCGGCGACCCGCTGGGCATGCTGCCGGGCCCTGGCCCGCGCGTAGTCGGCGGCCGAGTCCTTGCTCACCATGAACGCCCAGTCGCTGGACAGCGCGAGCAGGGCTTGGCGGGCCAGCCCATCACGGACCCGGTCCCGGCCGAGCCCGCGCGGCTCCAGGCTGGCCTTGGCGAGCAGCCGCCGCTGGACCTCGGCGCCCAGCTCCACCAGGTCGGCCACCAGTTCGCCGTCCCAGACCCGCCAGTCCTTCCCGGAGCCCCAGGAGGAGGCGGGCAGCTCCACCGGCCCGGCCAGCAG
>DATHIT010000245.1:0-7551 GCA_035489915.1 Pseudonocardia sp. | reverse complement strand
GCGCGGAGGCGTCATGGACCTGCGGGAACAGGCGGCGTTGGAGCGTGCGCCCGGGCTGGACGGCGGGACGTTGTGCGAGGCGTTCCAGATCTCCGCGGCGCGTTTCGCGGATCTCCCGGCGTTGCGCACCCCGGGCGACGGGCAGCTGCTCACCTGGGCCCAGTACGCCGAGCGTGTGCGGCGCATCTCGTGCGGCCTCGCCCGCCTGGGCGTCGAGCGTGGCGACACCGTCGGCATGATGCTCGTCAACCGGCCGGAGTTCCACCTGGTCGACACGGCGGCGCTGCACCTCGGGGCGATACCGTTCTCGGTCTACAACTCCTCTGCGCCCGAGCAGATCGAGTACCTGTTCGCCAACGCCGGCAACCGGATCGTCGTCACCGAGCGGCGCTTTGTCGACGCGATCCGGGCGGTGAATGCCCCGTCCGTCGAGCACGTCGTGGTCCTGGAGGACGGGCTGCCCGAAGCCGACCATCCGGAGTTCGAACCGACGTGGCGGGCGGTTGCGCCCGGAGACATCGCAACCCTGATCTACACCTCCGGTACCACCGGTCCGCCGAAGGGTGTGCAAATCACCCACGCCAACCTCATGTGGACGCTGAACGCCTGGTCCACGATCGTCGTGATGCGGCCGGCCGGACGGGTCATGTCCTACCTGCCGTGCGCGCACGTTGCCGACCGCTTCTTCGCCCACTACTGGTCCCTTGGCGCAGGGTCGACGATCACCAGCGTGGACGATCCGGTCAACCTGCTCGCCGCCACTGGCGACGCGCGCCCGACCGGCTTGCTGCTCGTCCCTCGGATCTGGGAGAAGATCCGGGCCGCCCTCGAAGCCAAGGGCCTCACCGACCCGACCGCGGTACCCGATGAGGCCAAGGCCGCTGTCCGCGGGCAACTCGGCTTGGACCAGGCCGACTGGCTCGCCACGGGCGCCGCGCCGATCGCCCCGGCCGTGCTCGAGTACTTCATGGCGCTCGGTCTGCCGATCCGCGAGGGCTGGGCGATGAGCGAGACCTCGTGCATCGGTACGGTCAATCCGGCGGACGCGGTCCGCGTCGGCACGGTCGGCAAACCAGCTCCGGGCATCGAGCTCGAGGTCGCCGACGACGGCGAGTTGCTGCTGCGCGGGCCCAACGTCATGATCGGCTACCGCAACGACCCGGAGAAGACCGCCGAGGCCATCGACCGGGACGGCTGGCTGCACACCGGTGACGTCGCCGAGATCGACGCCGACGGCTACGTGACGATCGTCGACCGCAAGAAGGAACTGATCATCAACGCCGGCGGCAAGAACATGTCACCGGCGAACATCGAGCAGCAGCTCAAGGCCTCGAGCCCGCTGATCGGCCAGGCGTGCGCGATCGGCGACATGCGCCCGTACAACGTGGCGCTGCTGGTGCTCGACCCCGACGGGGCCGCCGCCTACGCCGCCGCCAACGGCCTGCCCGATGCGTCCCCCGCCGTGCTCGCGGTCAACGACGAGGTGCGCGCCGCGATCGCGGCAGCCGTCGCCGAGGCCAACACCCACCTCAGCCGGGTTGAGCAGATCAAACGCTTCAGCGTGCTCCCGGTCGACTGGCTGCCCGACAGCGACGAGCTCACCCCCACGATGAAGCTCAAGCGCCGCGTGATCGTCAAGAAGTACGCGGCCGACATCGACGCGCTGTACGCCTGACCCTCCGTGGGTCAGGGGTTCCCTCGGTTGTACCGAGACGCCTGGTAGAGGGCGGTGGCCTCCGCTTCCAGCAGGTCGACGTCGGGGATGTCCGCCGGTAACGGGCCATGGGTTTGGATCCGCTCGAACACGTGTCCGCGCCAGGTGCGTTCAACTCCGAGCACCCATTTCCCGTTCTCGTCCGGCGTGCGGAAGGCCGTCCACGGCGTCTCCCGACGGGCCTTCTCCAGCCGCGCCGCACGCCTCCGGGTGATGGACCGGTGGACCAGCCACACCGCGACGGCGGCGGCCAGCAGGATCAGCACAGCCAGGCCGATGTAGGGCAGGGCCTTCATCGCGGCCCGCCCACGATCACCGGCGAGCCCTGGGGGACGATCAGCGGGTTGACCCGGCCCTCGGCGATCGCCTTGTTGATGGCCTGCTTCTGCTGGTAGTCCTGGTAGGCAGCCAACCCGCCGGGGAAGGACTGCGCGGCCTGCTGATCGGTCTGGGCGGTCTGCTGGCGCAGTCCGGCGGCCTGGTTGTTCTCCAGCTCGGCGCGGAGGCTGTCCGGCACGTCCGGCTTGTCCAGCTGAATGTTGTTGATCAGGAACAGGTCATCGCCGGCCTGGTCCTTGATCAGTTGCGGGAGCCGTTCCTCGACTGCCCTGGTCCATGCGTTCTTCGAGTCGACGTTCGAGTAGAGGTCCTGCCAGTTGAATCCGATGCCGGCGTTGTCCATGGCGCGCTCGGCGGGCGCTCCGACATAGATGTTCAGCACGTTCTTCCAGCCGCCGGGCATCGCTTCCCCGCCCGACCCGGCGTAGGCGGTGTTCTGCCGGCCGATCGTGTCGTGGAACTTCTGCAGCTTCCCGCCCTTCCATTCCCGCCCGGTGGCGTCGGTGAAGGCCCGGCAATCCGGGTTCAGCGTGAAGGTGATCGCGCCCCGGACGATCAGTTCGGTCTGGTTCTTCGTGGATACCCGGATCGGCGGTGCGTCGGCTCCTGGGCGCTCGGAGAACACGTACGTCCGCTGGCCGGCCGGGTAGTAGAAGTCGAAGTCACCGGCCCCGCCGATCTCGCGGATCCCCGGCTGGGTGCAGTACTCGAACTGCTGCGAGGAGAACGCCCCACCGGTGTAGTGCAGCACCACCTGGCTGGTATCTGGATCGGCGACCGAGCAACCGGTGACGGCGAGCGCGGCGAGAGCGAGTCCGGGCATCATGGTCGACTTCTTCATGGACATCCTGCTTTCCGGTCAGCCGCGGCTGGGGTCGCCCTGTCGATCTGACAAGGACAGCAAACGGGCCTTTCACCGGCCTTGCACGGCCATATCGCCCGGGTGGGAAAGCGGTTTACCTGCTGCTTTACGCCCCAGCGCTGAGCTGGAACAGTGGCCCGATGCGTCAACTCAGTGGCACAGACGCCACGTTCTTGGCCATCGAGACGCCGACAACCACCGGTCACGTGGGTGGCCTGTGCATCATCGACCCGGGCACCGCTACCGAGCCGTTGACCCTGGAGCGGCTCACCGAGCTGTTCGCCGAGCGGTTGCCGCTGATTCCGGTGCTGCACCGGCGGCTGCACACGGTGCCGCTGGGTCTGGATCAGCCTTACTGGGTCGATGACCCGGACTTCGATATCGAGTTCCACCTGCGCGAGCTGGCCTTGCCGGCGCCGGGCGACGACCGGCAGTTGGGCGAACAGGTGGCCCGGTTGCACGCCCGCCAGCTGGATCGGGCCCGTCCGTTGTGGGAGGCCTACCTGATTTCCGGCCTGGCCGGCGGTCGGATGGCGCTCTACACGAAGGTCCACCACGCCGCGGTCGACGGCGTCGGGGGCGCCGAGTTGATGACCCAGCTGTTCGATCTGTCCCCGGACGGGCGCGAACTGCCCAGCGCGCCGGCCGAGGCGCCGGTCGAGCCACCCGGCACCGCGACCATGCTCTGGCGCGGCGTCACCTCGGTGGCCGGAAATCCGGTGCGTACCGTCCGGCTGATCGGTGGGCTACTGCGCTCGGTGCCTTCGGCGGCGAGCCTGGCCGCCCCGGCGGTGCGCCAAGCGTTCGGCGCGGGTGAGCGCGACGGTGGGGTGTTCGGGATCGCCGGCTCCGCCCCGCCGACCCCCTTCAACCGCCCCATCACGCCACACCGTCGGTTCGCCTTCCGCACCCTCGGCCTCGCTGAGTTCAAGGAGATCAAGAACGCCTTCGGGGTCACCATCAACGACGTGTTCGTCGCGGTCTCGGCCGGGGCGATCCGCCGCTGGCTGATCGACCGTGACGCCCTCCCGAACGCGCCGCTGACCGCGCTGATGCCGATCTCCCTGAAGATCAAGAGCGACGGGAAGTCGGCGGCGGACGGTGGAGTGCCCGGCAACCAGGTCTCCGCGATGATCGCCCAGGTGCCAACCCATCTCGCGGACCCGGGCGACCGGATAAGCATGGCGAGCGACGCGACCAAGGCGGCGAAGGCGCGCCACGCTGTGCTGCCCGAAGGCCTCGTCGACGACGTCACCGGGTTCTTCGCCCCGGCGCTGGCCGCACGGGCCGCCCGGGTCGCGTTCGGGATGGGCCTGATCAGTCGTACCCGCCCGTTCAATGTGGTGATGTCCAACGTGCCCGGTTCTTCCGTGCCGGTGTATCTGGGCGGCGCCAAGCTGGTGGCGATGTACCCGCTGTCCGTGATCGGCGACGGACTCGGGCTCAACGTCACGGTGCTCAGCTACCACGGCGGGGTCCATTTCGGGCTGCTCGCCTGTCGGGAGCTCATACCGGACCTGGACGTGATGGCCGATTACCTGCTCACCGAGCTCGCCGAACTCCTCGAGCTGGCCCGGGCCCGCTCCCAGGCAAAAGCGTCCCTCACAACTGAGTGACTACGGAAGGATCGTCGGCATGGATGTGTCGGGGGTAACCGTCGGATTGCCGGTGAGTGATCTGCCGCGAGCCGTGGAGTGGTATCGACAGGTCTTCGAGCTAGGTGAGCCGGATCTCGAGCCCGCCGATGGAGTTGTGGAGTTCCAGCTCGGCTCGGTCTGGCTACAGCTTGGCGAGGAGCCGACGGCTCGCTCCGGCGCGGAGGTCGTGACTCGGTTCGGCGTAGTGGATGCACGTGCGGAGCGCGACCGCATCGCCGCATTGGGCGTGCAGGTAGGACCGCTCGAACACGTGGAGGGCGCGGTGGACTACTGCGACTTCGTCGATCCCGACGGCAACGTGCTCAGCTTCTACTCGGAGCTGAGCTGAACGTCGACTGGTTTCTCAGCCTCGATGATGTGACGATTCCCCGACGCCGGCAGCTGTGTCGGCCGCACTGAGGCGAGATCAGGGGGAACGCTGATGGCGACCGGTATGACCGACGGGCCCGGGCAGGGCGGACAACCGGGCACCGAGCTGAAAGCGGGGCTGCGGGACCGGCACGTCACCATGATCAGTATCGCCGGGGTCATCGGCGCGGGGCTGTTCGTCGGTTCGGCCAACGCGATCGCCACCGCCGGGCCCGGCGTGCTGATCTCCTACTTGATCGCCGGGCTGCTCGTCGTGCTGGTCATGCGGATGCTGGGTGAGATGGCGGCCGCCACCCCTGACTCGGGCTCGTTCTCCACCTACGCCGACCGCGCCGTCGGACCGTGGGCCGGGTTCACCGTCGGCTGGCTGTACTGGTGGTTCTGGGTGCTCGTCATCCCGGTCGAGGCGACGGCCGCGGCGACGATCCTGAACTCCTGGGTGCCCGCGGTACCGATGTGGGCCTGGGCGTTGCTGGTCACCGTGCTGCTCACCGCGACCAACCTGTTCAGCGTGGCCAACTACGGCGAGTTCGAGTTCTGGTTCGCGCTGCTGAAGGTGGTGGCCATCGTGGCCTTCATCGTGCTCGGTGCGCTCGCGGTGCTGGGCCTGCTGCCCGGCAGCGGGGTGAGCGGCCTGTCACACCTGGTGGACGCGGGTGGCTTCCTGCCCGGCGGGTTCGGCGTGGTGATCGCCGCCGTGCTCACCACGATGTTCAGCTTCATGGGCACCGAAATCGTCACCATCGCCGCCGCCGAGTCCGACCACCCGGCGGAGAAGATCGGGCGGGCGACCCGGTCGGTGATCTGGCGGATCTCGGTTTTCTACCTGGCCTCGATCCTGCTGGTGGTCGCGATCGTGCCGTGGAACGACCCGGCGCTGAAGGAGAACGGCTCGTACCAATCCGCGCTGGACGTACTCGGCGTGCCGGGCGCCAAGGGCATCGTGGACGTGGTGGTGCTGGTCGCGGTGGCCAGCTGCCTCAACTCCGCGCTCTACACCGCCTCCCGGATGATCTACTCGCTGGGCCGCCGCGGCCAGGCGCCGGCGGCCGTCATGCACACCACCGCCAACGGGGTGCCCAGGGTGGCCGTGCTGGCCTCCACCGCTGTCGGGTTCCTCGCGGTGATCGCCAACTACGCGTTCCCCGAGCAGGTGTTCGCCACGCTGCTGGCCACCTCGGGCGCCATCGCCCTGCTGGTCTACCTGAGCATCGCGGTCTCCCAGCTGCGGCTGCGCGCCAAGCTGGAGCGTGCCGGGGTGGAGATGCCGGTGCGGATGTGGCTGTTCCCGTGGCTGACCTGGGCGGTCGTGATCATCATCCCGGTCATGCTGGTGTACATGGCCACCCGGCCGAGCTCGCGGCTCGACCTGGCCATGACCGCGGGCATCGCCCTGCTGGTGGTCATCATCGGCGTGCTGACGACTCGCCGCGGTGCCGCCCGGGAGGCGGCCGCCGTTCCCAGCGAGGGGCCGGGCGCCGGTCGCGGCTGACGCGCGCCTGGCGCGGGCGGTGAGCCGCGCTGAGGTCGCCGACGTGCCACTCGCAGCACCGGAACGCGCGGTCGTCGAGTCTCCGCGCGCCGCCACGCAACGCCGACGCGCCATCTCATAGGGTCTCTCGTGCATCACGGCACGGCTACGGAACGGTTACGGACGCTCCCCCCTCGCAACCCGAACCGGTCCGACCAGCTGGCCCCACACGAAAGGTCCCCTTTGTGGCACGACACCGCGCCGAGCGGCGCCGTGGGTGGTTAGCCGTTGCTCCGGCAGCGGCGACTACGTCCCTCCGAGTCGGCAATCCGTCGGCGACCACCCGCGTCGCGACCACCGGAGTGCTTGCCGCGGCGGCGCTGGGCGGCGCACTGACGATCACCGAGCGGCTCGGTTCCGTGGAAGAAGCCGTCAGCGACACGCTGTCCGGGATGGCGACCGCCGCCACATGGTCGCCGGTCACGCCGCGCCCGGTCACGCCGATGGCCGAGCCGGTCCCGCCGGAGCCGGAGAAGTTCAACCTCGACTCGCTGCTGAAAGCGGTGGCGGCCACCGAGCGGGAACTCACCGCGCGCGCGACCCAGCGGGAACAGCCGGAAGTGGCCGTGCGGACCTGCCCGGCCAGTACCTCCGGATTCGGCCGGGTGAAGAGCTGGGTGGCAACCTCCGGCAAGGAACTTCGCTGCCGATTCGACGTGGACACCGTCCACGGACTGGCCGCCCGGGCCGGCAGCTCCGACCACCCGAGCGGGCTCGCCCTCGACTTCATGGTGAATCGCGCCGAGGGAGACAAGCTCGCCGCCTACGCGCTGAAGAATAAGGACCGACTCGGAATCACGTACGTGATCTGGCGGCAGCGCATCAACTACGGCTCAGGCTGGCGGGCCATGGAGGACCGAGGCGGCGCGACGGCGAATCACCAGGACCATGTGCACATCTCATTCCAGCGCCGGCCGACCCCGCTCGACGCACTGACCTGAAGAGAAAACGTCTAGACCACGCGGGTTCGTGGGCCCGCTGTGTCGTGGTGGGTGGTTTGGCGGTGATGGTGTAGCCGAGTGTTTCCAGTTGGCTGATCAGGCGGCGGGCGCGGCGGGCGGGGTCGTTACGGCGGGCG
>DATHIT010000244.1:0-17801 GCA_035489915.1 Pseudonocardia sp. | reverse complement strand
CCTGGGCTGGAAGTGGATATCCGCGATGACCGGGATCTGCGACTTCTTGGCGATCGCCGGCAGAGCCTCGGCGTCGTCCTGGGACGGGCAGGCCACCCGGACGATGTCGCAGCCGGCGGCGGTGAGCTCGGCGATCTGCTGGAGGGTGGCGTTGACGTCGGAGGTGAGGGTGGTCGTCATCGACTGCACCGAGATCGGGTACTCGCTCCCCACGCCCACCGGGCCGACGTGCAGCTGGCGGGTGGTCCGGCGGGGCGCGAGCGTCGGCGGCGGCGGGGCGGGCATACCGAGACTGACGCTGGTGGCACTCACGATCCCCAGTATCGCGCACCCGCGCGTCGCCTGCTTGCGCCCGTGGTATGCGACACCCGTGAGGCTGCCGACCGCACCCGGGGCCGCCCGCCGCTCAGGTCACCATGCGGATGGTCAGCGGGTACCGGTACGGCTCCCCGTTGCTGACCTTGACCGTGGCGATCACGGTGAGCACCAGCCAGAAGATGCCGAGCGCGATCACGATCGGGATGCCGATCAGCACGAAGACCAGGACCCAGGCGACGATCGAGTAGATCAGCACGCTGAGGTTGAAGTTCAACGCCTCAATCGACTGGGCCCGGACGAACGCCGACCGCTGGCCCTGGGCCAGCAGCACCACCAGCGGTCCAGCCGCGCCGAGGAAGAAGAACCACACACCCAAAACCGAGGACAGGTGCGCGGCCATCGCCCAGGTGCGCTCCTCGGCGGGGCTCAGCGGCCCCTGCCCGGTCAGTCCGCTGGAGAATCCGCTCTGCGGCGGCTGCCCTCCCGGCCCGGCGTAGCCACCGGCGGAGCCGGGCCCGGAGTAGCCCGGGGCGGCGTAACCGGGCCCCGGCGGCGGGTAGCCGGCGCCGGGCGGCGCCCCCGCGGTGCCTGGCGGCGGATAGCCGCTTCCTGGCGGTGGGTAGTAGCCCCCTGGGGGCGGTGAGTAACCCCCCGCTCCCGGCGGCGGGTATCCGCCGCCGGGGGGCGGCGGCGGGTACCCGGCGCCCGGGGGTGGCGACTGACCGGGTTCCGGCGTCGCCGGCTCACCTGTGCTCATGGCCAGTAGCGTAGCCATCCCTGGACCGGATGACCTGGATTTATTCGCTCCTCCGCCGCGTTGGCGCGGCGCCGGAAGCAGCCGCGCCGCGCACGCCATGGTCGGCTATTGCGGGAACCGGATCGGGTTGACGATGTCGGCGGTGATGGTCAACAGGCTGATCGCGCCGAGGACCAGGATGAACGCGTAGGTCACCGGCAGCAGCCGGGTGTAGTCCACCGGCGGCATCTTGGCCTTGCCCAGTCGCTGGCGCACCGAGTCCCGCACCCGCTCGTAGAGGTTCACCGCGATGTGCCCGCCGTCCAGCGGCAACAGCGGCACCAGGTTGAACACCCCGACGAAGAAGTTCAGCGCGGCCAGCAGCAGCAGGAAGAACGCCCACTGCCCGGCCTCCGCCGCGTCGCCACCGATGATGCTCGCGCCCACCACGCTGACCGGCCGGTTCAGGTCCGGCGGGGCGCCGCCGATGGCCTTGAGCACGGCCGGCACCTTCTCCGGGAACATGATCAGGCCCTGCCATGTCGCCCTGAACATCTCCCCGGTGAACAGGAAGGTCGCCGGCACCGCGGTGACCGGGTTGTACTGAACCGTGGTGAGCTGTGCCAGGCCGATCGCGCCAACCGACTCGAGTGGGTTGGGGTGGCCTGGCTGGGCAAGCACCGGCGTGCGCTGCACGGTCGCGACATCTACGGACACGTCGATCTGGTGGCCGTCCCGTTCCAGCACGAAAGCCGTCGGCCCGGTGTGCTCCCGGATCGCGTTCACCGTGTCGGACCAGGTCGGCGTGGGTGTTCCTCCTACCGAGAGGATCTTGTCGCCAGGCTGGATACCAGCGCGCTGAGCAGGCGAGATGCTGTTCGGATCGCACGGCGAGGGCGCGAGGGTAACCGGATTCTGAGTAGCTGGCACGCACCCGGTCCGCCCGGCCAACGCGCTGGTGTTATCCGCCGGCAGCCCGCTGAAGACCGCCAGCACGTAAAGCAGCACGATGCCGATCAGGAAGTGCATCCCGGAGCCGGCGGAGAGCACCACCACCCGCTTCCAGGTGGCCTTCTTGAAGAAGGCCCTCGGCGCCTCCTCGGTGGTCACCGGGTCCAGCGCGGTCATCCCCGCGATGTCGCAGAACCCACCGGCCGGGATCCACTTGAGCCCGTACTCGGTCTCCCCCCGGCGGAAGGAGAACACCTTCGGGCCGAAGCCGATGTAGTAGCGGCGGACCTTCATCCCGAACGCCTTGGCCGTCCACATGT
The DNA here is from genome assembly GCA_035489915.1 of Pseudonocardia sp. GTDB lineage: Bacteria > Actinomycetota > Actinomycetes > Mycobacteriales > Pseudonocardiaceae > Pseudonocardia. The sequence continues at coordinate 15,476 of DATHIT010000244.1, read as the reverse complement.
GCCCGGCCTCGTGCAGCGCGATGGAGATACCGATGCCGAGCGCGAACAGCACGACACCCAAAGTGAAGCTCACGCAATCGATCCTCTCGCCACCGCGGCGTCCACCAGTTCACCGGCGCGGGCCCGCGCCCACTCCTCGGCCGCTAACACGTCATCCACGGTAGCCGGATCGGTGTTACATCCGTGCGGGTTTACCACCACCTCGCCGACCACGTCAGTGATATCGGTGAACCGGATCTTGCCGGCCACGAACGCGGCCACCGCTTCCTCGTTCGCCGCGTTGAACGCCGCGGGCACGCAGCCACCGGCGGTGCCGGCCGCTCTGGCCAGCGCCACGCCGGGAAACGCCACGTCGTCCAGCGGCTCGAAGGTCCAGCTGCTCGGCTGGGTGAAGTCGCAGGCCGGGGCCGCGCCGGGCACCCGGTCCGGCCAGCCCAGGGCCAGCGCGATGGGCAGCCGCATGTCCGGCGGGCTCGCCTGGGCGATCGTCGCGCCGTCGGTGAAGGTGACCATGGAGTGGATCACCGACTGAGGGTGTACCACCACGTCGATCCGGTCGTAGGGCACGCCGAACAGCAGGTGCGCCTCTATCAGCTCCAAGCCCTTGTTCACCAGAGTCGCCGAGTTGATGGTGACCACCGGGCCCATGTCCCAGGTGGGGTGCTTGAGCGCGTCCTCCAGCCCGACGTAGGTCAGCTCGTCGCGGCGGCGGCCCCGGAACGGCCCGCCGGACGCGGTGAGCACCAGCCGGTCGACCTCCTCGGCCCGGCCGCCGCGCAGACACTGCGCCAGCGCCGAGTGCTCGGAGTCCACCGGCACGATCTGCCCCGGCGCCGCCGCCCTGGTCACCAGCGGCCCACCGGCCACCAGGGACTCCTTGTTGGCCAGCGCGAGGGTGGCCCCGGTGGCCAGCGCGGCCAGGGTGGGGCGCAGGCCCCGGGATCCGGTGATCCCGTTGAGCACCACGTCCGACGGCGTGCTCTGGATCAGCTCGGTGACCGCGTCCGGGCCGCCCAACACCTCGGTCGGCGCCGCACCCAGCGCGTCGCGCAGCTGCTCGGCCGCGTCGGCATCGGCCACCGCGACCCTGGGCACCGCGAACTCGGCCACCTGGGCGGCCAGCAGCGCCACGCCGGCCGCATTCGTGCCGCCGGCGGCCAGGCCGGTCACCCGGAACCGATCCGGGTTGGCCCGGACCACGTCCAGTGCCTGGGTTCCGATCGAGCCGGTGGAACCCAGCAGGAGCACGCCGCGAGTAGTAGTCATCAGGTCACATTGTCCCGAAGACGCCGCTCCGCCGCTCGTATGCCAGGATGGTCACCGCGAGTGAGCACAACGAGCAGGCTGGAGGCGTGGTGGCAGGCACCGGGCAGGACCTGGCCAAGCGGAACGGGCGACCCCCGGCGACGGTGGACCCGGCGGACGAGCCGTCGGTGGCGTGGGGCTGGCACGGCGGCTTCCCCCGAGGCACGGCGATCGCCGGCTGGTTCACCGTGATCTTCCTGCTGCTCATGACGATCGGCAACCACGAGGGCCACATCGAGGACTTCTACCTGGTCGGCACCGCGATCCTGGTGGCCTGGGGCCTGATCCACCAGCACCGCAAGCAGCGCCGCTCCTGGCGCCGCTGAGCCGCCCGCCCGGTCATGCCGAGCGCCCCGGCGGCCGAGCTGGAGGTCGGCGACCGCACGGTCCGGATCAGTAACCCGGATCGGGTGTATTTCCCCGCCCGCGGGGAGACCAAGCTGGACCTCGCCCGCTACTACCTGGCGGTCAGCGACGGCGTGGTGCGTGCGCTGTACGAGCGGCCGTGCATGCTGCACCGCTTCCCGACCGGTGTCACCGGCGAGAAGGTGCACCAGAAGCGGTTGCCCCGGGGCGCGCCGGACTGGGTGCAGACCGTCCGGGTGGAGTTCCCCCGCTACGGCCGGCACGCCTACGAACTGTGCGTGACCCACCCGGCGGACGTCATCTGGGCGGTGCAGATGTCCACCGTGGAGTTTCATCCGTGGAATTCCCGGCGGGCGGACGTGGAGAAGCCCGACGAGTGGCGGATCGACCTGGACCCCATGCCTCAGGCCACCTATGCGCAGGTCCAGCAAGTGGCCGAGGTGGCCCGCGAGGTGCTCGCCGACCTGGGCGCGGTGGGCTGGCCGAAGACCTCCGGGGGCAAGGGCCTGCACGTCTACGTGCGGATCGAGCCGCGCTGGGGGTTCGCCGAGGTACGCAGGGCCGCGCACGCGTTCGCCCGCGAGGTGGAACGCCGCGCCGGCGAACTGGTGGACCTGACCTGGTGGCGCAAGGACCGCGATCCCGCCTCGGTGTTCGTGGACTACAACCAGAACACCCGGGACCACACCATCCGGTGCGCCTACTCGGTGCGCGGCGTGCCGGAGGCCGTGGTGTCCGCCCCGATCACCTGGGACGAGCTGCCCGACGCCGAGCCCGGCGACTTCACCATCGCCACCATGCCGGCCCGGTTCGCCGAGCTGGGTGACCTGCACGCCGGCATCGACGACGCGGTCTACTCCCTGGACGAGCTTCTGGACTGGGCGGCGCGGGACGAGCGGGAGGGCGCCGCGCCGCCGCCGGAGGACGAGGACGCCTGAGCGCTACCGACCGACGGCGAGGTTGCGGGCAATCTGCCGCAGGATCGCCACGGTGGCGCGCTGGCTGCGCTGGTCGATCCCCTCGGTGACCCGGCCTCGGTGCGCGGCGATCGCCTTGACCAGTCGCTCCCGCGCCGCCGCCCCGCTCTGGGTGAGGCTCAACCGGCTGGCCGTGCGCCGGGCCCAACCCCGGGAGACCAGCTGCTCGAGCACCACCGTCAGGTCCGGTCCGGCCTCCCGGAACGGGGCGAGCGCCCGATCCAGCTCAGGGAGCGTGGTCACCCCGCCGGCGAGCGCGTTGAGCACCCGCCAGTGCTTCCGCCCGATACCCTCGCCGGCCAGCACCCGGTCGAACGACTCCTCGATCAACTGGTCGACGTGCTTGATCCACCAGCCGATCGGCCGGTCCGTCACGTGCCTAGGTTCCACAGTGCCGTCCAGGGAGCCGTCCACGGGGCCGTCCGCGCGGCTTTCCGCGGGGCCGTGCTCAGCGGGGTGCACGTCCGCCAGCATGCCCGGTCAGATCGCATTCGACCAGCGCCGGGCAGCCGGGCAGGATGGCGCGATGCAGCTGCCCGTGATGCCCCCGGTCAAGCCGATGCTGGCCAAGCCGATCGGCGCCATCCCCGCCGGCCAGCACTACGAACCCAAGTGGGACGGGTTCCGGTCGATCATCTTCCGGGACGGCGACGAGGTGGAGATCGGCAGCCGCAACGAGCGGCCGATGACCCGGTACTTCCCGGAGGTGGTGGAGGCGGTGAAGGCGAACTTCCCCGACCGCGCGGTGATCGACGGGGAGATCGTCATCGCGGACCGCGAGGCCAACCGGCTGGACTTCGAGGCGCTGCAGCAGCGCATCCACCCCGCCGCCAGCCGGGTCAACCTGCTGGCCACCGAGACCCCGGCCAGCTTCATCGCCTTTGACCTACTCGCGCTGGGTGAGCGGAACCTGATGCGCGAGCCGCTGTCCGACCGGCGCGCCGCGCTGGAGGAGGCCCTGGCCAAGGCCGAGCCACCGGTGTACGTCACCCCAGCCACCCAGGACATCGACCTGGCCGGCCAGTGGTTCGACCAGTTCGAGGGCGCCGGGCTGGACGGGCTGATCGCCAAGCCGCTCACGCTGACCTACCAGCCGGACAAACGGGTGATGTCCAAGATCAAGCACGAGCGCACGGCGGACTGCGTGCTGGCCGGCTACCGGGTGCACAAATCCGGGCCGGACGCGATCGGCTCACTGCTGCTCGGGCTCTACGACGAGCACGGCAAGCTGGCCTCGGTCGGCGTGGTCGGCGCGTTCCCGATGGCCCGGCGCCGGGAGCTGTTCACCGAGCTCCAACCGCTGGTCACCACGTTCGACGACCACCCATGGGCGTGGGCCCGGCAGGAAGAGGGCGACCGCACCCCGCGCAAGAGCGAGACCAGCCGGTGGAACGCCGGCAAGGACCTGTCGTTCGTGCCACTGCGCCCGGAGCGGGTGGTCGAGGTGCGCTACGACTACATGGAGGGTGTCCGGTTCCGGCACACCACCCAGTTCGTCCGCTGGCGCCCGGACCGGGACCCGGAGTCCTGCACCTACGCGCAGCTGGAGCGCCCGGTGCGCTTCGACCTGGACCAGGTGCTGCTGGGTGGGCAGTGACCGGGACTAATCGAGCCGCTTCAGCCGGCGTGCGCATGGGTAGGCCAACGTCCTCGCCGTCTTGGTGGTCTGTACCGCCGGGACAGTGATATCGAGCTCGCGCAGCAGGGCGCTCAGCTGGTCGGAGCGCCGCGCGGCTCCCGCCGGCGGGCACTTGACGGACAGCTCCAGCAACCGGGACTGGTCCGGATAGCGCCAGAGCTCCAGTGCAAATGGAGTGCCGCCGCCCGAGTACCGGGCCGCGAGCACCGGCCCGAACGACTGCACCGCTTTCGGGACGGCGCCGAGCGTCCGCTCCAGCAGGGCCCGCTGCCCGGCGGTGAGCACCCGACACCACGAGCGGTCCCGGTCGATGATCGGGCGCAGCGCTGACCAGCGCCGAGGCTGGGTGACCGACAGCGACCACAGCATCGAGTCGGGCAGCGCGTCGAGCTCCACGTGCAGCTGCCGCAGCCGGAGCCGGCGCGCGGAGGTGGACGGCGCACCCGGTCCGCGCAGCTTGAGCGCCAGGTCGCCGCGGCCGCCCTCGGTGCGGCGGGCTCGCAGCACCAGCCCGTGCCGGTAGAGCCGGAGCGCGGGCGTGTCCAGGTAGTAGATCCGTCGCTGATTGGCGTGTGCCGGCGCGAGCGCGGCAAGCAGGCGGGCGGCGTACCGGTTCGGCAGGACGACCTTCAGCTCGACGCGATCGATCCGGCGCGCGGAGCCGATGGCCGCCGGCAGATCCCGCCAGAGCGTCTGCTCGTCGTGGAGCAGCTCTCGGCGCTCGTCGTTCCGCATAGCTCTCCAGACAACCTCGGCATCTCGCCCGCGACCGTCACGTCGCGCGCCGTTGACACAGGGGGCATACCCGCTTTCGGCAGCACGGCACCCACCCCTGCTCAACCCCTGCTCAACCCGCCGACGCGAGCGCGAGCCGGCCGGTCGGGGTGATCTCCGCCGGCACCCGTTCGCCGGGTCTGCCGAGCGCGGCCGGGCGGACCAACCCCGCGTGCGCCAGGTGATGCGCGGAGAGAAAATCGCACCAGTACCCGTCGATGGCAAGATCAGGCTCGCTGCCGCACAGCAACTCACCTCGGCCGGCCGCCACCGCCCGCAACATCGCGAGTTCCCTCCCGCTCAGCTCGGACAACACCGACAACCGTGGCCCCTCGGAACTCACCGCTCGCCCCCTCGCCCGATGCACCGCGGTGCATCTCTGTCATCGCATATTCCGTGTTCGCGGCCCGGCGCCGGTGGCGCTTTCGCGCGGCGTTGACGGCAACCGGGCCAAAATGGATACGTCCCGAACGGCGTCGCCCGTGGGCCGGTTTTGTCGGGGTGGCCGGCTACGTTTCCGGCCGTGTTGGTACAGCGGGCTCCCGAGGACTTGGCGGTTATGGCGCCGGGTCCGGAGTTGGCCGCTGCCCTGGCCCGCATTGACGTAACCGTGCTGGCCAGTGGGGATTTGCCGGTGGTGTTGGCCGCCCGGTCCCGGCAACGCTCCCACGAAGAAGCCGAATTCCTCGGCGTGATCGCCGAGATGGGCTGGCGGGATCCGTTCGCCGGCCTGAGCAGCGTCGCCCACACCGAAGTGCCCTCCCGATACGCCGCCGACGAGCTGCGGGTGGGCTTGGCGTGGACACGGCAAGCCGCCGCCGCGACGCACAGCTATGCCGCCGAACTGGTGACCGAGCTGCCCCAGGTATTCGCGGCACTGCGGGCCGGTGAGATAGACCCGGCCAAGGCGCGGGTGTTTCATCGGCACCTGCTCGGGCTCCCGCCGGCGCACATCCAGACGATCTGCCAGGCGCTGCTGCCGAAGGCCGGCCGGCTGACCACCGGCCAGTTGGCGGCGCGGCTGGCCCGCATGGTGATCGCCCTCGATCCCGACCGGGCGCGCGAGCAGTACGAACACGCTGTGGCCGAGCGGGGCGTCGTCGCTTACCTCAACCCCGACGCCACCGCCACCCTCACCGGCCACGCACTACCCCCCGACCAGGTCGCCGCCGCGAGCCAGCGCATCCACCAACTCGCCCTCCAAGCCAAACGCGCCGGGCATCCCGGCCGGCTCGACCAGATCAAAGCCGACCTCTACCTCGGGCTGCTCAACGGCCGGTTCAACCAGATGAGCCGAGCACAGATCATCACCGAACTCCTCGACCAGCCCGAGGGTGACAGCCCAGCCACCGGCATCGAGATCAGCGTGGAGCTGGCCACCCTGCTCGGCCACAATGACCACCCCGGCACCACCCCCGGACTAGGCGCGATCCTCGCCCACATCGCCCGCCGCATCGTGGCCCGCCAACGCCGCGCCCAATGGCGGTTCACCCTCACCGACCGGCGAGGCCACTTCGCCTACGGCGGCATCACCAGACAGCGCCCCACCGGAACCGCGCGCACGGCCGAGGGCGGCATCGTCGAGCTGCTCATCCCGATCGAGCTATTGCATGAATTGGCGAAAGACCCGCGGAGCACCGGCAACTGGGCCAGGGTGATCGCCGATATCGCTGAACAATATGCCGAGGGCGAACCACATACCCAGGAACTGGACGGCAATCTCGGGCGGCGGCTACCTCGACAACAACTACGCCGCCACATCCACCAACGCGACCGCGTCTGCAAAGGCCCCGGCTGTCGCCGCGCGGCCACCACAGCCGACTTCGACCACACCCGGGATCACCAATATGGCGGCCCCACCACCGCCGCCAACGGCGGCCCACTCTGCAAACACGACCACAACCTGAAAACCAAAGGCGGCTGGGAACTCGACCAACCTCAACCCGGCGTATTCGTCTGGTACACCCCGCTCGGCCAGATCTACCGGTCCCGAGGCGACCCCATACTCCCGCCGCCGTTCTGATCGCTCGACGATCTCACGTCGAGCGATCCGAACGGCGAATTGCCACCGCTTCCGGCGCTTCGCCCATCGCGCACCGCATATCCGCTGGCCAGAGCGACGGTCGCGGTGGAAAGCCGGCGTAACCGGGCGCGACGACGGCCGTTACCCGCTGGCAACACACGCTTCTTAGCGTCCGCCAAACCCAGCGAGTACCACCCGTCCGATTCCGATCCGGAGGTGTCCCGATGACCACTCGCCCGACCAGGTCTGCGCTAATTGTGGTGGACATGCAGAACGGCTTCTGCCACCCGAACGGTTCGCTCCCCCGGCTGGGCATGGCGCTGGCCGACGTCGACCGCGCGGTGCGACAGAGCGCACTCGCCGTCGAGCAGGCCCGCCAGGCCGGCCTCCCGGTGATCTTCACCCGGCACGTGTACCGACCGGGCCGGGCGGACGAAGGCCAGAACCTGACGACGCTCTCGGCGACCCTGGCGGAGATCGACGGGTTGGCGGCCGGCAGCTGGGACGGCGGGGTGGTCGACGAGCTGGGCTGGACTCCGGCCGACCTGACCGTGGACAAGGTGCGGTTCGACGCGTTCCTGTGGACCTCGCTGGACCCGCTGCTGCAGGGGCTGGGCGTCACCCACCTGCAGATCTGCGGGGTGGTCACAAACATCTGCGTGGAGTCCACGGTGCGTGCGGCCTTCATGCGGGACTACCCGGTCACCCTGCTCGGGGATGCTTGCGCGGCCAAGACGTCGCGGCTGCACGAGCTCGGCTTGGAGGTGATGGGCGAAGTCGGGTTGGCCACGGTGGTCTCACTGGCCGACGGCTACCAGGTGTCTGCCCCGACCGAACTGTCCACCGAGGTTGCTGCGTGACTGCTGCTGCGTGACCGAGTGGCCGCCCCGGGACGGTGATGCCGCTGTCACGTTCGGGTAACAACGGCTTCCTACTGTCACCTTTGGTGAACATGTCCATCCGGCCCCGCGCGCCGATGCGCGAGCGTGAGGCCCTCCGGCGCGGGCCGGAGCGGGCACACGAAGTGCGCCGGCTGCGGGATCTGATCCGCTCGGCTGTGCTGGCCGGTGCCTATCCAGGTGGCCAGCTACCCAGCGAGGCCGACCTGATGATCGGGCACGGGAGCACCCGGGCGGCGGTCCGCGCGGCATTGGTCATGCTGTGCACCGAACGGCTGATCGAGCGGGTCCAGGGCGTGGGCACGCACGCCGTGGTGGCCCCGGTCCGCGCGCAGATGGAGGAGGCGCTGGGCGTGCTCCGGCCGACGAACAGCGCGCTGTTCACCCCGGGCACCCGGCCTCGGCTGCTGGACCGCTCCACGATCCCCACCCCGGACAGCCTGGCCGGCTGGCTGCGCGTCGCGGCGGGCACGCCGTGCCTGCGGTTGGAGTACGTCTCGGAGATCGGCGACGAGCCATTCGCCATCGCCACCAACTACGTGCTGTTCCCGGAGGCCGGCCGACTGTTGGAGGTGCCGTTCCGGGTCGATTGGTACACCCTGCTCGCCGAAGCCGGGGTGGTGCTTGGCGAGTCCGAGTTCGTCATGGACAGCGTGCTGGCCGACGGGCTGTCGGCGGCGCTGCTGCACGTCGAGCAGGGCACCGCGCTGCTGGCCATGGACCAGACAATCGCCAGCCCAGACGGCCGGGTGTTCAACGTGGCCTTCATCCGGATGCGCACCGACCGGTACCGGTTCGTCACGCACGCCCGCGCGCCCCGGGCCTGACCCCCGTACTCAGGCCAGCAGCGCGCTGACCTGCTCGACCGTCGCGGCCAGCGCCGGCTGGAAGTCGATCAGCCGCTGCCTCGGTGTGGTGTAGGTGAGCGTGGAGATGGAGAGCCCGCCTCCTGGCACGCCGTCGAGCGGCAGCGCCATGCCCAGGCAGCGGATGCCCTCCTCGTTCTCCTCGTCGTCCACCGCGTACCCCTGGGCTCGGATGGAAACAAGCTCGCGGCTGAGCGCGGCGGGATCGGTGATCGTGTTGCGGGTCCGGCCAGGCAAACCGGCGTCCTCGACCACCTCCCGGACCTGCTCGTCGCTCAGCGCGCCGAGGAGCGCCTTGCCGATCGCGGTGCAGTGCAAAGGAATGTGCATGCCCACCGAGGAGGCCATCCGGACCGGCCCTGGGCCGTCGATCTTGTGCAGGTAGACCGCCTGGGAACCGCTGCGCAGCGCCAGGTGCACGGTGGCGGCCACCTTCTCCCCCAGTTCACGCAGTGCCTCGTCGACGCCGCGGGGCGCGGCCAGCCCGAGCGCGGCGGCCAGCGCGGCGGACCGGGGCGCCAGCCGGTACGTGCCACCGCCGACCGGCTGGACGTATCCGGCGCCGGCCAGCACACCCAGGATTCGGTGCGCGTTGGTCCGGGTCACCCCGGCGCCCGCGGCGATCTCGGCGAGCTTGCGGGGACCCGGTGCGAGCGCCTCGAGCACCCGCAGCGCGCGGGTCACCGCGCCGTCCGACCGTTCGCCGGCTGTCACAGCGCTCCCTCCACCTCGCCGCGCGGGGCACGGGGCAGCGGCCTGCCTGGTCTCCGCCGCCCGGTTGACGATGGTCCGTGTGCATCGTACCGTCCAGTTCATCCCAAGTGAATGGCGTTGCTTGAGAGTGAAGGCCACGCCGGAATTCGACGTGGAAGTGGGCTGCCGGTGGCGGGGTATGACGTAGTCGTGCTCGGCGAGCCCATGGTCGAGCGACATCGCACCATGGACGGCCAGCAGGCCGCCCCCGACTCGGTGTCCGGGGACGCGTTCAACGCCGCCTGCGCCGCCGCGCTGGCCGGCGCCCGGGTCGCGCTGCTCACCGTGCTGGGCGCCGATCCGGCCGGTGACCTGATCCTGGCCGAGTTGGTCCGCCGGGGGGTGGACGCCAGCCAGGTGCGCCGGGGCGGGGAGCGCACCGGCGCCTACACGGTGTCCCCGGACGCCGAGGGCCAGCCCCGGTTCAGCTACCAGCGCGCTGGCTCGGCGGCGACCACGCTCTCCCCGGCACACCTGGCGTTATGGGGCCCGATACTGGACGACACGCCGGTACTGATCACCAGCGGGGTCACCGCGGCGATCTCCCCCAGCGCGGCGGAGCTGGTCGTGGCGGCGGTGACCCGGGTAGCCAGAGCCGGCGGCGCGCCCTGCTACGACGTCAACTACCGGCCCAATCTCACCGACGCCGACTCGGCCCGCGGGGCACTGCGCGCGGTGGCGGCGGACTGCCGGCTGGTCAAGCTCGCCAGCCCAGGCGACTCCAGCCCATTGCTCGGCATCGTGGAAGCCACCGCCGTGGCCACCGCGCTCGCCGAGTTCACCCGGGCCGCTGTCGCGGTGACCCGGGGCGACGCGCCACTGCTGCTCACCGACGGCGGGCAGACCACCGAGCACCCAGCGGTGCGCATGCCCACCCCGGTGGACAGCACCGGGGCCGGCGACATCCTGCTGGGCACCCTGGCCGCCCGATTGGCGCTCGGGGAGTCACTCGCCTCGGCCGCGCCGCTGGCCGTGGTCGCCGCCGGGCTGTCCACCCGGCACCGCGGCGGAGCGCCCCGCGCCACCCTCGACGAGGTCCGCGCGGCACTGGCCGGGGCGCCACGAACAGCGGGGCCATCGGCGGACGCCCCGCGGGCACTCGAAGAACAGGAGGCGCGCCCTTGAGCGCACCGCGGTCGACCCGACCGGAACCGCTGACGCTGCCACCCCGACCACGCGGGCGGGGCCACAACACCCGCTGGGGAATCGTCACGCTGTGCTTCTTCGGCATCACCATCAACTATGTGGACCGGGCCAACCTGAGCGTGGCGCTGCCCCAGATGTCGCTGGACCTGCACATTCCCCCGGAGATCCAGGGCTTCGTGCTGTCCACCTTCTTCATCACCTACGCCCTCGGACAACTGCCCGCCGGCGGGCTCACCGACAAGTACGGCGTGCGGCCGATGTTCGCCATCGGCGCGACGATCTGGGGCACCTTCACCATGCTCGGCGCCGCCGTGCACAACGTCGGCTCGCTGATCGCCACCCGGCTCGGTCTCGGGGTCGGCGAGGCGGCCGGCTACCTCGGCTGCGCCAAGGCGGTGTCCCGCTGGTTCCCCCGCCACGAGCGGGCGCTGGCCAACTCGATCTGGGACAACGGGGCCAGGGCCGGTACCGCGATCGCGCTGCCGGTGGTCACCACGATCATCGCGCTGCTCAGCTGGCGGTGGTCGTTCATCATCACCGGGCTGCTCGCTTTCGTCTGGGTGTTCGCCTGGCTGCGCGGCTACCGCGAGCCGGACAAGCACCCGAAGCTGTCCCGCGAGGAGTTCGAGTACATCAAGGCCGGCGGCGCGCGGCTGGACGACGCCGAGGCCGACGCCACCGGGTCGAAAGTGCGTTGGCGGCAGCTGTTCGGCTACCGCACCGTGTGGGCGATGATGATCGGCTTCTTCTGCCTCAACTACGCGATCTACTTCTTCATCACCTGGTTCCCCACCTACCTGGTCAAGGAGCGCGGCTTCGACCTGCTCAAGCTGGGCATCTTCGGCGCGCTGCCGGGCATCGTCGCGATCGGCGGCTCGCTGCTGGGCGGGTTCACCTCGGACCGGTTGGTGCGCCGGGGTTGGCCGCTCAACCGGGCCCGCAAGACCTGCCTGGCCTGCGGCATGCTGCTCAGCTCGGTGATCGCGCTGGCCGTGTTGGTGCCGGCGGCGTGGGAAGCGCTGGCGCTGCTGTCGGTCAGCTACGCCTCGCTGGCCTTCTCCGCCGCCTCGGTAGCCACGCTGCCCTCGGATGTCGCCCCGCAGGCCGACCAGGTGTCCTCGCTGGCCGGTATCCAGAACTTCGCCTCGAACGTGGCCGGGGTGCTGGGGCCGATCGTCACCGGTCTCCTGATCGGCGCCACCGGTTCGTTCGTGCTGGCCCTGCTGCTCTCCGGCGCGCTGTGCATCGTCGGCGCGCTCACCTACACGCTCGGGATCAAGCGGGTGGAGCCGTTGTCCGCGCGGTCCGGGGCCGAGGTCGCCGCGTGAGCGCGTCGGCGAGCTCCGGCACCGGAACAGCGGGCACCGAGCTGGCCGTGGTGCTGCATGCGGCGCGGGACATCCGGGTGCAGCAGCTCTCCCGCGCCGAGCTGGGGCCCGACCAGGTCCGGGTGGCGCTGGAGGCCACCGGGCTGTGCGGCAGCGACCTGCACTACTACGCCGACATGCGCAACGGGCCGAACGTGGTGACCGCGCCGCTGGTGCTCGGCCATGAGGGCGCCGGCCGGGTCGTCGAGGTCGGGCCCGGGGTGGCGCCGGAGCTGGTCGGGCAGCGGGTGGCGATCGAGCCGGCGATGGTCTGCGGGCGGTGCCCGATGTGCCGCGCCGGGCGCTACAACCTGTGCCTGCACGGCACCTGCCTGGGTTCCCCGCCCACCCACGGCACGCTGCGGCAGAGCGTGGTGATGCCCCGGGCCAACGTGCACCCGGTACGCCGGTTGGACGCCGGCACCGCCGCCCTGGTGGAGCCGCTCGCGGTGGGTACCTGGGCGGTGCGCCGCGCCCGCCTCGGCCTCGGCGACCGGGTGCTGATCACCGGCGCTGGGCCGATCGGGCAGCTCGCGGCGGCCGCGGCCCGGCTGGCCGGGGTGAGCTGGATCGGCATGGTGGACACCGCGCCAGCTCGGTTGGCCAGCGCGGACGGGTTGGCCGACGAGTACTTCGACAGCGTGCCGACCGACGGCGGAGCGGGCGGCGGGGTGGACGCGCTGCTGGAGTGCTCGGGTGCCCCCGAGGTGCTGGCCGACCTGGGCGCGCTGCGCGCCGGAGCCCGGATCGCGCTGGTCGGCATCCCGGCGCGGCGCCCGGTGCCCGAAGGGTTCCTGATCATGGCGCAGCGCTACGAATACGACGTGCTGGGTTGCTTCCGGTACGGCCCTGGTGCGTTCCACGCGGCCGCCGAGCTGGCCGACTCCGGCCGGCTGGACCTGCGGCGACTGATCACCGCGAGCTACCCGCTGGCCGAGGCGGGCACCGCGCTGCACACCGCGCTGACCGACCGCAGCCAGCTCAAGACCCTCGTGCTCAGCGCGCCGTGACGGCCACGCCCGGCTACCCGCCGTAAGCGCCGAGCCAGCTACGCGTCGCGGACGGCGGCGTAGGCGGAGCGCACCGCGGCGGCGGTGACCGAGGCGCCCTCCGGCACCGGCACGCTGGCCTCCTCGGGTCGCGGCCAGCTCGGCGCCGTCCCGGTGAGCGCCCAGGCTGCCTGGCGGGCGGCACCGAGCGCCACGTACTCGGCCGGGGCCAGCACGGTGACCGGCACGCCGAACACCCAGGGCGCCAGCGCCTGCACCGCGGCCGATCGGCTACCTCCGCCGAGCAGCAACACCCGCCGCACCGGGACACCCTGCGCGACCAGCCCGTCCAGCCCGTCGGCCAGGCCGCACAGCATGCCCTCCACCACCGCCCTGGCCAGGTTCGCTGGGGTGGCGTTGCCGCCGGTCAAGCCGGCCAACGCACCCCGCGCGCTGGGCCGGTTCGGGGTGCGCTCCCCCTCCAGGTAGGGCAGCAGCACCAGGCCACCGGCACCCGGTTCGGCGGCCAGCGCGAGCCGGTCCAGCTCGGCCAGGTCCACGCCGAGCAGGTCCGCACCGGCGCGCAGCACCCGGGCGGCGTTCAGCGTGGCGACCAGCGGCAGGTAACCCCCGGCGGCGTCGGCGAATCCGGCCACCACCCCCGAGGCGTCCGCGCTCGGGCGGTCGTGCGCGGCGAACACCGTGCCGCTGGTACCGATGGACACCAGCACGTCGCCGGGCTCCGCGCCGGCGCCCAGTGCGGCTCCCATGTTGTCCCCGGTGCCGGCGGCCAGCACCGCGCCGTCGGCCAGCAGCCCGGCGTCGGCCAGGCCCTCGGTCGAGGCGGAGACCGTGCCGGCCCGCTCCCCCGGCTCACACACCCGGGGTACGTCCAGATCCCGGCCGAAGGCCAACCGAAGCAGGTCCGGGCGGTACTGCCCGGTCACGGTCGACCAGTAGCCGGTGCCGGAGGCCTCACCCCGGTCGGTCACCGCCTCGGCCGGCCGGCCAGCCAGCAACCAGGTCAACCAGTCGTGCGGCAGCAGCACCCGGCTCGCCCGGGCGGCCACCGACGGCTCGGCGCGCGCGGTCCAGCGCAGCTTGGTGGCGGTGATGCTGGCCACCGGCACGGTGCCCACTTCGGTGGCCCACTTCTCCGGGCCACCCAGCTCGTCGATCAGCTCGGTGGCCGCGCCCGCCGAGCGGGTGTCGTTCCACAGCAGCGCGTCCCGGACCGGCTCGCCGTCGGCGTCCAGCAGCACCATGCCGTGTTGCTGGCCGGCCACCGAGATGGCCCGTACCCCGTCCAGCACGCCCCCGGCCGCCGCCTCCAGCAGCGCCGACCACCACGCCCAGGGGTCCACCTCGGTGCCCACCGGATGCGCGCTGCGGCCCTCCCGCACGGTGTCCCCGGACTCCAGGTCCACCACGACGATCTTGGTTGCTTGGGTCGAGGAGTCCACGCCGGCGACCAGCTGCTGGTTCGTCATGCCTCGAGTATCTGACCCTTGGGCACCGCGCGAAACCGCCCGGGGCAACCGCAGGAGTCCCGATGCACGAATGTCGGCGGCAATCGCACGGTGACCGGCGGTGCCAGCGGGTCGGCCATCCGAGCCAGCAGCAGCTCCACCGCCCGCTGGCCCATCTCCACGAACGGCTGGGCCATCACGGTCAGCCCGGGGCGGAACAGATCCGCCCATGGGAAGTCGTCGAATCCGGCCAGCGCCATCCCCTCCGGCACCTCGATGCCGGCCTCACGCAGCGCGGTGAGCGCGCCGATGGTCATCGTGTTGTTACCGGCGATGATCGCGCTGGGCCTCCGGTCGAGGGTCAGCAGCCGGTGCACGGCTACCCGCGCGACCTCGGTCTCCGAGTTGCCCTCCACGATCAGCTCCGGCGCGGCGGGCAGCCCGGACCGGCGCATCCCGAGCAGGTAGCCGTCCCGGCGCTCCACCGTGGTGGCCAACCCCGGGTGCCCGGCGACCAGCGCGATCCGCCGGTGGCCCCGCTCGGCGAAGTGCTCGACGAGCTCGGCGACCGGCCCGATGTTCTCCGAGCCGACCTGGTCCAGCCCGGCGTCGATCAGCCGGTCCACCAGCACGGTGGGCAGCCGGTGCTCGACCAGGTAGTCCAACACAGCGGTCGGCTCGCCGGACGGCGCCAGCACCAACCCGTCCGCCCGGCGCTGCCGCAGCCGGCGCACTACGGTCAACTCGTAGTCCGGTTCCTCTCTGGGGTCGGCCAGCAGCAGGGTGTAGCCGGCGGCGGCCGCGGTGTTCTCGATGGAACGCAGCAGCTCGCCGAAGTACGGGTTGGAGATTGCCGAGAGGGCCAGCCCGATCGTCGTGGTGCGCGCGGTGGCCAGTGACCGC
>DATHIT010000243.1:0-6719 GCA_035489915.1 Pseudonocardia sp. | reverse complement strand
GACCCGGACCGTGGCGGAACCGGGCCCGGTGCCCTCGTCCCGCTCGCCGTGCCGTTCTGCCATCGTCTCTCCCGGCCGAGCCACCGGCGTCCACGCCGGTTTGCGCCGGGTCCCGCCGGCGCGTGGTCACGGTGTCACCGCCGCCACATTGTCGCTGTTGACCACCGGTTCGGCACATCCGGTACCGATCGGGTGTCAGATCGGACGACTCATCGCCAGCCGGGGCCACCGATCCAGCCCGGCCTTGGCCTCCAGCTCGCGGATCGCCCGCAGCCCCGGGCCGAGCTCCGACTCCGGGATCTCAGTGAAGCCGAGCGCGCGGTAGTACGGCGCATTCCACGGCACGTCCCGGTACGTGGTGAGGGTCAGCGCGGGAAAGCCCTTCCCCTCGGCCACCCCGGCCAGGTGCTCGATCAGCGCGGCACCGAGCCGCCGTCGGGCCGCCGCCGGGTCCACCGAAACCTGGGCGATGTGCATGTCCCCGTCCACCGGCTCGGCCAGCAGGTAGCCCAGCGGCTGACCGTCCGCGTCGATGATCACCCAGGCTCGGCCCGCCTCCAGGTAGTGCTCAAGCTCGGCCAGCGAGGAAGGCTCGTCCTCGGCCACCTCGGCCATCCCGATCGGCCGGAACAGCTCGCCGGAGCGCCGCTCCAGCCCCTGCAGCCCGGGCAGCTCGGCGCGTCGGGCCAGCCGGATGTGGCTGGGCGACACCCCCGTTGCACACGTGGTCACATAGGCAACGTACCGCTCAGGCGGCGTTGCTCACGATGGCCTCGCAGCTGCGGACGGCCGCTCGGTAGGCCCGCTCGGTGAGCGGCTCCAGCAGTGGATACCCGAGCTGCTGACGCCAGTACCCGATGGCGGCCAGTGCGGCGGAGCGCAGCTCGGGAGGGCTGGCGTCGGCGGGCAGGCCGAGTCGGGTGCTCGGCGCGATGCCCCGGCCGCCCAGGGCCAGCTCCAGCACCCGGCGGGTGGGCTCGGGAACCGGCAGGGTGGGCAGGGCGCCGAGTGCCCGCAGCTCGGTGGTGGCGTGCTCGCCGGCGAGCAGGAGCTCCACCGAGCGCAGCAGCCGCGCCGTGCGCGCCGCCGGCAGCCGGCGCAGCACCCGTCGAACGCCGGTCAGCGCGGCATGCGCCTTGAGCTGCCCGTGCCGGCTGCCGAACCGGGCGTCCAGGATCCGGCGCAGCTCGCCCAGCCCGCTGTGCCGGACCAACTCCGCTGCCAGGCTCGGCGCGTCGCGGGCACCCGCTCGAACCAGCTCGACGGCGACCCGGATACCGACCACGCCGAACGCCTCCAACAGCTGCTCGCGCTGGTCGACCGGTACCGGGAGCTCCGCCGAGGTGAACCGGCCGGTGGAGATCAGCGCCGCGGTGAGTGCCTGGTCGGGCAGCCCGGCCAGTGCGGACAGCGCGTTGAACTCCCGCTGCCGCAGCGTCTGCCCGCGCAGCGCGAGCAGCCCGGAGACCGCGACGAAGTCCCGGTGCAGCCCGCTGAGCTCGGGGTCGGTGCGCAGCTCGTCGGTGCGCCGGCGGGCCGCGCCGAGCGCGTCGTGGCGGCCGGCGGCCGGCCCGCCGATCTCGTCGGCCCTGGACAGCACTCCCACGATGCCCAGCGGACCGCCGCCGCCGATCTGATCCTGGAGCTGGCGCAGCAGCGCCACGTCCGAGTCGTGCCGGGACCGCATCAGGAAGATGACCGCCTCCGCCGGGCAGCTGCCGTGCTCGGGCGTCAGGAAGGCCATCGTCCGCGCGGAGACGTCGGGCGAGTTGGACGACGTGCCCGGCGTATCGATGATCGTGTAGCGGTCCAGCAGGGTGGACGGCCAACCCACCACCAGCCGCTCCACCCGGTCGGCGGGCACCGGGCCGAGGTCGAGTCGCAGCCGACCCTCGGCGCGGTGCACCGGCAGCGCGGTGCGCCGGCCACCGTCGTGGGTCAGCTCCACCCGGGGCCCGTCGGAGCTGGCGAACCAGGTGACCACCCGGGTGCACTCGGTGGCGTCGGTAGGCGCGATCTCCTCCCCGACCAGCGCGTTGAGCAGCGTCGACTTGCCCGACTTGAGCTTGCCGACCAGAGCGACCCGCAGCGGTTCGTCCAGCCGCCGCTCGCAGGCCGCCAGCTCGGCCGCCGCCCTCGGGTCGTCGGCGAACTCGGCGCGGGCGTCCCGGACGAGCATCCGAGCCCGCTCCACCTCCGCACTCACCGCCGCACCAGCCCAGCCGCCCGCACCCGCAGTTGGCGCAGCTCGCTCAGGCCCCCCGATACCTCGGCCAGCCGGGCGTCCCGGCGGTTCGCGTGCGCCTGGTTGGCCACCTGCGCGGCATGCACCGCGTCGTCGGCGGAGCGCAGCAGCTCGGTGGCCACCGCACTGAAGTGGTCGCGCAGGTGCCGCTGCACCTCGCGGAGCCGGAACTTCGACTCCTTGCCGACCTGGAACACCACGTCGTCCATCAGCCGGGCGACCGCCACCTTGGCCTCCGCCTGCCGGCGCGCGATGTGGGCCTTCCGGTCCTCCCAGAAGGTATTCGCGCCGAGCAGCACACCGGCGCCGATCGACCACGGGTTGAGCAACGCCAGCCCGGCCACACTGGTGGCCACGCCGACCATCAGGACGCCGCCGTAGGACCCGCGCAGGCTGCTGATCACCCGCTGCAGGATGCCGGCCTTGCGGCTCTCCAGCTCTTCCAGCGACCGCACCGTGCTCAGCGCGAAGGTCGGGTCGCCGCGCCGCAGCTCGGGGACCACCCGGCCGCTCTCCTCGGCGAACCGGGCGGCCACCCGCTCGGCCAGCTGCACCGACCCGGTGTGCGCCAGCACGAAGTTGGCCTGCACCGCGTCGGTCACCCGCGCGTCCAGCCACTCGCTGAACGTCTCCCAGCGGGGCGCCGGGTCGGATGCGGCGATGTCCGCCTCGGCCTCCCGGACCAGGGTGCGCAGCCGGTGCCGCAGGTCGTGTTCCACGTCCACCACCAGCTCGGTCATCCCGTCGCCGAGGACCAGTTGCCAGTTCGCGGTCTGCTCGCGCAGTCGGTCGGCGGCCCGCCGGGCCTGCTGTGCCCTGGCCACCAGTTCGGCGCCGCGGCTCGGGTCGTTGAGTACGTCCAGCTCGGCGTTGAGCGCCATGGCGAGCTGGTCGGACACGATCCGAACGTCGTTGACCACGCTGGTGCGCAGCACGGTGTCCGCGCCGCCGATGACCCGGTCGGCCAGGAACTCGGTGAGCTGCGGTACGCCGGACTCCACGGCCAGCGCACCGTCACCCAGCTGGCGGCCGGTCCGGTGCAGCACGGCCGACACCGGCAGCAGCGGAATGTCCAGGCCGGCGCGGCTGAGATGGACCCGATTGGCGCGCTGGATGTCCGCCCACCGGTGGTACTGGTCGATCTTGGTGATCACGCCGACCACGGTCGGGCACAGCTCGCGGACCCGGGCCAGATAGGCCAGCTCCGGCTCGGTGTACTCCTGGCTGGCGTCGGAGACGAACAGCACCGCGTCGGCGCTGGCCAGCAGCGCGAGCACGGCGGACGCGGCGGTGGACTCCAGCCCGGCGACCCCGGGGGTGTCCACGAACAGCACGTTCGCGTCCGGCAGCTCGAACGCCATGCCGGGTGCTGTGGTGGCGGGCGCCGGTACGGCGGCGGCGCCGGGGAACTCGCCGACGACGGTGTCGACCAGCTCGGTCATCCCCTGGCCGGTCTCGCCGGTGACCACGATGCGCAGCCGGGGATCGGTGACCCTGGCGCGCGCCTGGTCCAGCCGGTAGCTCAGGTCGGTCCGGCCGGCGGCGTCGGTGAGCCGGCGCAGGTGGTCGAGCAGGTCGGTCATCGCGACGGTGGACGTCGCCGCCTTGGCGCTGGTCCGGGTGTTGGTGTCGGTGGTGGCGGACACGGGGGTTCTCCTCCGGGATGTTGGGTGGCCGGGCTGGTTTCGCTTCCTGGACGGCCGGCCCGCCCCGTGGTGGAGGCGGGCCGGCGTCCGGTCACGAGTGGGTGGTCGTGCTGCTGTGGTCGGTGGTGTGCGCGGTCGTGCTGTGGTCCGTCGCGGTGCTCGCCGAGTCGCTGGTCGAGGTCAGCCCGGTGGACAGGCCGTCGGAGGTCGCCGACAGCCCGCTGTGCGCGCTGTCCGTCGATGCGGCGGTCGGGTCGGTGACGGTGCTCGTGGTGGCCGTGTGCGAGCTGGTGCCCGTCGCATCGGCACTGGAGGCATCGGCACTGGAGGCGCCGGTGCTGGAGGCGCCGGTGCCCGTGGTGTGCGAGCTCGTGCTCGAGGTGCTCGTGTCTGCGTTCGAGGTGCTCGCTCCGGTGCTCGTGGTGTGCGTGCTCGAGGTGCTCGTGGGGTCCGCGGCGGTGGTCGTGGTGTGCGTGCCGGCGTCGGTACCGCCGGTGGACGCCGAGGTGGTACCGGTGCCGGGGGCTCCCGAGAGGGCGGTCGTGTCGGTGTGGGAGGTCGTACCGGTCGAACCGCCGTTCGCACCGGCATCGGTCGCGCTGCTCGGTGCGACCGTGGTGGTAGGGCCGCCGCTGGTGGTCGGAGTTGAGCCCAGCAGTGCGCTGACGTTGCCGGCGGTGTGCGAGTCCTGCCCGGTGGCCGAGGAGCCGCCCAGGTCGGCCTGTGGTGCGTTCGCGCCGGTGGTGGGAGTGGTCTGACCACCGCTCCCGGTGTTGTGGCTGGCCCCTGTGCTGGGGGTGTTGCTGTCTACGGTGCTGGGGCTGGTGCTGGACGCGGTGCCGCCGAGGTCCGCCGTGGGGGCGGTCGAGCCGGCCGAACTGGTGGCCGCCGTGTGCACGCCACTGTTCAGCGACTCGGTGCCGTAGTTGGTCTGCGCGCCAGCACTGACCGGCGTGGCGGCGACCGGCTGGACGGTGGCCGCCGTGGCGCCCGCGGCCACAGCGGACTGGTTCATCGCCGCTTGCCCCGCCGAAGCCTGCTGACCGCTGAGCCCGTTCACCACTGAGGAGCCGGAACCACCGCCGGACGAAAAGGCGGACCCGAACGACGCCGCCGGCGCGACCGACGCGGACAGGCTGCCCGCCGAGTGAGCGTCACCACCGTTCATGCCACCGTTCAGGCCGCTACCCGAGCCGCCGTTCGCGCCCGTGTTGAACCCGTTTCCGGCTGTGCGGACGTCGGACCCGCTCTCCTGATGCGAGCCCGGGATCCCCGCGCCGTCCGACGGGGAGGAGCCATGCCCGGTACCCACCTGCGACGTCCCCGAGTCATGCCCGCCCTGCTCATGGCCACCCTGCGACTGACCACCCTGCCCGTGACCGCCCTGCGACTGACCACCCTGCCCATGACCGCCTTGGCCCTGGTCACCATGCCCCTGACCGGGCTGCCCAGCGCCGGACTGGCCGCGCCCGTCGTGCCCCTGCGCACCGCCGTCACGTCCCTGCGCACCGCCGTCACGCCCCTGCGCACCGCCGTCGTGCCACCCTCGTGACACCCCGTCCCGGCCGCCATCCGAACCGCCATGGTCCGAACCGCCGCGGTCAGACCGATCCCGCGAGCCGTCGACCGGGTAGTCCCGGTGTTCGGACCAGTCCTGCCCCCGGTCCCACGGGCGAGCGTCGCCCCGGTCCACGGACTCGCGGAGCTGGTCCCGCACCGCGTCGCGGATGATGGCGTCCAACTCCATTTCGGGGATGAACATGTTCGCCATTTCAAGCCTCTCCAATCTGCAGGTCCACCCGATTCGGAGTGGGACTGCACCGAAAGTTAGGCGCGTTTTATGGGGGATCGCTGTGAATTCGCTCTGCGCGCTGCCTGTCACCGAACAGGACCCGGACCACGCACAAGGAACGCACAGTTCCGGCAAAGCCGGGCCACCACGTTCGCCGGCTAGCTTCTGCTCATGACACTTTGCGCGGGAATCGCGCTGGGCGACGACGCGCTTCGGGCCGTCGTGCTCGGACCTGGCGGCGTCGAGCAGCTGTCGGTGCCGCACGCACTGTGGCGGTCCCGGTCCGGCGGGCTGGTCGTCGGCGGCGACCCCGCCGGGATCGGCGCGGTGTACCGGGACTTCGCGGACCGGGTCGGCGACCCGGTGCCGGTGATCGGCGCTGACGGCACGCCTCGGTTCGGCGCGGACCTGGTGGCGCTGGCCGCCGCGGGGCTGCTGCACCACGCCACCCGTGGCCTCGCGCCGGACCGGCTGGTGATCACCTACCCGGCTGCATGGGGCCGCTACCAGACCTCCATCTTGCGCTCGGCGCTCGCTGCCACCTGGCTCAACGGCATCCCGACCGGCTTCGTCAGCGGCCCAGTAGCGACCGCCGAGGCAGCCGAGGCGGCGGGGGCGATTCGCGCAGGGGAGACCGTGCTGGCGGTCGACGTCGGCGGCCGTCGGACCGACCTGGCTGTGGTGGTCGGCGGCCTCGGCCACGCCCGTCGGGTGGTCGTCCGCTCGGATACCGACGAGCTGGGCGCCGTCCTGCTGGACCGGGCGCTGGCGGCGCACATCGCGGTGCAGTCCTACGCAGGGCTCGCGGAGACAACGGGCCTGGACGCGCTGCGCGCGCTCGTCGACCGCGCCCGGCGGGCCAGAAAGGATCTCGTCCGCCAACCGACCACCGTCGTCGACGTGCCGTTGGCGGGCGGCACGGAACGGGTGCGTGTGGTGCGCGGGGAATTCGACACACTCATTTCCGATTCCATTTCCGCCGGCGTCGCCGCCATAGCCCACATATTGGCGGAAGCCGAGAGAAATGGTGCCGGGG
>DATHIT010000242.1:0-13060 GCA_035489915.1 Pseudonocardia sp. | reverse complement strand
GCCGCAGGTCGTGACGCGAGCGGTGAACCAATCGTCACAGCCAAGCGCGTACGGTATTTCCGAATACCGCCAGGAAGCGACATCATTGTAGGCGATCTCGGGGTCCTTACAGAGCAGTCGCTCAATCAGGTAGCCCGAATTATTGAGCACGAATATGATCGGCTTCAGCCCGCGCCGTCCGAACTGAGTGATCTCCTGAACGGTGAGCTGATGCGACCCCTCACCGGTGATGAGCACAACGCGACGGTCCGGGGCGGCAACCGCGGCACCGAAAGCAGCGGGGGTGGCCCAGCCAATTGCGCCCCAGAGGGTCTGGTTGTGGAAGGTAGCCCCCTTTGGCATCAGAGCGAAGGCCAGTCCCATCGAGCATGTGCCAGTCTCGGCGACGATGATGTCGTTCGGCCGCAGGAAGTTCTCCCAGCGGGGATACAGTGCTTCAGCGGTGATCTCGTCATTGTCACTGCCAACGGCTGGTCCGAGGGACCCGGGTTTGACCGGGGCTTTTCTGTTCTGGCGGGCGACCCGGCCGGCCAGCTCGGTGAGGAGATCCGCCATCTCGACGTTGGGGTACGTCCGTGACCCGACTCGGCTGTGATGGTGCCCGATCTCGATGGTCTTCACCGGATCGAGGCATGCCGTGAAGGCGCCGCTATTGAAGTCGGTCATCAGGGTCCCGATAGCCAGGACGCGGTCGCACGACTCGACGAACTCTCGCACATCCTCATTCATGAGCCTCCCGTCATACATTCCGATGTATGCCGGCTGCTGCTCGTCAACGACTGTCTTGTCCCCGAACATCGTCGCGAAGGGGAGGCCAGAAGCCTCGATAAAGGATTGCAGTTGCTCACTCAATCCAGCGCGCACCGTCAGAATTCCCGGTAGGATGCACGCTGTGTCGGCCTCTTCGAGCGCCGCGACGATCGCATCAGCCGCGGCCCGGAGATTCGTACCATCACTGAGGGTCGGATCTAGGCGCTGCGCGCTGCCGAGGATGGCCTGATCGGGGACGTCCGACGGGAAAGCCATGTAGACCGGCCTGCGGTGATAAAGCGCCTCGGCGATCAGGCGCTCGGTCTCGTACGCGGCGTTCTGCGGCGTTATGATCGCGCTAGCGCAAACGACAGGTTCCGTCATTTTTCGGAAGAATTCGAACTCGCCGTTGCCCAGCGTGTGGTGTACCAGCGCACGCCGCCCCTGGGTTGGTGTGTTCGGCATGCCTACCAGGTGAAACACCGGGAGGTGCTCCGCGCACGCGCCACTGATCGCGTTGATCGCACTGAGCTCGCCGACCCCATACGTCGTGCTGACCGCGCCGATACCGTGAACGCGGGCGTACCCGTCGGCGGCGTAGCCCGCGTTCAACTCGTTGCAGCATCCGATCCAGTTGATTCCAGGATGGTCCACGATCGCATCCTGAACCGGGAAGGCGAAGTCCCCCGGAACGCCGAAGATGTCGTTTATCCCGATTTCCTTGAGCCGTCCGAGAACATGTTCGATGACCGTCTTTGGCATTTGGGTTAACCGCCTTCTGTCTGTTTGATCTGAGTGGCGATGTCGTCGAGGGACAGGTTCGCCGTGAGGAACGCCTCGGTTGTGGGCAGGCTCAGATGAAGCTCCGAGGAGGTCCCGACGGCCACTTCACCCTGAGCCAGCTCGAACTCGAGCGCGTGCCCCCCTCGGGTACGACTCTTGTCAAGGAAGTGCAGGTGGTATCCGGCCACGGAGATGCCCTGCTCGTAGCCGGGGGTGCGGAAGCCGGCGAGCGTCCCGGCGGCGTCGTGAAAGTGAGCGAACGGCTCGTCGGCGGTCGCTTCGGTGAGCGGCGGGTATGGCGGAGTCTGAGCCATTACCGTGCGGGTTCGCACGTGGCGGAATGTGCCGGTGACTCTGATTGCGTGGATCAGATTCGTGCTGCTGATGGTTTCGTCAAGCTTCGCCATGAGGTCGTTTCGGTTGATCGGCGAGGACACCGAAAAGACGATCCGCGGTTCGAACCAGGTGACGACGGCGAAGGGAGTGAGATCGCGGCCGGCGGCAATGCTGGCACTGCCGTCGGAGCGCAGGTGATAGCAGACGCCATCGAGTACGACCATCTCACCATCGAGATGGTTGAAAGTGCCGAGTCCGAAATCTCCGTGGGTGAGCAGGTCCGCGATTCTGACTTCTCCGTCGTAGATCCCATCCAGCAGAGCGGCCATGGTCGAGGTCTGGTACACCTCGTCGGTACTCTGGGAACTCCGGGACGCTCCGTGATGGTGGGTGAGCACGGCGCGCGCCCAGGCGCGGAACGTTTCCCGTTTCAGGTTGCTCATGGTCTGCTCTCATGTGGACAGGTGTGTGACGGATGCGGGGCCGGCTCAGTCGAGGACGTTCTCGTGCACCTTTGACCCGAGGTCGACGCTGTGGCTGTAGTCGACCGTCACGTCGATAATCGAGGGCCCGTCCTCGGCGAGTGCCTTTCGCAACGTTGGCGCGAACTCGTCGGCGGAGTTCACTCGATACCCGGATGCGCCAAAAGCCTTGGCGTAGTGGACGATGTCGTAGTCGCCGAGTAGGACGCCTGATTTGCGTCCGAACTTGAGCAGTTGCTGGAACCCCACCATGTCGTAGGTGTTGTCACGCATGATCACGTGGGTGAACGTCGACCCCAGCCGCACCGCGGTCTCCAGTTCCATGGCGCTGTAGAGAAAGCCGCCGTCGCCGGATACCGAGACCACCTGCTTGCCCGGCCGAACCAGGGTGGCCGCGATCGCCCAGGGGAGTGCGACGCCGAGCGTCTGCTGGCCGTTGGTGAACAGCAGGTGCCGGGGGTGATAGGTGCGGAAATGACGGGCCATGTGGATGTAGTTGGTGCCCATGTCGACCGCCACGGTGGCGTCGTCGTCGAGGTTCGCCCGCAGCTCGAGGACGAGCGCGGCGGGGTTGACCCCGGCGGGACCAGGTTCGGCCCGCGCCGCGGCCTGGTCGATCTCGGTGAGGGCCGCACGCCGCGCATCGACCGTGGCGGCGAACTCGCCGGAGAGCTCCAGGCCGTCGAGCAGCCGGGTGAGGGCGGCCACGGTGCTTGCCACGTCACCGCGCAGCTCCACTGTCGGCTGGTAGTGGTTGTCCAACTGCGCCGGGATCGAGTCGATGTGGATCACCGTGCGGGACGGGTCGGTGTTCCACAGTCTCGGGTCGTACTCGACCGGGTCGTAGCCGATGGTGACGAGTACGTCCGCCTGGGCCACCACGGCATCGCCCGGCTGGTTCTTGAACAGCCCGACGCGCCCGACGTAGTGCGACTCCAGTTCCCGTGAGACCACACCGGCCGCCTGAAAGGTCTCCACCACAGGCAGACCGGTTGCCGCCAGGAGCCGCCGAACCGCGTCGCACGCCGCCACGTCGGCTCCGCGCAAGCCCACGAGCAGCACCGGACGGTTTGCCGAGCGGACCAATTCGGCGGCCCGCTCGATCTCGCTCGCCGGCGCCGGACCGAGGGTGCCCACAGGCGACGGTCCCGCGATGCTGGCGACGGTCGGAGCGGCCATGACGTCGTTCGCCAGGACCAGGGCGACCGCCCCGCGCGGCTCGGTGACAGCCGTCCGGAATGCGTTCGCCACCGCTTCGGGCACGCTGCCCGGATCGGTGACCTCGGCGGTGTATTTTGTGATCGCCGAGAGCATTCCGGCAGCGTCCATCGACTGGTGTGTCCGCTTGAGTCGGTCAGGGAGCGTGACGGCCCCGCACAGCGCCACCACCGGGTCTCCCTCGGTGTTGGCGGTGACCAGGCCGGTGGCAAGATTCGTGGTGCCGGGGCCCGAGGTCACCAGGACGACGCCGGGCGTGCCGGTCAGTCGCCCGATGCCCGCCGCCATGAACGCGGCATTCTGCTCATGCCGGCAGACGATCAGCTGTGGGCCGCCGCCCGCGAGGACGTCGTAGATCTCGTCGACCTTGGCGCCGGGCACGCCGAAGATGTGCTGTACCCCCTGGGCCTGGACCCCCTCAACGACGCGCTGGGCGCTGCGGGCAGGTTCGATGCTCTTCTTGATGACGGTTTCCGTCGGATAGGTTGACGAGGTCTGAGACATTTAGCCATTCTCCGTTTGTTTCGCGCGGGGATTACGATCAAGCTTTTGGATAGCTTTTGGCCGACGGTCGACTATTAGCCCTGTGGGCCCATTCCCACCGTCGTCATTCACGCCTCGAGGGACTGCGGGGTCGATCGAGAAGCGCGTCTCAAACCTCACTGCACTAGGCCGAACATAAACTTGACTTGACACCAGGTCAAACTTGCTCTCTCAGCATTGCGGCCGACGTCACAGCCGCCTGAACTGGTCGGTTGCGGCTGCGGCGGGCAGCATTTGACACGAAGTCAAGTCACGCTCGAGCTGTGCGTCCGCCGCGCAACCTTCCGCTAGTGAACAATGCGGTCTACTGTTGGACGAGGCGACTGGCGAACTCCGGCCAAGGACCGGAGCGCGGCAAGAACCGGAAACTCACAGCTGGCTGGTCTTGGGAAAGGCTGTTCACGATATGGCATCTGGCAGAATTGATCTGCACGCGCACTACGTTCCAGACTTCTACCGCCAGGCTCTGTTGGCGGCGGGTGAGGAGCACCCGGATGGCATCGCGGCTATTCCTGGATGGGACGAGCTCTCGGCCCTGAGGGATATGGACGAGCTGAACGTCCGCACCGCGATCCTGTCGATCTCCTCACCCGGCGTGCACTTCGGCAACTCGGATCACGCCATCGCGCTGGCCCGCCAGGTGAACGAGGAGGGCGCCCGGCTGGTCAAGCGGTACCCGGGCAGATTCGGCTTTTTCGCGACCCTGCCCGTGCCTGAGTTCGACGAAGCAGTCGTGGAGTTGCGCTACGCACTCGACGTCCTCGGTGCTGATGGCATTGTGCTGGAATCAAACCAGCGCGGGGTCTACCTCGGCGACGAGCGCCTTGAGCCGATCTATGCGGAGGTTGCCGCGCGGAACTCGGTGGTTTTCACCCATCCCACCACACCCTTCGGCGCTGAACATCTCTCTGGCCGATACCCGAGGCCGATGCTCGAGTTCATGTTCGAGTCCACGCGGTCGGTCGCTGATTTCATACTCTCCGGTGTGCCGAACCGGCATCCATCGTTGCGCCTGGTCGTGCCGCACGCGGGCGCGGCCCTGCCCGTATTGGTCAATAGGATCGACATGCTTCTCCCGCTGCTGACCAAGCCTGGAGACGGCGCGGCGCCCAGCGCCCGGGAGGCGATGAGACAGCTCCATTTCGATCTCGCCGGAGCACCAGTGGAGGAGCTGCTGCGGGCGCTGCTCTCGGTCGCCGACCCGGCGAAGCTGTACTACGGAAGCGACTACCCGTTCACTCCCGCCGACGTCTGCGTGGGGCTCGCCCAAGAACTTGAGAAGACGTCCTTGCTCGACGACGGGCTGCGCGACCAGATGTTCCAGGGCAACGCCAGAGCACTACTGCCCCGCCTCAGCTCAACTGATGCCTAGGGTCATCACCGGCGGTGGCGTCGGAGCGATCAAGCGCTCGGCGTGTGTGTCCTATGTGCTCGGCGAGGAGTTGCACGCTGGGCTAAATCATTCCATGTGCTCGATCTGTCCGCTCGCCACCCCGGGCCCGGTGGAGAACACGAGGCCGTCGAGGGCACTCAGGTCGCTGCCCAAGCTGCATCGGTCCGGGCGTCCGGTGGGCGCGAACCGATGCCCGTCAAGTTCGCCTCCTACCGTCGTGGCGACAGTTTCGGCATCCAACGCGGGGTGAGCCACCACGGGGTCAGTAGAGCTGCAACAGCTCTGGCCCCCGACTGTTTGACAGTCAACCTCGCGCCTATGCCGGCGATGCGGACGGCGTACTCCCCGTACAAGTAGGCCACCCGCTCCTCGGAGAGCTCGCCGTCGGGACGGAACCAGGTCGGAATGGCCTCGTACATCTCGATGATCGCGATCACGCCCACCTTCGAGCTATCAACGACGAATACGCCTTCGCACTCGCCAGATTCGATCATTTCCTCGCTGCGGTGTCGGTGGTCGTTGCGTCCCTCAAGCATCAGAACGACTGCTAGTTCGAGGTGCTCCTCGCGCGGAAGCCACCTCAAACGTGAAGCTCCAGCTCGTGTGCGACTTAGCTGCATGTTTGCAGTCTGTTGACACCCGGGGAGGCATGGATCTACCGTTTGATAACGAACACTCGTTCTGATGTGCGTTGACGATCGACGGAAGGCCTGCCGTGACTGACTACAAGAAGATCCTCTTCGAGCGCAACGGAGTGATCAGCACGATCACGTTCAACCGGCCGGAGTCGCACAATGCGATGGACCGCGAGATGTCAGACGAGCTGCAGGACGCCGTGCGCCGGGTCAAGCGGGACCGCGAGTGCCGCGTCCTGATCTTCCGCGGCGCCGGCGATACGTTCTGCGCCGGCGACGACATCAAGGAGTTCCTCACCTGGACCGACGATGACCCGTACTGGCAGGCCCGGCAGTACCAGGAGACCGCCCAGACGATCGAGGACCTCACCCCGATCACGATCGCGGCGGTAGACGGCGTCTGCACCGGTGGCGGTCTGGAGCTGACCCTGACCTGTGACTTCGTGATCGCCACCGACCGGAGCCGGTGGGGGATGCCGGAGATCGACTGGGACATCACCCCGGGGTGGGGAGGCGTTACCAGGCTTGCCCGGTTCGCGGGCCGGCGCAAGACCAAGGAATGGAACCTGATCGGGCAGCTGTTCGACGCCGCGACCGCCGAGCGGTACGACCTGATCAACCGGGTGGTCCAGCCGGAGGACCTGAATGCGCAGGTTGACGCGCTGGTCGAGGTCATGTTGGCGAAGAACCCGGTGACCGTCAGGCGTTCCAAGTTCGCGCTGAACAAGGGGGCGGACCTGCCGCTGTCGGGCGCGATGGCGTTCGAGATCCCGATCCAGCCGTTCGCCAGCAAGCCGGGACGGTTCGCCACCGATGGGATGGAAGACTTCTCCGACCCCGCCGCGCGCGCCGAGCGCCGGAAGGTGTCCAAGACGTTCTGGCAGGACTGACTGCCGAGGCTTCGCTGCCCTGGGGTCCGGCTGGCGCCGTGAAGGGCGTCGGCCGGACCCGGTGAAAGGAGCCAGCGCGGCAATATCGTTGCTTCTGAGGTGGTATGACCGATGGTTATACTGGTGGTATGACCACCAAGATTGGCATTTCCCTGCCGGATTCGACCTACGCACGCGCGGTCGAAGCGGCCAAGGATAGCGGCACGACCGTGTCCGGTCTGGTGAATGAGGCGTTGCTGGCGGAGCTGACCCGCCGGGGCGTGGCCGCGCACGTCGCGATGCTCGCTGAGGCCGACGATCCGGACCGGCTTGCCGCACGTGCCACGGCACGCACAGCCGCGTTGGCCGACTGGAAGCGCAACGGGTGAGCAGCCAGGCTCGCCCCTGGCCCGCTCAGGGCGATGTGCTGATCTCCGACCCATCGCCACTGACCGGCGAGAGAGAGCTCTACACGGTGGTTTCGGCGGACGTTTACAACTCCGCGGGTGGGCGCACCGTGCTCGTCGCCGAGATCGAGACCGGCACTCGATACCGGGCTACAGCCTTCGCCACCGAAACTGATTACGGCATCGTTCTGGCTGACCGGGTGGTGTGGCTGCCGGTCGACATGCTTGGCCAGCACTTCGGTCGACTGGCCCCCGCGCAACGCGAGCAGGTGACCGTCCAGATCATCTCCATCCTCCGAGGGAGCTGATCACCGGGAGTGGGTCCATCGCCCGACGCGGCTGCGCGGGCTCGGCGACTCCTCAGTCGTTCAGGTAGGTCGCCACGCGGACCCACAGGTCCGGGCGCTCGATCAGGCTCAGGTGGCGGGTGTCGTCGAGCACCTCGAGTCGGGCGTCGGGGATGCGGGCGGCGAGCACCTCGGCCATGGCCGGTGGGGTGGCGTAGTCGTCCCGGCCGACCAGCACCAGGGTGGGCGCCTTGATTTCGCCCAGCCCGGGCTCCGCATCGAGACCGGCGAAGGCGTGGCAGGCGGCGGCGTGCGCGGCCGAGTCGGTGGCCACGAAGATGTCGGACACCCGGCGCACCTCCTCGGGCCGGGCCTGGAGGAAGGACGGCGAGAACCACCGGTCAACCTGGAACCCCACCTGCTTCTCGCGCGGCACATCGACGGCCTTCTCCGCCCGCTCGGTCCACTGCGCCACCCTGTTCGGGCCGTAGCAGGCGGTGGTGTCGGCCAGCACGAGGCGGGCGACCAGGTCGGGCCGGCGCTGGGCGAGCAGGATCGCGGTGCTGCCGCCCATGGACAGACCGATCACGTCGACCGGCCCCTCGGCTGACGCCTCCACGATGGCCGCGACGTCGTCGGCGAGGTCGGCGATGGTGAATGGGGCGCGATCCCAGTCCGAGCCGCCGTGCCCCCGCGCGTCCGGGGCGAGCACCGTTCGGGAATCGGCGAGCGCGTCGGCCATCGGGTCCCACAGCCGCCCGGAGAGCGCGAGGGCGTGCAAGACAACCAGCCGACGCCCGCCGCGACCGGAGACGGCGACCTCGAAGCCGCCGCGCTGAGTGTCGACCCTCATGCCGACCGCCGCTGTTGGTCGGCCTGCCGGCGCCGCGCGGTGGCCTCGATGGCGGCGCAGATCTCCTGGTAGGTGCCGCAGCGGCAGATGTTGCCCTCCAGGTGCGCGGCGATCTCGGCGCGGCTGGGCGCAGGGTTCTCCGCGAGGAGCTCGTGGCCCATCAGCACGAACCCGGGGATGCAGTAGCCGCACTGCATCGCCGCGGCGGCGACGAACTGCTCGACCACGTCGTCGTCGTCGTCCGCCAGCCCGTCGGCGGTGGTCAGCGGCACCCCGTCGTAGCGGACCGCGCGGGCCAGGCAGCTGCTCACACTGCGCCCTTCGGCCAGCACCGTGCAGGCGCCGACGCCGCAGCCCTCCCGGACGCTGGTGTGGCCGGTGCGCCGCAGCACCTCCAGCAGCAGGTCGTCGTCGCTGACGCTGACCCGCTGCCGCACCCCGTTCACCGCCAGCTCGATGTCGATACTCATCACGCATTCCCCCAGGTCAGAGGTCGTGAGTGGCGATGGTCGCTATAGCGACCATCGCCACTCACGACGTGTGAGCTGCGCAAACAGGTCATGACGGGACCACCTCCTGGGTGGCGAGGGCGGTGAGGATGCGTTCCGGGGTGATCGGCAGCCGGGGGAATCGGATGCCGATCGCGCGCCACCGGGGCGGCGTTCGTGTTCAACGCGGCCCGGTTCGTCGTGTTCCTGGGTCCGCTGCTCTCCGGCGCGATCATCTCCAAGCTCGGCGGCTACGGAATCGCCGCCACTGTGGTCGGCGCGATCTATCTGGTCGGGCTGGCCGTGGCGCCGCTGTGCCGTGTCTCGGGGTGGTGTTGGCTGTCAGTGGGAACCTGTATCTCGCGATCTTGTTCGACTGGGTGCTCATTGGGGGGTAACGGTGGCCGAGGTGGACGATGGGGCCGGGCGGCGACCGCGGGTTGTGATCGTGGGTGGTGGATTCGGTGGGGTGTACGCCGCGCGCAGACTCGCTGGGGCAGATGTCGATGTGACCCTGGTCGACCGTGGCACCAGCAACGTTTTTCAACCGTTGCTGTATCAGTGCGCGACGGGGCTGCTATCTGAGGGACAGATCAGTATTCCGTTGCGGACTTTGCTGCGCCGGCACCGCCGCGTCCGGGTTGTTGCGGGCGAAGCCCATGGCCTGGACGTGGCGAGTCGGGCGGTTACCGTGAAGCGCCCGGACAGCAGCACGTTCGAGTTGGGGTATGACTATCTCATCGTCGCGGCGGGGATGCGGCCGGCCTACTTTGGGCACCCGGAATTCGCCCGGTTCGCCCCGGGCCTGAAAACGCTCGACGATGCGCTGTCGATCCGGCGGCGGGTCTTCGGCGCGTTCGAAATGGCCGAGACGATCCCCGACCGCGAGCAGCGTCGCGAGTGGCTGACGTTCGCGGTGACCGGTGCCGGACCCACCGGTGTCGAGTTGGCTGGGCAGATCCGAGAGCTGGCTACCCGCACGATTGCGCGAGAATTCCGCTCGATCGATCCGGCCGAAGCGCGGGTGCTGCTGTTCGACGGCGCGGATGCGGTGCTCGGGTCTTTCGGACCGTCGCTGTCGGCAAAGGCCCAGAAGACGTTGGCCGGCCTCGATATTGAGACCAGGCTCGGGGTGTTCGTGACCGATGTGGACGCCACCGGGTTGGTGACCACCGCGAAAGACGGCACGAAGACCCGGTACCCAGCGCGGACCGTGTTGTGGACCGCGGGTGTGGAAGCGTCACCGTTCCTGTCCGCTGTCGCCAAGGCGACGGCTACCACCCAGGATCGACAGGGTCGCATCCCCGTCGAAGCGGACCTGTCCGTGCCTGGCCACCCTGACATCTGGGTGATCGGA
Source organism: Pseudonocardia sp. (assembly GCA_035489915.1). Classification (GTDB taxonomy): domain Bacteria; phylum Actinomycetota; class Actinomycetes; order Mycobacteriales; family Pseudonocardiaceae; genus Pseudonocardia. The sequence goes on along the minus strand of DATHIT010000242.1, from coordinate 2,659 downwards.
GATGCCGCGAGTCGTGACAAATTGCCGGGAGTGGCCGAGGTGGCGATGCAGGGCGGCCTGCACGTGGGTGGGGTGATCAGGCGCAGGGTGGCGAATCAGGCGGGGGAGCCGGCGCCGTTCCACTACCGCGACCTGGGCAGCGCTGCCTACATATACCGGGGGCACGCGGTGCTGAAGCTCGGCCGGCTTGAGTTGTCCGGATTCCTCGGCTGGGTGATGTGGGGCGCCATTCACATCGCCTTCCTCGCCGGCGTCCGCAATCGGTTCGCCACCCTCGCGAGCTGGTTGCTCGCGCTCGGGTTCAACCGGCGGGCTCAGCGCGCGATCACCTACGGCGACCCGGCCACAGCGGATCAGCCCTATGGCTGAGACTACGGACCGTCGAATGGGCCGACTGTGTCACCGAGGCTCGGCGGGCGCTGTAACGAAACGCGCGAGTTCTTGCACATTCCTCTCGCTGCCGACGGTCGCCCTGGGTCGTGTGCTGCAATCGTGACATGTCTCTGGACGAGCTTCGAGAACAGCTGGAACGGCATGTGCGTCCCGATTTGACCACGGCCATCGACGGCGTCCGGATCTGCAAGTTTGACCATACTGCTCCGCCGGAGTCCTCGATGTCCGGCACGGTGCTGGCGGTCGTCGCTCAGGGTGGCAAGCGTCTGGCGCTAGGAGACCGCGTCTACGAGTACGGCGCTGGTCAGTACCTGGTCGCGTCGGTCGACCTCCCGGTGACGGGGCACGTCATCGACGCCGCCCCAGGCCGCCCAGTGCTTGGTTTCGGGATGACCCTGGAGCCTGCCGCCGTCGCGGAGCTGCTGCTGCAGGTCGGGCCGGGGGATCTGCCGCGGTCCCTCGGTACTGCACGGCCGGGAATCGCGGTCAGTGACGCCCCGGACGAGTTGCTCGACGCTGTCGTGCGCCTGCTGCGCCTGCTTGACCGGCCGCGGGACCGGAAGGCACTGGCCCCGTTGGTCAAGCGCGAGATCCTCTGGCGGTTGATGACCGGGGAACAGGGTGACGTCGTGCGCCAGCTCGGCCTGGCCGACAGCAGCCTGACCCACATCAGACGCGCTGTGCGGTGGATCCGGGAGAACTACACCCGGCCGTTCCGTGTTGAGGAGGTGGCACAGCTTTCGGGGATGAGTGTCTCCGCGTTCCACCGGAACTTCCAGGCGGTGACCGCGATGAGCCCGATCCAGTTCCAGAAGCACATCCGGCTGCAGGCGGCGCGATTGCTGCTGGCGAACAGTCCGAACGACATCACCGGTGTGGGCAATCGCGTCGGATACGACAGTCCGTCCCAGTTCAGCCGGGAGTATCGGCGCCTGTTCGGTGCCCCGCCCAGCCTTGATGCCGTGCGCATGCGTGGCGGAGCCAGTCACGCTGGTGCGGCGCTGCCCTGAAAGTCGCGTGGACGAAGAGGATTGTGCAACCACCTGCTCATCGCGTCGAACAGCAGGAACAGGCCGACCAGCACGTAATCACTACCGATCTGCTGGCCCTCACCTGGCCAGGGGATTCAGCGCGGTGATGTCCGAGGTGTCGACGGCGAGCGCGCGGATGTCAGCAAGGCTGAGTTGATGTGGGTCAGGGAAGATCGCGCCGGTGGCTTGATGTGCGCGAGCAGCACGGATCAGGAGATGCCGAGCTCGGGTTATGCCCTGGTCGCTCGAACCGAGACGCTCTTGTGTCCGGTCCATGATCGTGCCTTGGCTCTCCTGGACCGCTACGTCTTCCAGCACGATGTTCCAAATTCCGGTGAAATGACCACCGCCGAGGATGCTCCGGTCTTGGCCCCACAGCGGCTTGCCGCGCAGGGATGAGGCGAAGTCGTCCGGTGTTTCCAGCAGCGGGGCGAACTGTTTTGCCAGTTCAGTGCCGTCGTGCAGGGGTGCATTGTGGTCGTACCAGACGAACCACTGCATCGTGTTGTAGTCATCGATAGGAACGATGCCCATCGTGACGCGATCTTCTTTCTCCCCGTGCGCAATGAATGACCAGAACGGTGCGACGTACTCGGTAAACCGTACGTAATGGATGCCGTTGCCTAGAGGTCTGTCGGCGACTGAACGGAGTCCGTACGCGGTGTCATGGAGCGAGATCGAGGGCGCGGACTCGGCCGCGACTTCACCGAGCTGGCTCGTCGTGTCGGGTAGCCATGCCTGGTGCAGCTGGCCGACATGAACCGTGTCGATGAGGCCCTCGAGGCATTGAAGCCAGTTGCAGGACGTGATGGCGACCATCGGGCGGACATGGTCTGCCGGCAAGGCGTTGAACTCGAAATCAGGGACCGGTGGCACACGGGCGGTATCGCCGAGATACACCCAGATCATGCCGCCCGCTTCGGCGACCGGGTAGCTGTTTACTTTGACGCGCGCGGCGAACGTTTCTCGGTGCTCGGCAGGCTCGGTCGGCACGTCGACGCAGGCGCCTGTGGGATCGAAGCTCCAGCCGTGGTACAGACAGGTGAGTACGTCTCCGCTGTTGTGGGCGAGAGCGAGGGACGCTCGGCGATGGGGGCACGCCTCGTCGAGGCAGCCCAGCTCTCCGCTCCGGGATCGGAACACTACGAGGTTGGTGGTCAGCACGCGGCCGCGCACCGGGTCGCCGCCAGGCTGGACCAGGGCTGCTCGCATCACGGGCACCCAGAATTGACGCA
>DATHIT010000241.1:0-4286 GCA_035489915.1 Pseudonocardia sp. | reverse complement strand
GCCGGCGGGTGACCGGATACTGGGAAGGCGCATGACGACCCTTCGGGGGCACGATAGACAGATCCGCCGGGGTCCTGGGCGGTGAAGCCCCTGCAGGCTGCCCCCAGGAGCCCATGAACGCAACCCTCCGCACAGATGCGTAAGCCAACCCGGTTCGCTCGCATCCAATCAGGCGACGCCGAGGAGACCATGTGGGTGTGCTCCCTGAGCCGTTCGTCTCCAAACCGCTCTTTTAGATTTTCTCATTGTTGCCACCGCAATTTTTCAGCGGCAAATGATCGCGGACAGTCTTGCAATTTTTGAATACAAATTCGTGGAATCCTGATTGATCCAGTCAGGCCCGCGGAATAGTCCAGGGAGAAATACTCTTCTTAGGCCTCTGTCGCTGGTCTCCTGGCATCACTACTATGGCGAGGCTGTCGATACGATGATGTGTCGGGGTGACAACTGTGGCAATTTTCGTATATGGGTGCACGGCCTGTGGACCCTGGGAGCTCCGCCGGTCGATCGGAACCGCTCGAAGCGCCGAGGACTGTCCGCGGTGCGGCCGGCCCGGACGTCGTCGCTACACCCCGCCGATGTTGACCCGCACCCCGCCCGCGGTAGCCGGCCACCGGTCGCGGGAGGAGGCGAGCCGTGACGCGCCCACCGTGACCGATGCCGTTCCGCCCTCGGCGCGGCGCGCCACTCCCGCTGACCCGAGATGGAACTCGCTGCCTCGTCCGTGACCGCAGCCGGCTTCGCGCCGAGGCACGCGAGGAGGAGGTTGTATGTAATGGGCACTGTTGGGCTCTTCTACGTAGGCGTGGTGCTGTTCATAAACGGGCTGATGCTGCTCGGCAAGGTGGATCCCAAGGCGGCCGCCCCGGTGAACCTGTTCGTCGGCGGGCTCCAGGTGGTGACCCCCACCTATCTGATCTTCACCGCAAATGGGGACCCCGCGCAGATCCTGGCCGCCTCTGGCCTGTACCTGTTCGGATTCACTTACCTGTACGTCGGGATCGGGCTGTTGACCGGCTTGGACACCACCGGGGTGGGCTACTTCTCGCTCTTCGTGGCTATCGCGGCGGTGGGCTACTCGTGGGTCAATTTCGCCCTGGTCGGCGACCCGGCGTTCGGGGTGATCTGGATCTTCTGGGCCTTCCTGTGGGCACTGTTCTTCGTGCTTCTGGGGCTCAAACACGAGGGCCTGGCCCGCTACACCGGCTGGGTCACCGCCATCGAGGGCTGGGTGACCGCCGCGATCCCGGCGTTCCTACTGCTCACCGGGCTGTGGCAGGCGCCGGGAACCTACGCACTGGCGTTGGGGGTGTTCGGCGTCGTGGTGTTCACCGCGCTGGTGCCGATGACCCGCCACCACGAGCCCCGTGGCGGCGCCCCGACGCATGCCCCTCGTCCCGATCTACCGGCGCCCGCCGGCTGAGGAGAAAGGGTGAAAAACTATGCCTGAAGTGGTGTTCACCGTCGACCAGGCGAAGTCGATGCACGACCAGGCGGTGCCCGGGCACAACCGCTGGCACCCGGATGTCCCGGTCGCGGTGATGGTCCGTCCCGGTTCGAGCTTCCGGGTGGAGTGCCGCGAATGGACAGATGCTCAGATCGGGAACAACGACTCCGCCAACGACGTCCGCGATGTCGATCTCACCCGCTGTCACATGCTCAGCGGCCCGATCGGGGTCGAGGGCGCCGAGCCGGGCGACCTTCTCGTGGTGGACATCCTGGACCTCGGCCCGGTGCAGGCTCCCCAGGAGTTCGGGGACGCCCCCGGCCAGGGCTGGGGCTACACCGGGGTCTTCGCCCGGGAGAACGGCGGCGGTTTCCTGACCGACTACTTCCCGCGGTCGTACAAAGCAATCTGGGACTTCCAGGGCCAGGTCGCCACGTCCCGGCACCTGCCCGGGATCCGCTACACCGGCATCACCCACCCCGGGCTGTTCGGCACCGCGCCCTCGGCCGATCTGCTGGCCCGGTGGAACCGCCGCGAGCAGGCCCTCATCGACACGGATCCGGACCGGGTTCCGCCACTGGCGCTGCCCCCGCTGGAGGCCAACAGCCTGGGCGGCAAGGCAAACGGCAAGTTGGCGCAGAAGATTGCTCGGGAAGGCGCGCGCACGGTTCCGGCCAGGGAGAACGGCGGTAACCACGACATCAAGAACTTCACCCGAGGATCGCGGGTCTTCTACCCGGTGCACGTGAAGGACGCCAAGCTCTCCGGCGGCGACCTGCACTTCAGCCAGGGGGACGGCGAGATCACGTTCTGCGGGGCGATCGAGATGGGTGGCTTCATCGACTTCCATGTCGACCTGATCAAGGGCGGGATGGAGACCTACGGAGTGACCACCAATCCGATCTTCATGCCGGGCAACGTCGAGCCTCGGTACTCCGAGTTCCTCACCTTCATCGGGGTCTCGGTGGACCATGACACCGACACCAACTACTACTTGGACGCGACGGTCGCCTACCGGCGGGCGTGTCTGAACGCGGTCGAGTACCTCAAGAAGTTCGGCTACTCCGGGGAGCAGGCGTACCTGCTGCTCGGTTCGGCACCGCTCGAAGGTCGGATCAGCGGCGTGGTGGACATCCCGAACGCGTGCTGTTCGCTCTACCTGCCGACGGCGATCTTCGATTTCGACATCAAGCCGTCCGCCGCGGGGCCGACCCGTGGGGATCGGGGCCAGTGCGCGATGACCTCGTGACCTCGTGACCTAGTGTCTCGTGTCCGACGTCGGCGCGGGTTTACTCCGCGTCGGCGCCGGGCCGCAGCGGCACAGTGGGGCGCGCCGTCACTACCACTTGGCCGCCGCAGTTCCAACAGGTTGGCTCGGCCGCGGCGTCACGGCCCTCCACCTCGCAGAGCATGCATAGCCAATGGGAGAGAACCAGACTGCCCATCAGTTGCCTCCGTACCGAGCGGGTACCCCGGGGGCGATGCGACAATAGTAACCGACTGGTCACACCGCGCGACGCCGCGGCGCCGCCGCACTGAGAGGGACGCCAGCATTTGACCGAGGAACAACCGCCACCGGCGAAGCACCTGGCCACCGACCGGTTCGGCAAGACCGCACTGCGCGCCGCGCACGACATCACCGCTGGGCTGGCCGCGTCGGGCGCCGACGACGACGGGGTGGTCGTGCTGCGCACCGACGGCCCACACCGCACGCTGTCCGAGCTGGAGTCACTGATCGACGACGCGCTCGCCGACGAGCCCCCCGCAGCTAGCGGTTAACGGATCACCGACTCAGGTGAGCTCGGCGGCGTGCGCTTCGGCCCACTCGCGGAAGGTGCGGGCCGGCCGGCCGGTCAGCTCCGGCACGGTGGGCAGCACCGGCGACTCGTCCAACGTGCCCTCGACGTAGAAGCTGAAGAACGCGTCGACGTACTCCACCGGCATGCTGGCCGACAGCTCCGCGCGCGCTTCGTCGTCGGCCTGGCCGGCGAACCGCAGTGGCCGGCCCAGCACCTCGGCCAACACGGCGACCCGGTCGGCGGGCAGCAGCGCCTCGGGCCCGGTCAGCCGGTAGGTCTGGCCGGCGTGCGCCGGGTCGCGCAGGGCCAGCGCCGCGACCGCCGCGATGTCGGCCGGATCCACGGTGGCCGCGCGGACCCCGGCGAACGGCGCGCGCACCAGGTCCCCGGCGCGCAGCTGCGGCACCCACTCCAGGGTGTTCGACATAAAGGCGCTGGGCCGCAGCACCGTCCAGGCCAGCCCGGAGCCGTGCACGGCGGCCTCCGAGGCGCTCATGTAGCGGGTGATCGCGTTGCTCTGGTCGCCGTCGGCGGAGCTACCGGACAGCAGCGCCACCCGGTGCACGCCGGCGGACGCCGCCTCGGCCAGCAGCCCCTTCATGTCCTGGTAACCGGGCAGCAGGAACAGCCCGCACACCCCGGCCAGCGCGTCGCGCAGTGTCTCCGGCCGGTTCAGGTCGCCGACGGCCAGCTGTACGCCGTTGGGCGTCGGTTTGCCGGTGTCCACCCTGGTCAAGGCCCGGACCGGCGCGCCGTCCTCGATCAGCGCGCGGACCAGCTCGGCTCCGACATTCCCGGTCGATCCGGTGACGAGATACATGGGTCCTCCTGAGGTCAGGGTCGGCAGGCGGGGGCCAGCGCGGCGCTGTTTTCGCCGCGCAGCTCGGTGGCCACGGCGGCGATGTTCAGCTCCTGGATGTTGGGCAGTGAGGCCACCCTCGGGTGGTTCGGGTAGCGCCGGTCCAGCTCGCCGATGATCGAGCGCTGCTCGTCGGCGGTCACGTCGCCGCCACCGGGGGAGCCGTCGGCCACCGTCGGCC